>QHBY01000399.1 GCA_003244245.1 Pseudonocardiales bacterium
GCGGTGGGGTAGCCATCAACGGCGCCGTCCGGGCGCTGGCCGCGGCGCGACGTCGACAGACCGGACCCAGGGGCACCGGAAGCAAACGGACCGTCCCGTGACAACGTCGGGGCCCACAGCGTTTCGCCGAGGCAGCGTTTCGCCGCGGCTGCGTATCGGCCCCGCTGCACCCACCATCGGAGAGCCCAATGCCTGACACCGCGGACCGCGGCACATTCACCAGTTCCGCCGCGACCGCCGCTCACGCCGCGACCGCCGACCCGGCAGCCACCCCCGGCCCGGCACCCTCGGATGACGCGCGGACTACCGTTGAGACGGGAGGATCGGTGACCGCGACCCGTCGCTGGCGGTGGGTGCCCGTCCTTCTCGGCGCGGCGATCGTGTCCGCCGCGGGTGACCCGGTGGCGGCGTTGCCGTTCTACGCGACACCGCTGATCCTCGGGGTCACCTACCTCGGGGCCCCAGCCATGGGCGGACGAGGCGCAACGCTGTGGGCCCCGGGGCTGGTCATCACCGCCTGGGGCGCCGCGGTCGTACTCGTGTTCAGCCACACCCTCGACGCCGACTTCACCGCCGTGGCCGTCACCGCGCTCGGGGCTGGGCGACCGGATCGGCGCTGCTGGGCCACATTGGGTTCCGCGTGGACGCCCTCGCGGTCGCGGTGTCGGTTCTGCTCGCCGGTATCATCGAGCTCGCCGCCTCGGCCGGGGTGAGTCTGCTCGCGTACGGATGGTTCTACGGCGCCCTGCTCCGGGGTATGGGTGCTGTGTGACCTGACCCGCTGGTCGCCACTGCTACGACGGGGATCGGCGTGACGATCTCTGCACCAGCACCACAGATGCCCGAATTGCAGACGATGAGGTTCCCACCATGCCCGGTACCGATATCAACTACTACTTCGATCCGGTCTGTCCCTTCGCGTGGATGACCAGCAAATGGGTCCGCAAGGTTCAGGCGCAGCGCGATTACACCGTGGACTGGCGGTTCGTCTCGTTACGGCTGATCAACTCGCACGTCGACTACGGCGCGCAGTTCCCGCCGGAGTACGAGGCGGGTCACACTGCCGGCCTGCGGCTGCTCCGGGTGGCCGCTCGGACCCGCGACGAGCACGGGCGCGACGCGGTCGCGCCGCTGTACGCCGCGCTGGGAACGCACATCTTTGACAGCGACCCGGTTCCCGACGACGCGGCCAGCCACGGCCACCGCGGCACCGCAGAGTTCGTGGAACCCATTCTGACCCAGGTCGGCCTGCCGACGGGTCTATCCGACGCCCTGGACGACACCTCCTGGGATGCCACCATCCAGGCCGAGACCGATGAGGCGCTGGGCCTGACCGGTAAGGACGTCGGTACCCCCATCATCCATTTCGAGCCCCCCAACGGCGTGGCGTTCTTCGGCCCGGTGATCAGCCGCCTGCCCACCGACGACGACGCTGTGGCGCTGTGGGACCACGTCATCGGGCTGGCCCGTTTCCCCGGGTTCGCCGAGCTCAAGCGGAGCCTGCGTGAACTACCGCAACTCAAGGCCCTGGGAGTCAGCGAGGACGAGGTCGGCGTTGCGCAGGACTGGCACGGTGGCAGCCGACGCCTCAAGAATTGACGGGGCCTGTTGCAGGCCATCCGCGTGTTCGAGCTGGCCGTGATGCGGACCGGTAGGGCGGCCGTGGCCGCGACGACCGCGACCCGCCCGACGTTGTCCTCGACATGACACCGGATCACTTGACACCGGAACGCGTGGGTCGATCTCCGGAGATCGACCCACGATAACGGCGATCGACTACCCGGCGTTGCGTCGGCTGCTGGACCAGGACGCTCAGCTGGTGGAGGTGCTTCCCGCCGGCGAGTACGACGAAATGCACCTGCCGGGGGCGGTCAACATCCCGCTCAAGATCCTCGTCGCCACCACAACGGCCCGGCTCGATCCGCAGCGGCCGGTGGTCGTGTACTGCTGGGACGGCCTTTGAGATATGAGCCCTCGAGCCGCGTGTCGGCTCCTCGCTCTCGGGTTCGCTCGGGTCTATGACTACATGCCCGGGAAGGTCGACTGGCTCGCCCGCAACCTCCCCGTTGAGGGCACCGCCGCCGACGCCCCCCACGATCGGTCGGCGCCTGCGTCATGACGTTGCCACCGTCGGCCCGCAGGAGCCCATCGCGCGGGCGCGGGCGCGGATGGCCTCCTCGGGCTACCGTGTCGCGCTCGTCATCACGGCCGATGATGTGCTTCTGGGGCGGCTGCGCGCTGACATCTTTGACGGCGATCCGGACAGCGCTGCCGCCGCGGTGGATCTGGATCGGCCCGTCGCGGAGGTGATGGAGCCCGGACCGTCCACGCTGCGCCCACACGAGACCACAGCGACGGTGCGGGCCCGGCTGCAGGACCGGGGCCTGACCTACGCACTCGTCACCGACCCGGACGGACGTCTGCTGGGCACGGTCCATCGCGGCGACCTGTGAGCGGCCCCACGACGGCGCTCATCTCTGGTCCGCACGCGTGGAGCCCTGCGACGGCTGCGTCAATACGGTCCTGCTCCGCTGCGGCGACCGGGCCGAACCCGAGGCTCATGTCGGTGGCCCAGCCCAGGAACGCGTCGAAGCGTTGGGCGGGGATGCCGAGCAGTTCGGCGATCACCCAGGCCGGGTACGGATCGGCGAAGGCCGCCATGAACTCGCAGCCGCCGCCCTCGGCGAAGCCGTCGATCAGCTCATGCGCCTTGGCCCGCATGAACGGCCGCAGCACATCGACACTGCGCTGGGTGACGCCTTGTTCACCAGCCGGCGCTGCCGCTGGTGGGGCTCTCCCTCGAGGTTGAGCAGCATCGTGCGCAGCCAGTCGAAGAACAGGCCGGAGGTGATGCCGTAGGCGGCCACCGTGTCCAGGCTGCCGTGGCGCAGGCGGCGGTCGCGCAGCAGCGTCAGGCACTCCTGGTAGCGCAGCACCGCGACTCCGATCGGGGTGTGCGCCCACCAGCGGGCGTCGGCGCGGCGCGGACCTCGGGAGAGTCGACCCGGAACGCAGGGTCGAGGATGTCGAAATAGGCGACATCGGTGCCGGGTGTGGTTGTCACCGTGACCTCGCTTGCGCGTGCGATGTGACGCTGGTTGCGGGCTCGGCCGGGTGGCGCCGGTTGGCCCACCACACCCGCAACACGCGGTCTGGTCGTAGCAGCGCCGCGGGCCGGTCGAGTAGTCCCACGACCCGGACGAACGCCTCGCCCAGGGCCACGTCGTGGGCCGCTGCCGCGTGCAACCGGGGTAGGTAGGCGTTCACCAGCCGGATTTTGGCGGTGCGGGTCCCGGGCACGCCGGGGAAGGCCAGGTCCGCGCCCACCGCGATGTCCCACGGCGTGTCGACCGTCTTGGCGATCGCTCGGAAATACTGGCTCGGTGCGGGATCCGTGCCGCGGGCCAGCAACCGGCGCAGCGCCAATGCCTCATTGGCGGCCACCGGCATGCCCTGCCCGTAGACGGGGTTGAACGAGCAGACCGCGTCGCCGATGACCAGCAGGCCGCCTGGAAACTGGCGCAGCCGTTCGTAGCGGTGGCGCACGCTGGCCGGGAAGCGGAACGCGACCGGGTCGTCCAGCGGCTGCGCCCCGACCATCGCGTCCGCGATATCGGTGAACAGCAGGCTGGCGGCGAAGGCGTCGAAGCCAGCCGGGTCGGTCGGCGGGTGATCACCGAGGATGCCGCCGAGGCCGACCATGTGCCGGCCACCCTCCAGCGCGGCCAGCACGCCGCTGCGCGGATGGTTTGGCGTCCCGCCGATGACGATCGCCTTGTCCGGCCCGAGGGTGCCGGGACGGAGCCGGTAGGTCCTCGTGGCGTAGCCCAATCCGATGTCAACCCGGTCCTCGGTCGGACGCTGATAGCCCCACTCCTGCAACCAGACCGGGGTCCGCGAGCCGCGGCCAGTGGCGTCCACCACGAGGTCAGCCGCGATCGACTCGGCCTGCTCGTCGGCCCTTCCGTCGACTTCCGATGACCGACTCAGCCGGCCGATGTCCGATCGCCCACTCGGCCGGCACTGCACCCCGGTGACCCGGCGCCGGTCGGCCGTGGTCGTCAGACCGACGATGTCGGTGCCGTCCATGAAGGTGACGCCGGGCAGCGCACGGACCCGGGCGCGGACCTCGCCTTCCAGGAACGGCCGGCTGGCGAACAGCATTGGCAGGCCGACGTCGGCTTGTCGCAGCCGATGCCCGGACACCATGCCGCGGATGTTGCCCATTACGTCCACGAGTTCGGCGCCGGCCTGGACGAGGTGGTTAGGGCTCGCGATGAAATAACCCC
>QHBY01000400.1:0-33464 GCA_003244245.1 Pseudonocardiales bacterium
ACCCACACCGGCTCCGCCATCCCAACCCGGGACGGCGGAGCCGGTGGGTATTCGGGACGTGCCCCAAACCTCGCAAGCCAGCAAGCAACCGGATGATGTCGCTCGCCAGCTCAATGACGCGGCGCACATGTTCACCGATGCCCGCCTGGGTTCCGAGGACCGGGACCGCGACGTCCGGCGCCAACTGGCGTGAGCACCCGCGCGGCCCACCGCGAAAGACCCGACGGTTGGTAGCTGTTGGGAGCGCCGACGGCCCGGGTTGGCCGGCCTTGGAGAGCGGCCAACTGGGGCGGGAACATCGGCCCGTAGGATCGTGTTGTGGGCAACGTGAGTGAACAGATCCGTGACGTCATCATCATCGGCTCGGGTCCGGCTGGTTACACCGCCGCGATCTACACCGCGCGGGCCCAGCTGGAGCCGCTGGTCTTCGAGGGAAGCCAGTACGGCGGTGCCTTGATGACCACGACCGACGTGGAGAACTACCCGGGATTCCGCGACGGGATCATGGGTCCGGATCTGATGGAGCAGTTCAAAACCCAAGCCGAGCGCTTCGGGGCCGAGCTGCGACCCAATGACGTCACGTCGGTCGAGCTAGCCGGTGACGTCAAGCGGGTCATGGTGGATGGGACCACCTACCTGACCCGGTCGGTGATACTCGCGATGGGCGCGCAGCCCCGCTACCTCAACGTCCCCGGAGAGCAGGAACTGCTCGGCCGCGGCGTCAGCTCGTGCGCCACCTGCGACGGTTTCTTCTTCCGCGACCAGGACATCGCCGTGATCGGCGGTGGGGACTCCGCGATGGAGGAAGCCATCTTTCTGACCAAATTCGCGCGATCGGTGACGGTGGTGCATCGACGCGACGAGTTCCGCGCCTCGAAGATCATGCTTGAGCGGGCCCGGAACAACGACAAGATCCGCTGGCGCACCGGGGTGACGATCGACCGGGTAGTCGGCGACGGCGGCGTCAGCGGCCTGGAGCTCTCTGACGGCTCGACGCTAGAGGTCACCGGGATGTTCGTGGCGGTCGGGCACGACCCGCGCAGTGAGCTGGTCCGCGATCAGGTGGACACCGACGCGGCCGGCTACCTACTGGTGACCGCACCGTCCACCGCTACCAGCGTCGACGGCGTGTTCGCGGCGGGTGACCTGGTGGACCACACTTACCGGCAAGCTGTCACCGCCGCGGGCACTGGCTGCGCGGCCGCGATCGACGTCGAACGCTGGCTCGCTGAGCACGCCGCGGATCCGCGCGCGCAGGTGGCCACCGAGTTCGTCGGTGGCGGCTACGGTTCCAAGTCCTGATCACCTATTCCATCCCGCACGCGGGGCACCCGCACGCAGGACTTCCGTACGCGGGACTACACACAGGAGATGAGATGGCAGACAAGTCGACCGTGACCGTGACCGATGATTCGTTCGCCGACGACGTGCTCGGCAGCGACAAGCCGGTGCTGGTGGACTTCTGGGCGAGCTGGTGCGGTCCGTGCAAGCAGGTGGCGCCGGTACTCGAGGAGATCGCCTCGGAGAACGGCGACAAGCTCACCATCGCGAAGATGGACATCGACGCCAACCCCAGCACCCCACGGGACTACCAGATCATGTCGATCCCGACCATGATCCTGTTCTCGGGTGGCAAGCCGGTGAAGCAGATCGTCGGCGCCAAACCCAAGGCCGCGCTGCTCGAAGATCTGGCCGACTACCTGGGCTGATCCGCATCTGCCGCGATGAGCAGTCGCCAGACTCATCGTCGCGGCAGGCAACCGATTACCCTGGCACGCGTCCTGTCCGTCGGGGCGAGCATTGGTGACAAGCCCGCCGCACGAGTTCCGCACCGATCTGAAGTGAGGTTGAATGCAGCTGCTCCGCCGCGGCGACACTGGGCAGACGGTGGCGCAGCTCAGGGCGTTGCTGGCCTCGCAGGGACTGCTACCACCGTCGTCGAGATCGAGCGCCGGGACAGCCGCGGACCCCGACATCTTCGATATCACGGTGGAACACGCGGTCCGTACCTTCCAGCAGCGCCGCGGTTTGATCAGCGACGGCCTCGTCGGGCGGGCCACCTACCAGGCTTTGTGCGACGCGCGTCTGGGATTCGGGTGCCGGCTGCTCAGCTATCTCATCGCCTGCCCGATGCGCGGCGACGACGTGTGCACGCTGCAGGAACGGTTGCTCGAGCTGGGCTATGACGCCGACCGGGCGGACGGGATCTTCGGCTCGCAGACCGAGACCGCACTACGCAGCTTCCAGCGTGACTATGGCCTGCTGGTCGACGGGGTTTGCGGGCCTGCCACCTTGCGGGCGCTGCGCCAGCTGCAGCCCAAGGTCCGCGGTGGCAGGCCGGTGTTGCTCCGCGAGCAGGAACGTGCCCGCCGGGCGGGTCCGGCTCTACGCGGCAAGCGGATCATCATCGATCCGTGCCACGGCGGCACCGAAGCAGGCATCGTGGTCGACGGAGCCACCGAGGCAGATCTGATGTGGGACCTGGCTCAGCGGCTGGCAGGTCGGATGGCTTCTACCGGGATGCAGACGCTGCTTTCCCACAGTCGGGACACCAGCCCCACCGAAGCCGAACGAGCCGCCTTCGCCAACACCGCGGGTGGCGACCTGGTGCTGTCCCTGCACACCGACGGCCACCCCACGGCGCTGGCACACGGCCTGGCGACGTTTCATTTCGGCACCAGCAACGGGACCAGCTCCACGCTGGGTGAGGCGCTGGCCGAGTTCATTCAGCGCGAGCTGACCGCCCGTACCGGGATGCTCGACTGCGGAAGCCATCCCAAGACCTGGGAACTGCTGCGGATGACGCGGATGCCCGCGGTCCGGGTTGAACTGGGTTACCTGACCAACCCCGAGGACCGCCGCAAACTCCTGGACCCGGCCTTCCGCGACGTGGTCGCCGAAGGGGCGGTGGTCGCCGTCAAGCGGCTCTACCTGCTGGGCGAGAACGATCAGCCCACCGGCACGTTCACTTTCGCCGACCTGCTGCGCGGGGAGTTGAACGGCTGCGCCTCGTGAGGCGGCCTTCACAAGTCCTCCACTTGACGCAGCAGGGAACGGCTGCCAGAGGCGATGTGGGATTCGATGCTCGCGACCAGCCGGGGATTGACGGCGAGTTGATCGCGCCGTTCGGGCCAGTGCAGGCTCACTTGATTGACTAACTCCGCGACGCACGCCGCTAGCTCTGCCCGCGGAGCGCGCAGACGCCGTTGCAGGCGTTCGAAGGTGGTCACGTCGACTTTGTCAAGGCGCCGCGTTCCACCAAACTTCAGGCCGAGTGTCTCCCGCTCACCCATGTAGTACGCGGTAGAGACCATGTCGTACGCCGGTGCGAGACCGGGTACCCGCGGATCAGTATAGATCAACGACCAGTTCTTCAGGTGCGCGTCCCCGTTGGCGATGAGGACAGTGAATGCCAGCCGGCGGGCGAACTCGCGAAGCCCGTCCAGATCGTGACCCCGATAAGCGAGCGCGGCCACAGTCTCGTAGTTGCCGAGATATTTCTCCTCTGGGTAGACGCCGCGAACTTGGGCCAGGTCTTCGATGTGCACCAAGTCGCGGTTTGCGTCCCGGTCGAATCGTCGGATGGCGTACGCCCACTCTTCCCGACTCGTCCAGACATCTGGCGGTAATCCGTCCAGCTCGTCGCGGTGCACGAGCCGAACTGGCGGAACCGCTATGCCGACGGACGCCGCCAGGGACATCATGGTGAACTCGTTGCGCGGCACGTCTGGATATGCCTGGTCCGGCAGCTTGACGATCCAGTCGCCGCCCACCCCGAATGCGGGCAGGGTAAGCCGATCACCCTTCGCGAGCATGGAGAACTTGAGTGCGACTCCAGCCAGTGAGAAGCGCCAGGTATCTTTATTTCGTGCGTCTTGTGCCGCTGACGCCGGAGGAGGTGCCGGCAACCACTCCGTCTCGTCGCTTTCACCATCGGGCGTAGGAAGCACTCGTACGGCTCCCGGGAGGTCCTGGCCAACCTGGGCCAGTAGCTCCATCTCGCGATGCGGAGACACCTTCCTATCAGCCGCGATCCATTCTCGTAGCCGGCCTTCAGGGAGCAGGTTTGAGAACCAATACGGCAGACGGAGCGCGGCTGCATGCCTAGCGGAAAGATTCTGCTCGAAGAGCAACCCGAGAACTGGCCGGTCAGGGTCGTTGAGATACCCGTCGGAGAACACAAAGCGGGTGTAGTCGCCCCGCTGGAACAGCGTGCCTACCCGCGCGCTGCGCACCCACACCGAGTGCCGGATCTCACGCAGCGTCATCGTCCCCCTCGCCATCGAGGTCTTCTATGAGCAGCTCGTGCAGCGGTGGCGTGTTCTCGAAACCCCACTCGCACTTGCGCCGCAGGAAGGATTCGAGCACTTGCTGCAGGTCCACCTGGCGGGACTGCAGGAAGGCCACGGTGTCGCCATCGACCAAATGGCGACCGCTCTCAGCGCTGATCGAGTGCGAGCTAAGCACCTGCTGCCAGGTGTCCTCGGGTATGTCGAACAGGCACTGGGTGAAGGCCCCAGCTACCTCAGTCGCGGGCTCGGCGAGCACCGGAACCAACGCGCGATTCGCAGCCCAGAGCCGGTATGGCTCAGGGACGAATCTCCGAGCGATGAAGACGACCACCGCGTCCGCCGCAGTCGCACGGTCGATCAACGCCTCGGCGAGCTGCGATTGGTCGAACCGATCGCCGGTGTCCAAGCTGCGGGGGCCACGTTCCCACCAGGAGCACAGAGTGATTTTTGCAGTGGCCTCGTTGGTCCGGAATCTGCGCAGGTCGGGAAGCGCCACCTCGTGGTCATTGTCGAGCACGCTGAGTAGGTCCCTTACCGACCCGCTGAGGTCGCCGGGTCTGACCCTCGTGCACAGGATTCGCATGGCACCGGTGGTGCTGCCTTTGAAGATCCCCGGACCGAGCACGGCCGCGCGCCAGTACCAGCGACCCAGCAGCCTGAGATTCGTAGGATCAGGCTCGGGGTAGTGTGCGAAGATCCTTGTCAGGACGACGAGGAGGTAGCGGTAGGCGAGCAGTGCGACGTGAGGAACGCCGATCGACTGCAGAAAACGCACGGCCTGGAAGAGCGCCTCTTCTCCCGCTGCGAACGCGGTGTCGCGATCCTCGTTGCGGAATTCGAGGTCACCACGCCGGTTGTTGTCGTCGAACTCAAGCCGGATCTCCCGTTGCACATCCGGTCCACGGCGGGCGAGGACGGCCCGGAGCACTGTGTCCGCATCGACCCGGCCGAAGCCGAGCTGGTCGTCCACGTGATCAGCGATCTGGGCGATGGTCAAGGTGTATTCGGCGTCGGACTCGCCGCCGGCGTTGAGCGCGGAAAAGATCTCCGCCCGGCTCAGCCGCTTGCCGTAGTTGTTCATCCGGTCGAAAATGTCACGCAGCACAAGCGTGTCGTCCTGCACCACCTGGTAGGCGGGAATCGAGAACTGGCGCAAGTGCTTGGTGAGTTCGAACGCCCTGTTCCGATAATCGTTGACCTCGGGATGATTGGCGAACCAGTCCAAGACCTTGGTGAGGTCGAAGACGATCGGTAGCGGGATCACGTACGGGTCGTCGGTGCCTGCACGATTGACGATGCGGTCGTCCCGGACGTCATAACCGAGGTTGAACCGAGGGTCCTGCCCCCCGTCCGGATGCAGAGCGTTGGCGAGGCTCACGACGCGTTGCTGGCCATCGACCACCCATAAGGCCTGATCGACCGGCGGTGCGTCGATTTGAAGTGCGCCGAGTATGAGCCGCTGCGCAGGTGCCGGCCGCCGCCAGAGCAGCAGACTGCCGACCGGGTATCGCTTGACGATGCTATCGAAGAGTCGGATGACGTCTTGGCGCGTCCATCGAAAGTCTCGCTGGAAGTGCGGGACTCGGATCTGACCGCCCCAAGCCAGCTCCACCAGGTCGTCAAGATCGAGTGTGGTGGCGCCCGGCCGCGTCTCAAGTCCGCTGCTCATCTTGCCTCCCGTATCGGCATCGCTCATGGTGCCCTATCACACCGACAGGCACTGATGGCACCAAGCGACCCACCGGAATCCAGGATCTACGGGATGGGTGTGTAGCACAGCGCGGCGAGGATCTGGTGCCGCACGATGCAGGGGAAGCGACGGCGGCGTCATCTCCAGCGTCGGCAGGCGCGGCATCGACCCGCTGGAGTGGCTGCATGCCGACCCGTCCAGCTCAGCCAGCGCCACCGCATCGCTGCCGCACAACATGACGAGCGCGTCGGCCACGTAGCCTGGTATCTGACGTCCGTGATCGAACCAGTGATCCCCATCCTGGCTATGCCGCCGGCACCGACGCGTCGCAGCGCCATCCAGTCGTACAGGTCGGCTCCGGTCAGCGGGGGCCGGTTCATGGCAGGACGGGCAGCGTCGGCGCTGACGGGCGACCGCCCTCGCCGGGGTGTTCTCGATAGTCTGTCCGGGAAGGCGACGGCCCCCGCCCGGGGGCGGGGGGAAGCGGACGGGGGTGTCGCCGCTGGTGGACGCCGTGGTGAACCCGGCGGTATTGGGTCCATCCAGCGTGACCGGTTCCGGATCTCCGTGGCGCGATCGAGGTCCCGGCTGCGCTGTGCCCATCGCGGTCCCCCTCTCACTCGCCGTGGAATGGCCGGACCGGCGACTCTGCGTCGGGGCGTCGCCGGTCCGGCCACGACCCTTCGCAGAACGGGCAGACCTCCCTGCGCAGCCTCGACGTGGAGGCGATGTGCAAGGTCTACGGCGCGCCGCAGGACATGACCGAGGCGCTGATGGGTCTGGCCAAGGAGACCAAGGCGCGCGGCTGGTGGCACTCCTACGGCGACGCCATCCCGGAAGGCTTCGACGTCTACATCGGATTGGAGGAAGCGGCGTCGCACTTCAGCTGGTAGGAGTCCGACTGGTGCCCGGCCTGTTCCAGACCGAGGACTACGCTCGCGCGGTGATCCGGGCGGACAACCCGGGCGTGGAAGACGCCGAGATCGAACGACGCGTGCACGTCCGCATCGCGCGCCAAGCGCTCCTGACCAGGATCACCGACTCCCCGGCATTCGACGTCGTCCTCAACGAGGCCATCCTGCATCGCCTTCACCGCCGCCCTGCGCGCTGGCGAGTTATGACGTGACCCACACACCGGTGGGTTTCCCGACGCCGACAATCGCGTCAGGCCGGCCGTAGGCTCGGCTCGACGTTGTGGATCGTCACCGACGTCAGCAACCTCTCCAAGGCAGCCTCGACGTCTTCCTTCCAGGTCAGCGCAGTACGCAGCTCCAGGCGTAGCCGGGGCCAGTGCGCGTGCGCGTGCACCGTCTTGAAGCCGACTTGCTGCAGGAACTCGGCGGGGACCACGCAGCTGGACTCCAGGTTGGGCCGGGCGTCGCCGAAGGCCTCAATGGCCTTCACGCCGCGCCGGGTCAGATCCTTGGCGACCGCCTGCACCAGTATCCGGCCCAAGCCGCCCCCACTGAACTCCGGCAGCACCTTCAGCGCGGTAAGCAACACGGCATCGGCGCTGACCGGCGAGGTGGGAAACGCCGAGGCCCGGGGCACCGCGCCGGGGGGCGCGTAGAGCACGTAGCCAGCAGGCACGTCGCCGGACATCACGATCCGCCCGCAGGAACCCCACTCCAACAGCACGCTGGAGACCCAGGATTCCTTTTCCAGTTCAGTCTGGCCGAAGTCCTCCGCTTGCTCCCGGATATGCGGGGCAAGCTCCCAGAACACACAGCGCCGGCACTGTTTCGGGAGCAGCTTGAGATTGTCCAGGGTGACGCCGACCACTCGACGTGACACCGGGCCTCCCTGAACTCCACGAGCGCGCGCCAGCGGTGGGCACAGCGCCTGGCGCAGCATATGCCGCTGGCCGCCTGGAGTGAAGACGGCGGGCACCCTGGGGTTGACCTCTACACTGCCAGGGGACCCGCAACCGCAGCGAAGGCGCCTACATGACCCCCTCATCCACACCTCACCAGCCCTTTGGAGAGCACGGCCGCAAACAGTCCACCCAACGCGATCTCGACCCGCACCTGCACCGCTATGCCCAGCGCACCGCGGGCATGACCGCATCCGAGATCCGCGCGCTGTTCGCGGTAGCCAGCCGCCCCGAGGTGGTGTCCTTGGCCGGCGGCATGCCGTACCTGCCGGCCTTGCCGTTGGACTCGCTGGCCGGTGAGCTGGCCCAGATGGTCGCCACCGAGGGGATGACGGCGCTGCAGTACGGCTCAGCGCAAGGCACTCCGGAGCTTCGCGAGCGGATCTGCGAGGTGATGGCCCTGGAAGGGATCCGGGCGCACGCCGACGACGTCACCGTGACCGTTGGTTCTCAGATGGCGCTGGACATGGTGACCAGGATCTTTTGCGATCCGGGAGATGTGGTGCTCGCCGAGGCTCCGTCCTATGTCGGGGCGCTGACCACGTTCGCCTCCTACCAGGCGCAGGTGGTGCAGGTGCCGATGGACGACGAGGGATTGATACCCGACGAGCTGGACACCACGCTGCGGTCATTGCGTGCCCAGGGCCGCACCCCGAAGTTCCTGTACACGATCCCGAATTTTCACAATCCGGCCGGCGTCACGCTGGCCGTGCCGCGCCGCGCCGACGTGCTGCGGTTGTGCGCCGAGCATCAGGTGCTGATCGTCGAGGACAACCCCTACGGGCTGCTGGGTTTTGACGGCCAGATCTACCCGGCGATGCGCGCCACTGACCCGGACAACGTGGTGTACCTGGGCTCGTTCTCCAAGACCTTCGCTCCTGGCCTGCGGGTCGGTTGGGCGCTGGCCCCGCACGCGGTGCGGGAGAAGTTGGTGTTGGCCGCGGAGTCGGCGACCCTGTGCCCCCCGACGTTCACCCAGTTCGTGGTGGCGCGCTACCTGACCGCGCATGACTGGAAGGGTCAGATCAAGACCTACCAGGAGGCCTACCGGGTCCGACGGGATGCCATGCTCGATGCGCTGGCGCACCACCTGCCGCCGGGGTGCCGGTGGACCCATCCCGCGGGCGGGTTCTACGTCTGGCTCACGGTACCCGAAGGCCTGGACACCAAGGCGATGCTGCCCCGGGCAGTGACCCAGCGGGTGGCCTACGTTCCAGGAACCGCCTTCTACGCCGAGTCTGATAGGTCGCCTGCGGGTCGGCTGATGCGGCTGTCGTTCTGCTACCCGACGCCGGAACGGATCACCGAAGGGGTTCGCCGGCTCGCCACGGTGCTGGACAACGAGCTCGAGTTGCAGCGCACGTTCGGTAGCCTGCGCCCACGCACGGTGTTCGGTCCGCAGTCCCCGTCCCCGGACACTGCTTAGAGCTGTTACAAGATTGGGGAGTCGTTCAGGTGGCCGATCGCACCGTCGCCGTGTTGGCTGGTGGTCTATCGCACGAGCGAGACGTGTCGCTGCGCTCCGGACGCAGGCTGTCCAGCTCGCTGCGTGATACCGGGCTGCACGTCGAGGAATGGGACATCGACGCGAAGCTGATCAGCCGCCTCACCAGCGGTAGACCGGACGCCGTCGTCGTCGCGCTGCACGGCGGGGCGGGGGAGAACGGCGCCGTCCAGTCGGTGTTGGAGATGTTGCGGGTGCCGTATGTGGGCGCCGATCCGCGGGCCTGTCGCCGGGCCTGGGACAAGCCGACCGCCAAGGACGAACTGGCCCGCGCCGGGTTGACCACTCCAGAGTGGATCGTGCTGCCCCACGCCACCTTCCGCGACCTCGGAGCCCAAGATGTGCTCGACGCGCTGGTTGCCCGGCTCGGCCTGCCGCTGATCCTCAAACCGCCCCAGGGTGGTTCCGCGCTGGGACTGCACCTGGTGCGCGACGTCGCCGAGCTACCGGGCGCCGTGGTGGGCTGCCTGGCCTACGGGGACTCGGTGCTCGCCGAGAGTTTCGTCGAGGGCGTCGAGGTCGCCGTCACCGTGTTGGACGGACCGGACGGACCCCGGGCGCTACCCGCGGTGGAGGTCGAAGCCACATCCGGGTTCTACGACTACGCCGCCCGCTACACCGCTGGACTGGCGACCTTCCACGCCCCGGCCCGGCTCGACATCGCAGCCGCAGCCGCGGTAGCCGACCTGGCGGTCAGCGCGCACCGGATACTCGGGCTGCGCGATGTGTCCCGGACCGACGCGGTGGTCACACCGGACGGAGTGGCTCATTTCCTCGAAGTCAACGTTGCGCCCGGACTCACCGAGACATCACTGCTCCCGATGGCGATCGAATCCGACGGCGCACACCTGGGCACCGTCTACGAAACCCTCATCGAGCGAGCCATCGACCGCGCCGCGGCGTCGTAGAACGGGCCCGGGTCATCGAGACCCAGGGTCATCGGGACGGGGTCATCATCGCGACGATGCGCTCGAGGTCGTCGACGGAGCCGAACTCCACGACGATCCGGCCCTTGCGGCGGCCGAGTTCTACCTTGACGCAGGTGTCGAAGGCATCGGAGAGGTTCTCGGCGAGCTGCTGCAATCCCGGCGCCCGCATCGGGCGGGGTGCCGCCGGTTTCGCGGGGTTCTGGCTGGGCTCCGTCCGGCTGAGCGTGACCGCTTCCTCGGTGGCCCGGACCGACAGCCCTTCGGCGACGATCCGCGCCGCGAGAGCCTCCTGAGCGAACGACTCCTCCAGGCTTAGCAGCGCTCGGGCATGCCCGGCGGAGAGCACCCCGGCCGCGACCCGCCGCTGCACCGCAACCGGCAGCTTGAGCAGCCTGATCATGTTGGTGATCACCGGGCGGCTGCGGCCGATCCGCGACGCCAACTGCTCGTGCGTCACACCGAAGTCCTCCAACAGCTGCTGGTAGGCCGCGGCCTCCTCCAGCGGGTTGAGCTGGACCCGGTGGATATTCTCCAGCAACGCGTCGCGGAGCATCGCCTCGTCGGCGGTGCCTCGCACGATCGCCGGGATGCAGTCCAGTCCGGCCAGCTGCGCCGCCCGCCACCGCCGCTCGCCCATGATCAGTTCGTAGCGGTCGGTACCCAGGTGCCCGATCGCCGGCTCAACCGGCAGATGCCCGATCGCTGGCTCAGCCGGCAGATGCCCGATCGCCGGCTCAGCCGGCAGTGGGCGGACCACGATGGGCTGCAGCAGCCCGAACTCCCGGATCGAGTGCGCGAGCTCAGCCAGCGCCTCCTCGTCGAACACCTGTCGCGGCTGCCGTGGGTTGGGCACGATGGCCGCCATCGGCACCTCTTGGTAGACCGCGCCGGCGACCTGACCAGTCGAGGTTTCCCCGTGGCCGTCTGGGTGCAGTCGCGACGCTGGATCACCCGCGTTGCCGACCGGTCCGGTGGGGATCAACGCCGCCAGACCGCGTCCGAGCCCACCCTTGCGTGCTACACCGGCAACGGGAGATCCAGAGGGGCGGGAAAGCGCGCTGCTGGGGGGCATCAGCGGGACACCTCGCGACCGCCTGGCTGGCCATCGGTATCGGCGTAGTTGAGGTTGTCTCGGTCCAGGAAGCGATGATCCAGCGCGATTTCCCGGGCGGCGTCCAAGTAGCTCAGCGCCCCCCGGGAACCGGGATCGTAGACGAGCACCGTCTGCCCGAAGCCCGGCGCTTCCGAGACCTTCACGCTGCGCGGTATCACGGTGCGCAGGACCTGGTCGCCGAAGTGCTCGCGGACCTCTGTGGTGACCTGGTCGGCCAGCCTTGTGCGTCCGTCGTACATCGTCAGCAAGATGGTGGACACCATCAGTGTGGGGTTGAGGTGCGCCTGCACCAACTCGATGTTGCGGAGCAGCTGACCAAGCCCCTCCAGCGCGTAGTACTCACATTGGATCGGGATCAGCACCTCTGGAGCGGCGACCAGCGCGTTCACCGTGAGCAGTCCCAGCGACGGCGGGCAGTCGATGAAGACGTAGTCGACACACAACTCGTCGAGCGCGACGCCGGACAGCGCCCGGCATAGGCGCGACTCCCGGGCCACCATTGACACCAGCTCGATCTCGGAGCCGGCGAGATCGATGGTGGCCGGAATGCAGAGCAGATTTGACGACTGTGGGCTCACCGCGACCGCGTCGATGATCCCGATCTCCCCGAGCAACACCTCATACACCGACGGAGTGCCGGCGCGATGCTCGATTCCCAGCGCGGTTGAAGCGTTGCCTTGCGGATCGAGGTCAACCACGAGGGTGCGCAGCCCCTGCATGGCCAGCCCAGCGGCGATATTGACGGTGCTCGTGGTCTTACCGACACCGCCCTTCTGGTTAGCCACCGCCAGTACCCGCCGTCGCACCGGGCGCGGTAGCTGGTCAGTGGGGTGCTTCACCCGAGTGGCCCGCTCCGCCTCCTCCGCGATCGGCGTCCACCCGACCCCAGGAGGCAGTGCGTGTGCTGAGACGCCTCCGGCAGCTTCTGGAGGGGCGCTAGGGGGACAGGGCACGTGATGGGCTCCACTCTGTCTAGTCGAAGGCGGCGGGCGAGTGAGGGCATGCCGCGGCCCCGGTCTGACTAACGCGCCATCGGGCGACACGGTTTCACGTGAAACGTGGAGATATGCCGTAGCTGGCACCCTGACAGGCTCGGAAATCACACTGTCGCGCGCCGCAAAAGCTGGCATCCCGCTGTCCGGTCCGGTCGCGGTGTCCGGTGGGGTCGCGGTGTCCGGTCGGGTCGCAGCGTCCGCTCGGGTCGCACTGTCGGACCATTTCGGGGCGCTCACTCTCACCGATCCTTCCTCCTTCGTGCCTTCCCTGAGGGCGAGGCGCGCTGGGCCAGGCGACGCACCACGATGACCGTCGTAGGCGGGTGCACAATCGTGGCACCGCAGTGCACGATCTCCACGGGCGCCCCCCCAGCAGCCCGCACCGCGACGACGTCGCGAGCGGCTTCGTCCTCCGCGCCGGCGCCCTTGACCGCGAGCAGTCGGCCGCCCGATGCCACCAGCGGGAGGCTCCAACTCACCAGGCGTCCCAGCGGGGCAACCGCCCGGGCGGTCACGACGTCGTTGTTGCCAAGCTCATCACGTACCAGCGGGTCCTCGGCGCGTCCACGATGAACTCCGACACTGAGCCCGAGCGCGGCGACCACCTCCCGCAACCACGCCACCCGCCGGGCCATCGGCTCGAGCAGGACGATCGACAGGTCCGGGCGGGCGAGCGCGAGGGGTATCCCCGGCAAACCCGCTCCGGAGCCTACGTCGAGGATCCGGCAGCCCTGCGGAACGAGTTCAGCCAGCACAGCGGAGTTCAGTAGGTGACGCTCCCACAGCCGGTCGCCTTCGCGGGGGCCGATAAGTCCCCTGTTGACGCCGGAGCTCGCGAGCAGCACCGCGTAGCGCTCCGCAAGCGGGTAGCGGTCACCAAATACCGTCCGGGCGGCCACGTGAACGTCCGGCGGTATCGGCCGTTTCACGTGAAACACTGACAGGTGGAATATCGCCCGCTCGCGGAGCTGAGACCCGCGTCAGAGTGGCGCATGGCGTGTGAGCGCAGGTCAAGTAGAGGGGGACACCACGACGCAGCGTTGTGGCTCCTCACCCTCACTTTCGCTGTACACCCCGTCCACGTCTGCCACCG
This sequence comes from Pseudonocardiales bacterium, assembly GCA_003244245.1. Lineage (GTDB taxonomy): Bacteria > Actinomycetota > Actinomycetes > Mycobacteriales > Pseudonocardiaceae. The sequence continues at coordinate 13,491 of QHBY01000400.1, forward strand.
CGTCATGCACGATCTTCCGCTCGAAGGGAGTCATCGACTGCAACCGGACCGGCTCACCGCCGTCGAGTACTCGCTGCGCGATCGACCGGCCCAGCTCACTGAGATCATCTCGCCGACCAGCCCGCCACTGAGCGATATCGAGCATCAGCCGGCTGCGACTACCGGTCTGTTGCTGCACCGCGAGTCGGGTGAGCTCCTGGAGAGCCTCCAGCACCGTGCCGCGGGGGCCTACCAGCTTCGCTAGATCCGCTCCGCCGTCGATGCTTACCATGGCTCGGCCGGCCTCAACGTCAAGATCGATGTCGCCGTCGTAGTCCACCAGGTCAAGCAGTCGTTCGAGATAGTCACCGGCAGCGTCGCCCTCCTGAACGAGAAGCTCCTCGCTCGCCGGCGCGTTGCGCATCGACCGGTCGGTCCCGACCTCGTCATCACCGTCAACCGGCGAATCCGCTTCGGTCACTGCCTCAGTCGCCAGCGTCTCCGCCACAACTGTCTCCTCTCCGGGCCGATCGCGTCCTCAGCGACGCTTCCGGTTCGTCTTCTTCCGCGGTCGTGGCCGCTGCTGGATCATGCCAGGTGGCGCGGAACCGTCCGCGCGCGCCGAGCCTTGAGCGCCCGACGGGCTTTCTGCGGCGCCAGTATGGGTCTGCCCGAGCCCGTTGGACACCACCCCGTTCGATGCCACCGCGCCTGACGCCGATTCTCTGGGATCCGCTTCGGCCGCGGCATCGTGCTCCACCGCATCAACTGGGTTTCCGGCGCCGTCCCTCTTCGGTCGGACCGGCTTCTGGCCTGGCCGGGGGCCCAGAGCCTGCCGCTGGGCGATCGCGACCTCTTTCTTCTCGGCGTCCTCAGCCTCGATGCGTTGGTAGACCACCCGCTGCTGGGCCAGCGTCCACAGGTTGTTGGACAGCCAGTACATCAGGATCGCCAACGGGAAGAACGGACCACCACCTACCACACCGAGCGGGAATAGGTACACCATGACCTTGTTCATCATCGCGGCCTGCGGGTTCGCGGCGTTCTGCGCTGGATTCTGCCGCGCCACCGACTGCTTCGCGGTGAGGTGGGTCAGTACACCGGCCACGATGGTCAGCGGGACAGCCACCGCGGCAATCTGCCACCGGGAGATACCCCCGTACCGAGCCAGCAACGCAGCGGGCTCGGTGATGAACGCTGACAGCGGCACACCGAACACCCGCGCGTCCAGGAACGACTGCACATCCAGGGCGCTGAATACGTAGTTAGCGGTCTGGCGGTTGAGCTCGGGGCTCAGCGCCGGCCGGTTGAAGGAGCGCAGCACCTGGAACAGGCCGATGAACACCGGGATCTGGACCAGCACCGGGAGGCAGCCACCCAACGGGTTGACCCCGTGCTCGGACTGCAGCTTCTGCATCTCTGCGGCCATCTTCGTGCGGTCGTCGCCGTACTTCTTCTTCAGTTTCTGGATCTCCGGCGCGAACTCCTGCATCTTGCGCATCGAGCGGACCTGGTGGACGAACGGCTTGAACAGCACCGCGCGCAGCGTGAACACCAGGAACACCACGGCCAGGGCCCAAGCGAAACCATTGCCCGGGCCCAGGAGGTAGCCGAACGCCTTGTGCCAGAACCACAAGATGGCCGACACCGGGTAGTAGATGAAGTTCAGCACTACGACTCACTCTCGGCGGGGGAGCGGGGTGATCTCGTTGGAGGGACCGGGTCCACCCCTCCAGGGTGCCAGGGTCCGCAGCGCAATACCCGCCGCACCGTCAACCACGACCCGCGCAGCATCCCGTGCACGGTCAGTGCCTCGATCGCGTACGCGCTGCAGCTGGGAAAAAACCGGCAGGACGGTGGTAGCGCCGGGGAGATCCACTGGCGGTAGAACCGCAGAATGACCACCAGCAGCCGAACCACTGGGCCGGTCGCAACCCGCAGAGCGCTCACCTGAGTCGGATCCCTCGAAACAGCCGGCTGCGCCCCGGGAGGCAGGACCGTCATCGTCGTCTGCCGAGGTTTGCCGTGCTCGATGCGCCCGCGGCGCGGGGACCGATCAGCCGCCGCAACGCGCCGTCGAGGTCATCACCCAACGCCGCGCTGCTCGCTTCGGCGGACGACGGCAGCGCCCGCACGACCACCAGCGATCCGGCCGGGAGGTTCGCCAACCGGGACCGCATGAGATGCCGCAACCGTCGCTGCACCCGGTGCCGGACCACAGATCCACCCACCGCCCGACCGACCACGAATCCCACTTTGGGGCCCAGGTTCAGCTCCACCGCGGGGCTCGCTGCCGGTGGGCCCTCGTTGGCGCCGGCACGGGCCAGATGCACGACCACGGAGCCACGGGCAGCCCGACGGCCCCGCTGCACCCCCGTCGCGAAGTCGTCGCGGCGGGTCAGTCGGACGGCAGCGGGCAGCAACGCGAGATATCCGGCGGGAAAGGTCAGGCCGACAACTCGATGCGGCCCTTGCGGCGCCGGGCCGCGAGGATCGCGCGCCCGGCGCGGGTGCGCATGCGCAACCGGAACCCGTGGGTCCTCGCGCGGCGACGGTTGTTCGGCTGGAACGTACGCTTGCCCTTGCTCACGGCTGTCGTTCTCCCGGTGCTGTGGTGCGCGTCGCCATGGGCGAGGGCGCGCAAGAATGCCCGCCGGTGGGCGGGAGACGGGCCGAGCCTAGGCGGCCGGCACCCGCGGCGTCAAAACCGGCGTCTCGCGTCACTGTCCGGGCGACACGCCGTTACATCGATGGTGCTTGCTTACACGGGGTTCTTGTGGCAGCACTCCAGGCTTGTTAGCTTGCGGCGCCCGAACACTGGAGACCGCCCGGCAAGCTGGCACGTCGGGGACCCGGGGAGAGCGGCGATCACCGTTATCCACAGCTGTGGATAACTCTGTGGACGCGCGCTGTGCTCCTGAAGTCCACCACCGGCGGAAGGGGAGTCAGCGGGTGTCAGAGCGGCAATCCGATCTCGGCCAAGTGTGGAACGAGGTCGTGCGGGAGCTCTCCACCGGGACGCTGTCGCCTCAGCAACGTGCCTGGATGCGCGTCACCCGCCCAATCGGTCTGTTGGATGGAACCGCGCTGCTAGCGGCTCCAAGCGACTTTGCCAAGGACGCCATCGAACGGGCCCTGCGCGAACCGATCAGCGCGGCGCTGTCTCGCCATTTGGGTCGCCAGGTGTCGCTCGCGGTGAAGGTCGACCACCCGCTGCCGGTGCCACCGCAGCTACCACCGCAATTCACCGCACCCGGCGCTGCGGAACCCGACAACTACGGCCGGGACAGCTCGCCGCGGGAGGGGACGGCCGTTGGCACCGTTACCGACTCTGGTGGGCACAGTGAGAAGGAGGCCGCGTTGGCAACCGTGAACGAGATTCTGCCGACTTTCGCCGGCCCGGCGGCTGCGGCATCGACCCGGCCACCAAGGTCGCAGACCAAGCTCAACGAGAAGTACACCTTCGATACCTTTGTCATCGGCGCGTCCAACCGCTTCGCGCACGCCGCCGCGGTGGCAGTGTCGGAGGCACCGGCGCGCGCTTACAACCCGCTGTTCGTCTGGGGCGAGTCGGGGTTGGGTAAGACACACCTGCTGCACGCCGTCGGGCACTATGCGGAGCGGCTGTTCCCCGGCATGCGAGTTCGGTACGTCTCTACCGAAGAGTTCACCAACGACTTCATCAACTCCTTGCGCGACGACCGCAAGGTGGCCTTCCAGCGCCGTTATCGCGACGTCGACGTGCTGCTCGTCGACGACATCCAGTTCTTGGAGGGCAAGGAAGGTACCCAAGAGGAGTTCTTCCACACCTTCAACACCCTGCACAACGCGAACAAACAGATCGTGATCTCCTCCGACCGTCCGCCCAAGGGGCTGGGCACCCTGGAGGACCGGTTGCGCACCCGCTTCGAGTGGGGCCTGATCACCGACATCCAGCCACCCGAGCTGGAGACCCGGATCGCGATCCTGCGCAAGAAGGCCGCCGGCGACCGGTTGGCCGCGCCCGATGAGGTGCTGGAGTTCATCGCCGCCCGGATCGAACGCAACATCCGCGAGCTGGAGGGAGCGCTGATCCGGGTGACCGCATTCGCCTCGCTGAACCGCCAGCCGGTCGACAACCAGCTCGCTGAGATCGTGCTGCGCGACCTCATCCCCGACGACCAGGCCCACGAGATCGGCGCACCCAACATCATGGCGGTGACCGCGGAGTTCTTCGGGCTCACCATGGACGACATGTGCGGGCCAGGCAAGACCAAGCACGTCGCGCAGGCCCGGCAGATCGCCATGTACCTGTGCCGCGAGCTGACTGATCTATCGTTACCCAGGATCGGTCAGATTTTCGGCGGCCGCGACCACACCACGGTAATGCACGCGGATCGCAAGATCCGCAAAGAGATGGCTGAACGCCGCCGCACCTACGATCAGGTGCAGGAACTCACCTCCCGGATCAAGCAGCGCGCCCGCTCCTGATCGGGGTTCACGGATGCGCTCAGGGTGCGACCCAGGGTCGTAATGGGGGACAACCCTCATGTGCCTGCCAGCGCGGTCCGGCATTCTCTTCTTATCGGTCGACTCCCTGGGCGCCACGCCGGAACGCCCAGGCAGCCGACCGATAAGTCTGTCCCACCCCCTGTACTACCGTTTCAGTCATGGCGCAGCGGCAGAAACGTTCGATCTCCCTCCCGCCCGAGCTGGCAGACGCCATCGAGCGTGCGGCCAGCGCCGAAGGCACAACCGTGAGTGGTTGGCTGGTGGACACAGCCGCCCATCGCCTGCGATTGGACGCCGGAAGACGGGCCATCGCCGAATGGGAGGCCGATAACGGGCCACTGACGGCAGCGGAGCTTGCCGACGGGTTGGCCCGCGCTCGCGCACTGCTGGGGCGATCCGCTGAGGGCCAACCGACGAAGCGATCGGCGTAGATGGCTGGCGTCACCTTCGACACCGGTGCGCTGATCGCCGCTGAGCGTAACGACCGGCGAATGTGGTCTCTGCACGCCGGCTTCCTCGCCGAAGAAGTCGCTCCGGTCGTTCCGGCACCGGTGCTCGCCGAGGCATGGCGAGGAGGGCCAGGGCAGGCGAACCTGGTCCGCGTGCTTTCGATGTGCAACCTCGAGTGGATGACAGAGACCAGGCTCCGCAAGGTCGGCGTTCTCGCCGGTCAGTCAAACCATGACGACGTCGTGGATGTGACCGTGGCGGAAGGCGCCATCCGCCGCGGTGATGCCGTCGTCACGTCGAACCGGGAACACATCGACAAGGTGGGGCAAGCTGTCGGCCTCACACTCTGCATAGAAGACGTGTGACCCCGAACCCCTGACCGGCCAGCCCTTAGGCGGCGTAAAAGCTCGCTATGAAACATCCACATGCCTCCTTGGTGGGATAGTTGGGGCCGATGTGGCAGCCCCTTCGCTGGGGTGGACCATCAGTCGACCGCAGCGTGGGCGCTCGCGACGTCCCGGTCCTCATAGGGCGGCGGGGCACCACCTGGCCGCAGCAGTAGGGCCCCCAGTGCCGCTGCCGTGGCGGCAAAGGCCGTCCCCAGGATGAAGGCGGCGTGGTAGCCGCCGGTGAGGGCGGGGAGCCGGTCGACGCCAGCGGCCGTCAGTCCTCTGGTGCGGGCATCGGCGAGGCTGGCGAGCACGGCGAGCCCGAGTGCACCGCCCATCATGAATGAGGTGTTCGCCACCCCCGAGGCGAGACCGGCCTCGCTCGGCTGCACCTCGCTCATCGCGGCGAGGAGCACCGGGTTCAACGAAATCCCCATACCGAGGCCGAGTAGGAGCATGCCCGGCAGCACGTCGACGACGTAGGTCCCCCCGACCGGGGCGCGCGCGAAGAGAGCGAGACTGGCGGCGACGAGAAGCATCCCGATCACCAGCGGCGCCCTGATGCCGAATCGCAAGACGATTCGCTCGGACAGGCCGAGTGAGAACGCCCCCATGATCAGATTCGCGGGCAGGAAAGCGAGGCCGACCGCGAGCGGGCTGTAGCCGATAACGAGCTGCAGGTAGAGGGCCGACAGGAAGAACCAGGCGAACATGGCAGCGGCCCACAGCACTCCGACGGCGTTCGCGGTGGCGAGGCTGCGCAGGCGGAACAGCGCAAGCGGTATGAGCGGCGATACCGCGCGAGACTCAATGCGCAGGAAGACAGCAAGCAGCGCGACGGCGACGACGAGCAGGCCGATCGTCCGAATCGAAGCCCAGCCCGCGTGGTTGCCGTCCATGATCGCGTAGACGGCGATCATGAGAGCCGCGGTCACGGTGACAGAGCCGGCCACGTCGAGCCGTCCGGCGCCCCCTTGACCGGCCGCCGCGGGGAGCAGGATGAGGCAGGCAACGGCGACCGCGGCACCGATCGGGATGTTGACCAGGAAGATCCAGTGCCAGTCGAGGGCACCGGTCAACACGCCGCCGAGCAGCACGCCCATACTCCCGCCCCCGGCGATGACGAACCCGATGAAGCCCATCGCCTTGGCTCGCTCGGCCGGCTCGGTGAACATAGTCATGATCAACGAGAGGGAGACCACCGAGACGACCGCCCCACCGAGGCCCTGGACTGCACGCGCCCCGATCAGGAACTCCTGTGTGCTGGCCAGACCACACGCAAGCGAGGCGCAGGTGAACACGGTCAGGCCGATCAAGAACAGGCGACGGTGGCCGAACAAGTCGCCCATCCGCCCGGCAAGAAGCAAGAATCCACCGAAGGTGAGCATGTAGATGTTGACCACCCAGGCCAGGGAGGTCTCCGAGAATCCGAGATCCGCGCGGATCGACGGCAACGCGACGTTCACGATCGTGCCGTCGAGAACGATCATCAGACTACCCAGGCACAGCACCAGCAGCGCCAGCCAACGTCTTCGCTCAACAGTCGCGGTCACTGCGTCCATCCTCGACTCCTCAAACCCTCGACGATGGTCGGGTGTCCACATCATGGCTGACGGGTCTGCCGGGAGTGGAGTCATTTAGCTGGCAGCGGAGTCGCCGAACTCGAACCGGTCCCGCAATATCCACTGGCCCTCGAAGGCCAGCAGCCACGCTTCGCGCAGCTCAGCGCAGATCGGCAGCTCGGCGGCCACCTCCTGCTCGATCCGCACAGCCATCTGTTCCGAACAGCGCATGGCGATTCGTCACATGCGGCTCGACATCCCCGTAGACGCCCTCGTAGGGCACCACATCCGGCCACCGGCGCCATGTCCTGGCGATCAGCTCCCTGAGCCGATCGCTCGGCTCTGGACGCAACGCCACGAACCCGCCGCGCCGGTAGCACTCCACGAAGTCAACCGGGATCGGCACCTGCTCGACGAACAGCTCATGCAACGCAGTGGTGACGCGCTCGTCGAGCTCGGCCGCGACAACGAACGGATACAGCAGTGACACGGGCGCCGGCAAACCGGCGCGCACGGTCCCCGGGTACCGAGCTCCCACCGACGCCAGCAGCGCATCCGCCGCCGGTACCGGGATCACCAGACCGGTGCGACCGTGTGTCGGCATGGCCCCCCAGACGAGGCCGCTCACTGCGGCCTGCGTGCGCTGGCGGCCAACCATCTCGTACCGTCGAACGCGTGGCGAGCCGACGAACTGATCGCCGCGTTGAGCGCGCACCACGGTGTGCCCGAAGTTGAGGAACTGCGTGAACTGCGCCGGGCAAAGAAACGTCAAATACAACGGGTAACCGATCTACCCACACCTGAGGACAACTCTGTGGATAACTCAGCGTCGCTGTGCATCCCGCGCCGAAGGAACGCAACTGTCCACCGCCGGCCGGTACCCGCCACGAATGACAAAAGGAGCAGTCCACACGGCACCACACCTGCGGACCAGGACAGATGGCGGGTGTCCACACCGCCCACAGCACCTACTACTGCTACTGATGTTTTCTCTCAAGGAGAAGATCCAAACATCAGGCCGGTGGATACCCAGCGCAGCGGGTGCCCAAACCTGAGCCGTCACACCCGCCGCTACGGTAGGAGTCCGCACTGAATGGAGGATGCGTCGTGCAGCTCGGACTCGTTGGACTGGGCAAGATGGGTGCCAACATGCGCGACCGCTTGCGGGCTGCAGGCATCGAAGTGCTCGGTTTCGCCCGCAGCGCCGGAGCCCGCGACGTCGCCTCGTTGGCCGAGCTGGTCGACCGCCTGTCAGCACCCCGCAACGTCTGGATCATGGTGCCTGCCGGCGAAGCGACCCGGGACACGGTGACCCAGCTGGCCGGGTTGCTCGCCGAGGGTGATCTCCTCGTCGATGGCGGTAACTCGCGTTACACCGAGGACCAGGTGCACGCCGAACTACTCGCCCGCAGCGGCGTCGGGTACCTCGACTGCGGCGTCTCCGGCGGGGTGTGGGGTAAGGACAACGGTTACGGGTTGATGGTCGGCGGTGCCGTCGAGTCCGTCGAGCGGCTGATGCCGGTGTTCGACGCGCTGCGCCCGGAAGGGCCCCGAGACGAGGGTTTTGTGCACGCCGGCGACGTCGGCGCCGGGCACTTCGCGAAGATGGTGCACAACGGCGTGGAGTACGGCCTGATGCAGGCCTACGCAGAGGGCTACGAGCTACTCGAAGCCGCCGATGTGGTCACCGACGTGCCCGCGGTGCTCAAGGCGTGGCGGCGTGGCACGGTGGTCCGCTCCTGGCTGCTGGATCTGCTGGTGGAGGCCCTGGACAACGATCCGGAGCTGGCACAGCTGCGCGGTTGGGTGGCCGACTCCGGCGAGGGTCGCTGGACGGTCGAAGAGGCGATCAATCATTCAGTGCCCGCGCCGGTGATCTCCGCGGCGCTGTTCGCCCGGTTCGCCTCCCGGCAGGCCGACTCCCCGGCGATGCGGGCGGTGGCCGCTTTGCGCCAGCAGTTCGGTGGGCACGCCGTGCAGCAGGCCGGTCCTGAGTCCGGCTAACCCGGTGTACGTCCGGCAGCTAGAAGTCACCGATTTCCGCTCCTGGGAGCACGCCGAACTCGAGCTGGAACCCGGCGTCGCGGTCCTGATCGGCGCCAACGGGCAGGGCAAGACGAACCTGATCGAAGCGCTGAGCTACCTGTCCACACTCGGTTCGCACCGGGTGTCCACCGATGCGCCGCTGGTACGCCACGGCGCGCAGCGGGCCATCGTCCGCACCGCGGTGGTGCACGCCGGCCGGGAGCTGACCGTGGAGCTGGAGATCTCCCCCGGGCGAGCCAACCGGGCCCGGCTCAACCGTAGCCCGGTGCCGCGGCCCCGGGAGGTGCTCGGAGTACTGCGTAGCGTCCTGTTCGCACCGGAGGACCTGGCGCTGGTCCGCGGTGACCCAGCGCAGCGCCGCCGGTTCCTCGACGACTTGCTGGTCTTACGCGCGCCGCGGCTGGCCGGTGTGCAAGCCGACTACGACAAGGTGCTGCGCCAGCGCGTCGCGTTGCTCAAGTCTGCCGGCGCGGCGCGCCGGTCCGGCGGCGGCGCGGCTGATCTGCGCACGTTGGACGTCTGGGACGGTCACCTCGCCCGGCACGGCGCGGAGCTGCTCGGGGCCCGGCTGGACCTGCTCGTCGAGCTGGCGCCTTACGTTCGCGCCGCCTACCGCGCGGTCGCTCCGGAGTCGGCTACGGCCGAGCTCGAGTACCGCAGCAGCTTGGGTGACGCGTTGCCAGCGGCGGCGCAGGACACTGGCAAGGCGGATGTCGACCTGCTGGAGGTGGCGATGCTGGCGCAGCTGGCCCACGTGCGGGCAGCCGAGGTCGAACGCGGGGTCTGCCTGGTCGGGCCGCACCGTGACGACCTGGAGCTCAGCCTGGGCGGCTTGCCGGGCAAGGGGTACGCCAGCCATGGCGAGTCGTGGTCCTTCGCGCTGGCCTTGCGGCTGGGCAGCTACCAGTTGCTGCGCTGCGACGGTGCCGAGCCGGTGCTGTTGCTCGACGACGTCTTCGCTGAGCTGGACACCCGCCGGCGGGCCCGGCTGGCCGAGGTCGCACTGGCTGCCGAGCAGGTGGTGGTCACCGCCGCGGTGCCTGCCGATGTCCCCGAGGAACTCCGCGGGATCCGGTTCGACATCTACGGGGGGGAGGTGCGCCGTGTCCGATGACGACAGCTCCGATGAACAGACCCCAGCTGTGGACAAACCTGTGGATAGTGTGGACAAGTCGATGTTCGAGGGAACTGGAACCCCATCTCAGGCTGGGTCTCAGACACCGTCAGGGGCGCCGAAGGGCGCCGACATCGCCCGCGCCGCGCTGGAAGCCGCCCGCGCCGCCCAACGCAATGCAAGCGGTCCGGGCGGAATCCAGAACAAGTCCGGCACCGCGCGCGCGGCGCCTCGGCGACGCCGCGGCTGGTCCGGTGCGCGACCGGATGACCGGGACCCGCAGCCGCTGGGCCGGCTGGCGTCGAGGCTGGTCGCCGACCGGGGCTGGGTGGACCGGGTGTCCGCGGGTGTGGTGTTCGCCCGGTGGGCTGCGCTGGTAGGTGCTGAGGTCGCCGAACACGCCGAGCCGGTGTCGCTGAAGGACGGCGAGCTGATCGTGCGGGCCAGCTCCACGGCGTGGGCCACCCAACTTCGGTTATTGCAACGGCAGTTGATCGCCCGGATCACCGCCGGCGTCGGTCCCGGCGTGGTGACCCGGCTGCGGGTGCAGGGCCCGGCGTCGCCGAGCTGGGTGCACGGCCCCCGGCATGTCCGCGGCCGTGGCCCCCGAGACACCTACGGCTGAACATCGCGTCTGGTGCCACAGTCGGGTAGGCCACTCAGCGCCCGTCAGGCGTCGCAACCCGGCTTCATGGCCGTCGCGACCTGTACTGCAGCGAAATAGTGGCGCTGTGACGAGACCAGGGGTGTCCCTGACCCACTTCTGTCAGACCGGGCCAGTAGAATCCGCAGAGACACCACCGCAGCGCACCGGCGAGGAGACACCGACGACCGTGGCCCCCAAGAAGAACGACTACAGCGCGTCTTCCATCACCGTCCTCGAGGGGCTCGAAGCCGTCCGCAAGCGTCCCGGTATGTACATCGGGTCCACCGGCGAGCGCGGCCTGCACCACCTGGTGTGGGAGGTTGTCGACAACGCCGTCGACGAGGCGATGGCGGGCTACGCCACCAGGGTCGACGTCACCCTGCTCGCCGACGGCGGGGTACGGGTCGTCGACGACGGTCGGGGTATTCCGGTGGACATGCATCCGGTGGAGAAGCGACCCGCACTCGAGCTGGTGCTCACCACCCTGCACGCCGGGGGCAAGTTCGACGGCGAGTCCTATGCCGTCTCCGGTGGTCTGCACGGCGTCGGCGTGAGTGTGGTCAACGCCCTGGCCAGCGCGCTGGAGGTGGAGATCAAGCGGGACGGGTTCGTGTGGCGCCAGCGCTATGAGGACTCCAAGCCGGCGTACCCGCTGCGCAAGGGCGAACCGACCCGCAAGACCGGCACCACCCTGACGTACTGGGCCGACTCGCAGATCTTCGAGACCACCGTCTACAACGCCGAGACGGTGGCCCGCCGGCTGCAGGAGATGGCCTTTCTCAACAAGGGCCTGACCATCGTGCTGCGCGACCAGCGGGTCAACGGCAGCAACGAGACCGAGGACGCCGAAGGGCAGACCGCTCAGGTCAAGGAGCGCACCTTCCACTATCCGGGTGGTCTGGAAGATTTCGTCAAGCACCTCAACAACTCCAAGGACCCCATCCACCGCAAAGTGATCGGCTTCGAGGCAAGTGCTGAGAGGATGCAGATCGAGGTTGCGATGCAGTGGAACGCCGGGTACACCGAGTCGGTCTACACCTTCGCCAACACAATCAACACCCACGAGGGTGGCACTCACGAGGAGGGTTTCCGCTCCGCGCTGACCTCGGTGATCAACCGTTATGCGCGGGACAAGAAGCTGCTCAAAGAGAAGGACGCCGCGCTCACCGGCGACGATGTGCGCGAGGGTCTGGCCGCCATCGTGTCGGTCAAGCTTAAGGAACCGCAGTTCGAAGGCCAGACCAAGACCAGGCTGGGTAACACCGAAGTCAAGTCGTTCGTCCAGCGCACCTGCAACGAATGGCTGATCGACTGGCTGGAGCGCAATCCCGCCGAGGCCAAGACGATCATCAACAAGGCGATCTCGTCGTCGCAGGCGCGGATGGCCGCCCGGCGGGCCCGCGAGCTGGTGCGCCGAAAGTCGGCCGGTGATCTGGGTGGGCTGCCCGGCAAGCTGTCCGACTGCCGCTCCACCGACCCGTCGCGCAGCGAGGTGTTCATCGTCGAGGGTGACTCCGCGGGCGGCTCGGCGAAGTCCGGTCGGGATTCGCTCTACCAGGCGATCCTGCCGATCCGTGGCAAGATCATCAATGTGGAGAAGGCACGGCTGGACCGGGTGCTGAAGAACACCGAGGTACAGGCGTTGATCACCGCGCTGGGTACCGGGATCCACGACGAGTTCGACCTCACCAAGCTGCGCTACCACAAGGTCGTCCTGATGGCCGACGCTGATGTGGACGGCCAGCACATCCGCACCTTGCTGCTGACGTTGTTGTTCCGGTTCATGCGTCCGCTCGTCGAGCACGGGCACGTGTTCCTCGCGCAGCCACCGCTGTACAAGATCAAATGGCCACGGGCCCAGGCGCAGTACGCTTACTCCGAACGGGAACGTGACGGGCTGATCGAAGCGGGTCAGGCGGAGGGCCGCAAGCTGCCCAAGGAGGACGCGATCCAGCGCTACAAGGGCCTCGGCGAGATGAGCGCCAAAGAGCTGTGGGAGACCACGATGGATCCGGCCAACCGGGTCCTGCTGCAAGTGACCCTCGATGACGCGGCGACCGCCGACGAGCTGTTCAGCGTCCTGATGGGCGAAGACGTCGAGTCCCGCCGCTCCTTCATCACCCGCAACGCCAAGGACGTCCGCTTCCTCGACGTCTAGCCGGGCTCGAACCGCCATTCGGCTCCGAACCGCGCTGCGCTTGGTGTTCGAAACCGCCGTTCGGCTCCGAACCGCGGTGCAGAGCTGCAAGACTGGTCGGAACGTGAGGAGACGCTGTGACAGCTGTGCCCGAGCTGCCGGGCCACCTGCTGACTGTTGAGGCGTACGCGGCGCTCGGCGAGGACGACCGCTACCGCTCGGAGCTGCAGGAGGGCAACCTGGTCATGTCGCCGAGCCCGGCACCGGACCACATGATCGCCATGGGGGAGCTGTTCGCGCAGTTGCGCCAGGAGCTACCCGCTGGCCTGCTGGCGATCCTCGATGTGGATGTCGACCTGGAACTCGCCCCGCGCGGTGAGCCGGGGTTCGTCCGCCGGCCAGACCTGGTGGTCGTGCCGCGGTCGGCCGTCGACCGCATCCGCCGTGACGGAGGCATCCTGCGCGCCAGCGACACGCTGGTCATCGTGGAAATCGTCTCTCCAGGTTCACGCCGCACCGACCACGTGATCAAGCGCGGCGAGTACGCCGACGCCGGCATCCCGCACTACTGGATCGTGGACCTCGACAGACCCGTGACGTTGATCGACTGCCACCTCGCCGCACCATTCGGCTACCAGGACCCCGGCCCCGTCACCGGTCGGTTCGTCACGACCGAGCCCTTCCAAGTGGGTTTGAGCCTGGAGGGTCTTTTTCCGGGCTGAGCGTCCGGGTCAGGTACTTGGGGCCCATTCCTCCACGGTGAGTTCGGGCATCGGGAAGTCCTTGGCGTTGCCGGTGGCCAGTCGTGCGCCGATCCCGGCGGTGACCGCGCCGATCAAGCAGTCGGCCTGGTGCAGGGTGATACCGCGGGCCGCGTGCTGGCGTCGCCAGGCTCCGGCTCGTCGGGCATCGGGTTCTCGCACCGGGAGCACTCGGATCGCGGTGAACAAGGCGTCGGCCACGGACTTCTCACTCGGTCGCAACCCGCGGATGATCTCCTCGACGTTGACTGCGGTGGTGAGAAGTACCTCGCGCCGGGTGACGAGCTCGCGCAGCCGCGTTGCGGCCGGCCGTCCTCGCAGTGCGTCGATGAGCACGGTGGTGTCTAGGACCAGAGCGCACATCAGCCGGCGAGCTGCCTTCGATCGGCGCGCTGAGCGCGGACCCACGTTGCGGGGTCGGTGTCCCAGTCGTGCCCGGAATCCGAGATGGATCCCAATGCCCCTTCCAGCGCCTCGGAGCGTGCGTGCTCGTCGAGGGCACGGCGTACTGCTCTGGCGATGAAGCTGCTCCGCTCTCGCGCGCCGCAGATACGGTCGAGTCCCTCGACCAGAGCGTCATCGAGCGTGATGTGCAGACGCATGGCCACAGGATAGCCCACAACGATGGCGCTGTGCACTGACGAGTACGGTCGCCCGATGCCGGTGCGCTCCAGCATTCACCCGATCCCCAGCATTCACACGATCACGGTGTCGCTGCGGCACATGAAGCCGTCAGTCTTGCGACGCCTGCAGGTGCCCTCTGCGACGAGCCTGGCCGAGCTGCACCGCGTCATCCAGACCGCGATGGGCTGGCACGACTGTCACCTGCACCAGTTCGAGGTCAACGGTGTGCATTACGCCGACCCCGAGCACCTGCTTGAGGACACCACGGACGAGGCGCGCCGGACGCTGGCTGGGATGCAAGCCGGCGACCGGCTCGCGTATTGGTACGACTTCGGCGATGACTGGTGGCACGACATCGTTGTAGAATCCGTCGATCGAGCCGACCCGGCGCTGACCTACCCGCGCTGCGTGACCGGCCGCCGCGCCGGACCGCCCGAGGACAGTGGCGGCCCCTGGGGCTTCGCCGAGCTGATGAGCGCCCTGGGCGACGAGAAGCACCCGGAACACGGGATGTACCGCGAGTGGATGGAGCAGATCGGCGCGGGCGGCTACGACCCCACACGCTTCGACCTCGACGAGATCAACGAAGCGCTGCTGCAGCTCAGTGCTGTCGCGCTGCAACACTGATCGGCGACCCTCTCTAGCGGTTCGCCGGCGCGCGGTGGGAGGTAACCGTGGAGGAAGGCGCGGACGTCGGCGGTGGCGATCTGGGTGACTTCGTTCTCGTTGAGCGGGACGGCACCGTAGTAGGACCGGTTGGTGACCTCCGTGGTGGCCAGGAGCACGAAGTGACTGGCCGCCCGCTCGGTGTCATCGATGTGCAGTAGTCGCTGGTCCGCCAGCTGTTGCTGGCGCCGGGCGAGGTGGCGGTGGACGGAACCGCAAGGATGTCACGCGACCCCTCTCAGGCTCATCAACCGCGGCTTCGCGGCACGAAACGTCTGCCTTCGACTCGTGGCACGCTAGGCCGCGCCGGCGTCGCCGTCCATGCAGTTTCTCGAACTTGCGCGACGGTCCTGCTCGGCGAGCCAGCGCATGCGTGCTCCATCGCCCGCGCCCTCGACATCGCCGGTGATCCGTGGTCGCCGCTGATCATCCGCGACGTCTGGACTGGCCAAGAGCGACCCGGATACGGCGCGAGGCTAAGCCCGGCGGGCCAACACGACGTAGGTTCGGCTGTGTGCGTGAACAGTGCCGCCGAGTGTTTCGATCGTCGCGTGCAGCGCCCGGGCAACAGCAAGGAGGCGCTCGGGTTCAAGACGCTGGTGATCACTGAACGTCGCCGCCTGTCCCACCCATTCCTCGGCGCTCAGGGTGCGTTCCCAGCGGTAGGTTTTCGTCTCGACCGAGCAGAACGCCTCGTTGTCGGCGAAGGGGTCGATGTAGCCGCTGTCGTCGGGTTCGCGCCCGTGCGGCCGCGCATCCGGCGCATGCTCACGGTAGACGGCCTCGAACACGTTCACGACGGACTCGTCTAGCACGTGGTAGTTCCAGAACCGGGCGATTGTGCTGCCCACACCCAGCACGTCGGCCACCTTGGCCATGCCCAGCTCGGGATCGATCCAATGCCACGCGGCCCCACAGGTGATCAAGTCGAACCGCCGTCCAGCGTCGTCCCAGGTCTCGAAGGCCCCCACCTCCACCGGGATGCCGTGACCGCGGGCCACCTCGGCCATCCGCGGGTCCAGCTCGACACCGAGGACGGACAGACCACGCGCGGCGAGGCCCACCGCGACCTTGCCGGTGCCGCAGCCGACGTCGAGCACCCGAGCCGGCCGCAACGTCGCAAGATCGTCGAGTAGAGCGTCGGGGTACGTCGGACGGTAACGCTCGTACTGCCGCGCCACTGCGCCGAACGACCCGGCTCGAACACGATCGAGGTGAAGCTCACCCGAGGACACCCGGCGATGATACGAAGGCCGGCAATCATGGTAACGACAGCGGACAAAGTGGTCGAATCTTCACCAAGCTGCACGCCGCGGCCGTGGCCTTCATACTCAGCCATGGCGTCGTCCACCCCGGGCACAGCTCGGGCCTCCCCGGCCCTTCGACGAAGTCGCCGCGGCCTACCACCGGTGGTACCGGGCCGGCTGGCCTGGGTCAGCGGGCACTGCGGTCGCGCAGTATCGACGGCACGGTGCGCAGCAGGATGGATAGGTCGCCGACCGGGTTGCGGGTGCGCACGTAGGCCAGGTCCAGTGCAGCATCTCCAGGGTGCTGACCGTGGAGCGACCGCTGACCTGCCACAGTCCAGTGATTCCGGGGCGTACGGTGAACCGCGGCTGGAACTGTGCGGGGCACATTCGGGCTTCCCACTCCAGACACGGCCGGGGGCCGACCAGGGACATGTCGGCGAGCAGCACATTGAGCAGCTGAGGCAGCTCGTCGAGGTTGGTCTAGCGCAGGAACGCCCCGATCGAGGTGACCCGGGAGTCGCCGTCGAGCTTGTAGCTGCCGTTGACCGATGTGTCCTCGCCGCGGAGCTCGGCGGCGATCAGCTCTCGCAGCGTCTCGTCCCCGACGCCGGTTCGCATGGTGCGGAACTTGTACATGGTGAAGGTCTGGCCGCGGTAGCCGATCCGCTGCTGCTGAAACAGCGCGGGACCCTTGCTGGTCAGCCGGATCGCCAGGCCGATGATCACCAATGCCTTACTGTGGGGTCCGACGGGTGCGTCTATGTCGCGCTGGAGATCGGAACAGTCGCACGCCTGCAGCCATAACGGCTGACCGGCTCAGGCACCGGAGTCCTCCGCGCTGCTCGCGCATCTTCCCGGTCCGGCAGCGGGGCGCTCAGGGTCGCAGTGACAGCGACGGTACGGTGCCCCATGCCATTGACTGGACTACTGACTTCCGATGATCTTGATGAGATCGGCTGTTCCGGGGCTGACCAGCCGCTGGGGATCGCCGCGGAGTTGGTTAACGCGGTCGATCAGGGCCTGGTGGCCGATCAGGCCGACACCGGGTATGCGCTGATGCTGGCCGCCGAGATCACCGAGCAGGCCGGTGATCTGCAGGCTGCTCAGGTGTTGGCGCAGCGGGCCGTCGAGACTTACCGCGCCCATGATGATCTGGACGTATATCCGCGTGCGTTCAACGCCGAACTGTTGCTGCGGCTCGGCCGTGACGACGAGGCCATGGCCGAGTTGACGGCGCTGCGCCCGTCGTTGTTACACGACGCCGACGCGGTGTCCTGCGTCAGCGACGCGTTGGAGGACGGCGGGCGCGGCGAAATTGCCGAGCAGTGGCTGACCGAGGCGCTGGTCACGGCCCTACACCGGCTGAACGAGCTGGACTCCCGACGCGGTCAGCCGGTCTACCAACAGGCGGTGGGGATGGCGTTCGTGCTGGCACAGGAACGACACCAGCTACGTCGCAATCTGGAACTACCACACGATGAACACGATATCCTCGCCGACCGCTTGGTGGATATCGTGCACGGAGTATTCGATTCGCAGGAGCTGGACTACGAGGGCACCGCGCTGCTGTTCTGGCCGCAGCCGGAGTTCGACCGGCTGATCCTGCGTTGGCCGGTGCTCGCCGAGGAATACGGCCACACCTGGGACGACTACCGGACGACGGTGCAGCGGTGCCTGGAGCAGTGGTCGCAGTCTGGTTCTCCTCGGTCGACGCTGCTGGCCGGGGTCGTTGACGAGCTGGCCAACTACGCCGATGAAAATCGCGGCGATCCCACTGACCCAGAAGTCCGCGAGGGTTACGCGCAGCATCTGCAAGTGCATCCCCGGGAGACCGCCTGGCCCCCGGGTCGCAACCAAGCCTGCTGGTGCGGCTCGCAGCTGAAGTACAAGAAGTGCTGCCTGCCCCGCGGACGGATCTGATCAGCCCGGGGCGCACCGCTGCATCCAACGGCACCGCTCCACCGTTCCCGAACTCAACAGCAGAGCTGTCTTCAGCGGCCCGGACAGCTCTGCTGTTGAGTTCGGGAGCCCGAGGTGCGCAAGGACAGCCGGCCGCGCGTCCGGCCGGAGAGCACCCTGCGTGACCGGTAGACTGGCTGGGTTAGGCGCATGTCAGTGGCCCCCCGAAAGTGGCCCCCCGAAGGGAACCAAGCTCCGTGACTGAGATCATCCTGCCGCCGGACGGAGACCGCGTCGAGCCGGTCGACATCCAGCAGGAGATGCAGCGCTCCTACATCGACTACGCGATGAGTGTGATCGTCGGGCGCGCACTGCCGGACGTTCGCGACGGGCTCAAGCCGGTGCACCGGCGAGTGCTGTACTCGATGTACGATTCCGGTTTCCGTGCCGACCGCGGCCCGGTCAAGTGCGCTCGGGTCGTCGGCGACGTGATGGGCAACTACCACCCGCACGGTGACAGCGCGATCTACGACACCCTGGTGCGGATGGCCCAGCCGTGGTCGATGCGCTACCCGCTGGTCGATGGGCAGGGCAACTTCGGCTCGCCGGGCAACGACCCCGCCGCGGCGATGAGGTACACCGAGTGCCGGCTCACGCCGCTGGCGCAGGAGATGCTGCGCGACATCGACAAGGAGACCGTCGATTTCGAGCCGAACTACGACGGTCGCACCGAGATGCCCACGGTGTTGCCGTCCCGGATCCCGAACCTGCTGGTCAACGGCAGCTCCGGGATCGCGGTCGGGATGGCGACGAACATCCCGCCGCACAACCTGCGCGAGGTCAGCGCGGGTGTGGTCTACCTGCTGGACAACCCCGACGTCGATGACGAGACCCTGCTCGACGCGCTCATCGAGCGGATCAAGGGTCCGGACTTCCCGACCCACGGCCTGATCGTCGGTACCGACGCCATCGCCGACGCCTACCGCACCGGTCGCGGCTCGATCCGGATGCGCGGCGTGGTGGAAGTCGAGGAAGACAGCCGGGGCCGCACCACCCTGGTGATCACCGAGCTGCCCTACCAGGTCAACCCGGACAACTTCATCGAATCGATCGCGGCGCTGTCCCGGGACAGCCGGATCGCCGGGATCGCTGAGATCAACGATGAGTCCAGCGACCGCATCGGCATGCGCATCGTGATCACGCTCAAGCGTGACGCGGTCGCCAAGGTGGTGCTCAACAACCTCTACAAGCACACCCAGCTACAGCACACCTTCGGTGTCAACATGCTGGCGATCGTCGAGGGTGTGCCGCGCACGCTGCGGCTGGACCAAATCATCCGGCACTACGTGCGCCACCAGCTCGACGTCGTGGTCCGGCGAACCCGGTACCTGCTACGCAAGGCCGAAGAACGCGCCCATCTGCTGCGCGGTCTGGTCAAGGCGCTGGACATGCTCGACGAGGTGATCGCGCTGATCCGCCGGTCCCCCACGGTGGACGACGCGCGCACCGGGCTGATGGCGCTGCTGGACGTCGACGAGATCCAGGCGAACTACATCCTGGAGACCCAGCTGCGGCGCCTCGCGGCGATGGAACGCCAGAAGGTCATCGAGGACCTCGCCGAGCTCGAGCGGGAGATCGCCGACTACCTCGACATCCTGGACAAGCCCGAGCGGCAGCGCCAGATCGTCCGCGACGAGCTCGGGGAGATCGTCGAGAAGTACGGCGACGACCGCCGCACCAGGATCACCGGCTACGACGGCGACATGTCGACCGAGGACCTGATCGCCGTCGAGGACGTCGTGGTCACGATCACCCGCACCGGCTACGCCAAGCGCACCCGCACCGACCTGTACCGGGCGCAGAAGCGCGGCGGCAAGGGCGTCATGGGTGCAGGCTTGAAGACCGACGACATCGTGGCGCACTTCTTCGTCTGCTCCACGCACGACTGGATCCTGTTCTT
>QHBY01000400.1:33555-34130 GCA_003244245.1 Pseudonocardiales bacterium
GCGAACCTGCTCGCCTTCCAGCCTGAAGAGAAGATCGCCCAGGTCATGCAGATCAAGGACTACACCGTCGCGCCGTATCTGGTGCTGGCCACCCGCGACGGTCTGGTCAAGAAGAGCAAGCTGACCGACTTCGACTCCAACCGCTCCGGTGGGCTGATCGGCATCAACCTGCGAGATGACGACGAGCTGGTCGGCGCGGTGTTGTGCGCTGCCGAGGACGACCTGTTGCTGGTCTCGGCGCAGGGCCAGTCGATCCGGTTCTCGGCCACCGACGAGGTGCTTCGCCCGATGGGGCGGGCGACCTCCGGGGTGTTCGGGATGCGATTCAACGACGGTGACGAGCTGCTGTCCATCGCGGTGGTGCAGGCCGGGCTGTTCCTGCTGGTCGCGACGGCGGGGGGCTATGCCAAACGGACCCCGATCGACGACTATCCGGTGCAGGGACGCGGCGGCAAAGGTGTGTTGACCCTTCAGTACGACCGCAGGCGTGGCAAGCTCGTCGGGGCGCTCATCGTCGACATCGACGACGAGCTGTACGCCATCACCTCCAGTGGCGGGGTCATCCGAACCACCGC
>QHBY01000401.1 GCA_003244245.1 Pseudonocardiales bacterium
CCCTTGGAATAGATCATCTAGGCAGAAAGCCGTGACCGTCAAGGGGGCTGCTTCTAACTTACTCGTACAGTCGAGCCCTCATCAACCCGCGTCGTCAAGCCGCAGGCGCGCACGAGACATACGTCACGCCCCGATGCCGTTCGCCCGTGAGGTGTATCACAGCGCCGCGCCGCCGTCTCTATCACTCATAGGTACGCCCGCGAAAGAGGAGTTCTGTCCATGAGCCACGGCAACGCTGACATCGGCGATCTCGCCCCCCGCTCGACGTTCTACAAGCAAGGCAGATTCGGCCGGCTGTTCCCGACCCTGCCTCCGTTCGCGGCGGACACCCCGTTGATCAGGGACGCCCTCACTGAACTCGGAGCACCGGGTGGGCCGATGGACGCCAACGATGACCTGTCCGACCCGATCACGCTGATCACCGACCCGGCGAAGAACCTGCACAACCCGAACAACCCGACGATGACGGCCGGCCTCACGTTCCTCGGCCAGTTCCTCGACCACGACATGACCTTCGACCCCACGTCGAGTCTGGCCCGACGGCAGGATCCAGAGTCGATCCGCAACTTCCGCATTCCCGCGTTCGACCTGGACAGCGTCTACGGCGGCGGACCCACAGCGTCGCCGCACCTGTACGACCAGGGAGTCGACGGCGGTCGCACGAGATTGCTCACCGAGGAAATCCCCGGCTCGGGCGCGGTGTCCATCGACGGCACAGTGCGGCACGATCTCCCGCGCAACAGCCAGAACGTTGCCCTGGTGGGCGATCCACGCAACGACGAAAACCTCATCGTCAGCCAGCTCCAACTGGCGTTTCTGCGGTTTCACAACCTCGTGCTGGCCGACGTGTCCGCGGAGCTGGGAGCCGGCTTCACCGCCGATGAGATCTTCGCCGAGGCACAGCGGATTGTGCGCTGGCACTATCAGTGGCTGATCGTGCATCAGTTTCTGCCGACCACCGTTGGCCAGGCGACGGTGGATGATGTGGTGACCAACGGGCGCAAGTTCTTTACCTGGCGCAACGACCCGTTCATCCCGGTGGAGTTCGCTGTGGCGGCCTACCGCTTCGGGCACTCCCAGGTGCGACCGAGCTATCGGGCGAACTTCGGGACCAGCGGCACCGATCTCTCGCAGCAGTTCTTTGCGATGATCTTCGATCCGGCGGCGCTGGGCCCCGACCCGGCGGATCTGCGGGGTGGGCGCCGTGCTCCGCGCCGATTCATCGACTGGCAGACGTTCTTCGATTTCGGCGATGGACGTGCCAGGCCCAACAAGAAGATCGACACCACGTTGTCGACGCCGCTGTTTCACCTGCTTGGGCAACCGCCAGCTACTCCGACATCGTTGGCTAGCCGCAACCTGCTGCGGGCGCTGACCATGGGGCTACCGTCCGGTCAGCGGGTGGCCCGCACGATGACACTTCCGGAATTGGCGCCCGTAGACCTCGCTGACCTCAAGGACCTGCAGTTGCACCTCCGCACGCCGTTGTGGTTCTACGTTCTGCGGGAGGCGGCCGTGACAACAAGCGGCGAGCACCTCGGGCCCGTGGGCGGCCGGATCGTCGCCGAGGTTGTCATCGGCTTGCTGGCGGGTGACCGCCAATCCTATCTTCGCCAGGACCCCGATTGGACACCCACGTACGGCTCGGACGGCACCTTCACAATGGTGGACCTGCTGCGAGCGGCGGGTGTGGTGGCCGCCATCGCCTGACGACATTGTTCATCGTCACCGGCGGTACTGAGCAGCATGTCGTTCAAACAAGGACTTACGCCGCTTGCCCGGGTGCGGCAATCACTACACCGAGCTCGCCAGCGTGATTGGCGAGACGTTTGTCGTAGGTGACGAAGGCGGAGAGGCGCTTCCCGCTGGCGAGGAGGTGGTCGGCCGTGGCCAAGTGGATTGCGTCCAACGACCCCAAGTGGGGGTCGGTGTAAGCGGCAGCGGTCGCTCGTACGGCGCTGTCGATCTCGACGCGATCGATCCGCGCGATCGTGGCTGCTACGGAGCCAAGGACAGCCGGTTCGCTGCGGCGCAGTGCCCGAGGAACCTCGACTTCGATCAGCGCAGACGCGACCAACTGCTCATCGCCGCGCGCGTTGAGGTAATCGACCAGTTCCGGTGTCTCGTCCTCTTCCCGGATCAGCTTGATCACCGCTGCGCTGTCCAAGTAGATCACCAGCGCTCCTCATCACGTAATTGCCGTAGCAGCTCACCCGCATTCTCTCCGCTGGGCGCCCGGTGTAGCGGCATGGGGATCGGACCGGTGATCGTGGCCGGCATGACGCGGCCGGCAGCGATCCAGTCGTCCAGCTCTCCCGCTGTTCCGGCGGGCACGATGCGGCCGATGACCTTGCCGTGGCGGGTGATCTCCACCGTCTCTCCACCTTCCACCCTAGCTATCACAGACGCGGTGTCCTGATTGAGCACGCGTACCGGTACCTGCATCATATCCGCAATGTAGTACACGAGTAGTACATCATGGAGCCCCGCCGCACCAACTGTGCGCCCGCCGCGTAATTGAGTCGTCGGCACGTTTGGCTGGCGAGGACAACGTCACCGGCCACGCCATACCGGTGACCTGCGTTCCAGGGTGGCGGTCCGGCCTTCCGCGGCGTCCTGCGTGGCGTCGGCCACCAGCCGCATCGTCTCGCCGAAGCGGACCGCGTCCACAGCGGACATGTCGGGGGCGCGGCGGGCCACCTCCTTGGTGGCCCGCGCGGCCAGCGGGGCGGCGGCGAGCAGCCGGCCGGCGAACTCCCGGGCGGCGGACAGCAGCGATGAGTGCGGCACGACCCAGCCGGCGAGGCCGATCTCCTTGGCCCGTTCGGCGTTGATCTGTTCGCCGGTGAGAAGCAGCTCCATGGCGTATTGCCAACCGATCCGCTGTGGCAGCCGGATTGCGCCGACGACCGTGGGGGTGCCGATCCGCACCTCCGGGTAGCCGAAGACCGCCTCCTCGCTGGCGATGACGAAGTCGCACCAGGTGACCAGGGTCAGCCCATAGCCCAGGCAGTACCCGTTCACCGCGGCGATCACCGGCTTGTAGATCTCCCAGCCGCTTTCGAAGGAGTTGACGGTCGGCTTCTCCCAGAACGTGCCGGCGAACTCGCCGGCGGGATTGCCCGGGGAGTGGATGTCCGCCCCCGCGCAGAACGCCCGTCCCGCCCCAGTGACGATCGCCACCCAGGCGTGCTCGTCGTCCCGGAACGCGGCGAACGCGGCGTTGAGCTCCGTGCGCATCTGCTGGTCGATGACGTTGAGCTTGTCCGGCCGGTGATAGGTGATCGTCGCGACGTGCCCGTCCAGCTCGTAACGCACCATGTCAGCCACGGCGGCCAGACTAGCCAGCGCCGCTTTTCGCGCCGCGAGTTCACCCGGTGACTCGTGGAAACGTCGGGGACACACCGGCGTTACCCTCGCCTCCTATCGTCCCTGAGTGACCGTAGATGCTCTGACGATCGAGCTGCGCCGCGCGCTGGCCCGGCTGGCCAGAACCCCGCGGCTCCTCGTGGCCTGCGACTATGACGGCACTCTCGCCCCCATCGTCGCGGACCCGCAGCGGGCCGCCCCGGTACCGGAGTCGGTCACTGCGCTGCGGTCACTGGCCGCGATGCCGGCGACCACTACCGCGGTGATCTCCGGGAGGGCGCTGCGTGACCTGGCGGTGCTGTCCCGGCTTCCCGCCGAGGTCCACCTGGTCGGTAGCCACGGCTCGGAGTTCGACGTGGGTTTTGTGCACGACCTGATGCCAGCCCAAAAGGAACTCCATGAGAAGCTGTTGATCGAGCTGGGGGCGCTTGTCGATGGGAGGCCCGGGGTGTACCTCGAGGTCAAGCCGGCGAGTATCGCGGTGCACCTCCGGCAGGCCAGCGCCGAGGTCGCGCAGGAGATCCTGACCGCGGTGATCGACGGACCGCGGCGCTGGCCGGGAGTGACAATCACCGAGGGCAAGCGGGCGGTCGAGCTCTCCACTGTGTGCAGCGACAAGGGTGCCGCGCTCGACGCACTACGCCACCAGGTCGGGGCCACCGCGGCCGTCTTCCTCGGCGACGACGTCACCGACGAGCGCGCCTTCGCCCGGCTGACCGGCCCGGACGTCGGCATCAAAGTGGGCGACGGGCCTTCCGCAACGGCTCACCGGATCCTGGACACCACCGCTGTCGCCATGGCGCTGGCCTTCCTGGTCGAGGAGCGCAAGCTCTGGCTGTTCGGTGAGGACGCCGTCCCTATCGAGCGGCTGTCGATGCTGTCCAACGGCCAGTCCGTCGCCCTGCTCACCCCGGATGCCCGGGTGACCTGGATGTGCCACCCGGAGCCGGACTCGGCGGCGGTTTTCGCGGACCTGCTGGGCGGCCCCCCGGCGGGCTACTTCTCGATCCGGCCGGAGCGCAACGGGCTGCCGCTGGGCCAGCGGTACCTGCCCGGAACGATGACAGTGGAGACCCGCTGGTCACAGCTGCTGGTCACGGACTACCTCGTCCACCTCGACGAGGTGAACCGGACTGACCTGATCCGCGCCGTGTCCGGACGCTCCCGTGCGGTCGTCGAGTTCGCGCCACGGCCGGAGTTCGGCCAGGTTACGGTCCGCCTGGAGCGCGTGCCGGACGGGCTGCGAGTGCTGGGCACCTCGGACCCGTGGGTCCTGCGTGCGCCCGGCGTCGACTGGGAGCTCGCCACCGACGGAACGTTCCCCACCGCGCGCGCGGTACTCGATCCGGACGGCGGGGAGATCCTGCTCGAACTGCGCTGCGGTACCGACGACCTCGGGCCGTCGCAGATCGAGGAACCCGAGCGGCGTCGGCGGGCGTCGGTGTGGTGGTCGGCATGGCTGGCGACGTTGCGGCTGCCCGGCATACAGCGCGAGCTGGTGGCCCGCTCGGCATTGACCCTGCGGGCGCTGTGCCACAGCGAGACCGGGGCGATCCTGGCCGCGGCCACCACGTCACTACCCGAGGAGATCGGCGGCGTACGGAACTGGGACTACCGCTTCTGCTGGCTGCGCGACGCGGCGATGACCGCGCGGACGCTGGTGGCGCTGGGCTCCACCGGCGAGGCGGAGGCGTTCCTGTGCTGGTTACACCGGGTCCTTGAGACGGTGTCCGGCCCGGAACGGCTGCACCCGCTCTACACGGTCCGGGGCACCACGCTCGGACCGGAGGCGGTGATCGATACCTTGCCGGGGTACGCTGGTTCGCGGCCCGTCCGGATCTCCAACGCCGCCAACCAACAGGTGCAGCTCGACGTCTTCGGGCCGGTCGTCGAGTTGGTGGTCGATCTGGCTCAGCGTCGAGGTGAGCTGACCGACCCGGACTGGCGGATGGTGCAGGCCATGGCCGAGGCGGTGCTGCGCCGGTGGCACGAGCCGGACAACGGCATCTGGGAGGAGCGCGGCCGCCCGCGGCACCAGGTCTACTCGAAGGTCATGTGCTGGGTGACCCTGGACCGCGCGGTGCGCCTGGCCGCCCGATACGCCAGGCCTGCCGACCCCGCATGGGCCCAGTTACGCGAGCAGATCGCGGCCGAGGTGCTCGACCGCGGCTGGAACTCCGAGCTGGGCTGCTTCACCACGGCCTACGGTGGCACCGACCTCGATGCCGCCACGCTGCACATCGGGCTGTCCGGGCTGCTTGCGCCCGACGACGAGCGCTTCCAGGCCACAGTCACGGCGATAGAGGCGGAGCTGCGCAGCGGCTCCACCGTCTACCGGTACAACCGCGACGACGCGCTGCCCGGGGGCGAGGGTGGCTTCCACCTGTGCGCATCGTGGTTGGTCGAGGCTTACCTGGGATGCGGGCGGCGCACCGAGGCAGAGGAGCTGTTCCAGCAGATCGTGGACGCGGCCGGACCGACCGGGCTGCTTCCGGAAGAGTACGACCCGATCACGGAGCGCTCACTGGGCAACCACCCGCAGGAATATTCGCACCTCGGCCTGATCCGATGCGCGATACTGCTCGACACTATGAGCTGATGCACCGCCAGCGGCGCCTCGACTAGCTGCGGTAGACGCTCAGGCCGAGGCTATAGCCATGGACCCGCTGTCGCGATGTGAAGAGTTCGACCTAAATTTGTCGTCCGGACGGGTGCACGCCACCCGCAGTGGTGGGCAGGGACCGCTGGTCGTGTGCTTTCCCGGGCTGTCCGCCAATCTCCGCAGTTTCGACTTCATCGGAGACGCCCTGGCGAAAGAGGGCTTCCACGTCGTCACGGTCGACCCCCGTGGCCGAGGCAGGAGCGAGCCCACGCCTCCGGGTACCTACGGTTGGCCTGCCCACGCAGCCGACGTCGCCGAGGTGGCGGACAGGCTGGGCGCGGACTCCATGCACCTGGTCGGCTGGTCCATGGGGGCGTACGTGGCCATGCAGCTGGCGAGCATGAAGCCGCACCTACTTGACAAGGTGGTACTGATCGATGCTTGCGGGACGACCGGAGAGTCGGCGAACGCACTGATCCGGACCGTGATCGAGCGGCTTGGCGTGATCTACCCCTCGTTGCACCAGTACCTGCAGCTGATCAAGCAGATGGGTACCATCGTCCCCTGGGATCCCCTGTGGGAGCGCTACTTCGCCTACGAGCTCGAGCCGGTAGAAGGCGGCGTGCGAGCTCGCACCAGCCGGGGGGCCGTCACCGAGGATTTCGAGTACGGCACCTCCCACGACCCGCGCCGACTGTGGCCGGCCCTGTCGATGCCCGTGCTGCTCGTGCGCGCCGCCCGACCGCTGCTGCCCGGCGGCCCTTTCATCGTCGGTGCGGACGACCGGGACGCCTTCGCGCAGTCGGTGCCGGAAGCGAAAGTGGTGGAGGTTGACGCCAATCACTACGGGGTAGTCACCCATCCCAGGACGGCCAAGGCGATTCAGGGATTTCTGGAAAGCGAGATTCCGGGAGGAGGTCGATAGAGTATGGAACCCGCAGTAGTCGACCTGTCCGGCCGGCGTGCACTAGTGTATGCAGATATGTT
>QHBY01000402.1 GCA_003244245.1 Pseudonocardiales bacterium
TCGCGTTCAGGACACAACAATGCGTGAGAGTTGATCGCCAATGACCGCGCGCCGGTCGCCGTTAAGCCCGCTCCTGGCTGTGACCTGGAGGTAGTCCTCGTACGACAGGGACTGCGCACCTACCTCGGCGAGTTCCTCCCGGGACTTGAGCCAGCTGGCCGGATACGGCCGCCGGGAATGCGGCAGCCCGGCGGCCGTATCGGCGATCGCCGCCCTTAACCCCACCAGGGTCTCCGGAACTTTGCTGTCGACCTCATGGAAGCCCACGATCAGCGGCCCGAAACGTTCTTGTAAGCGAGTCTCATCGATCGACGAGACTCGCGAGGACGCGCCGCCATGCGTGGCGACAACATGTACCCGAGCGTCGCTTCCGGCGCGGTGCTGGATCATGGCTAGCCACTGCTCGACCATGCCAAGCTCGGGTCCCTCGCGAGGCTTCCACCACCATGTAGACCGCCGGGGCAGTGAAAAACAGCTGATGCGTCGGTCGATAAACTGGCTGACCACCAAAATCCCACCCATTCAAGGTGATCGCTTGGCCAGCGTGGGTAACGTCGACTTGCTTGATCTGCAGTCCGTGGGTTTGATCTCGGTAGTCCACCCAGGGTTCACCGCGCAGAGTCGCCAGTAACGAAGTCTTCCCGACAGCGCCCTCTCCAACTAACACCAGCTTCGCCTCAGCAAGTTCCACGCCCTCGGCATCGATCAACATCAAAAACCGCAGCAGCTCGTCCATGCCCTCTGCCGCGGCAGCCACCATTTCCGGCGGCAACGGGTTGGCTGTCGTGACCAGGGTCCTGAGCTCGGCCAGCCTTCCTAGACCCTTCGGCAGCGTGCTGAGCTGATTGTCAGTCAGGTAGAGGTCGGTGAGAGAGGTCAGGGCACCGAGCGACTCGGGCAGCGTGCTGAGCTGATTGCCACCCAGGTCGAGCGTGGTGAGGGAGGTCAGGGCACCGAGCGACTCGGGCAGCGTGCTGAGCTGATTGCCACCCAGGTCGAGCGTGATGAGAGAGGTCAGGGCACCGAGCGACTCGGGCAGCGTGCTGAGCTGATTGCCACCCAGGTCGAGCGTGGTGAGAGAGGTCAGGGCACCGAAAGTCGTCTGAAGCGTGAGTAGATCCTCGTCATTCAGGTCGAGGCCAGCCAGGTCGAGTGGTTCTGAACTGTCAACGGTGGCAATCCGACGTTGGGCCTCTAGAAACCCCTGATGGGTCATGGGCTGGAGGGTAGTGCCGCACCGAGTCGACGTCGCCGACCGCCAGCGGGGTCATAACCAACCCCTACCGGACACCCCATGCCGCGACGCTGTGGCGACCACGGCCAGGACCAGCGGAGTCTCACATAGCTGGTACGGATTGATTCTCAGTGAAGGAGGGCTATCCATTACACACAGATCATGTCCGGCACTCTGATCGGCTACGCACGCTGCTCCACCAACGCCCAGGAGACCTCATGTCCCGGCCGACGATGTACCGCACCCTCCAGCGCAGCCAGGTCTCCCAGGCACGGTGACGCTGTGCCCGCTCACCAGCCGGATAAGCCATATCAGCCCGATTTTCGGCGAGTACTTCGGCAACCCCTGGTGTCCTGCACGGATGACCATGCACACCAATGCAGACTCATGCTAGGGATCGAAGACACGCTTCTCGACATGAGAGCGCAATCAGCGGCATGAATGTGCGCTTCGTTCGGGTTGTGTGTTGCCGGACAGGCAGCGTGTTCACACCCCGGCAAGCACCGATTGATCCATCAGCAATGTGACCAGCGGGGCCGGGACCGCGAGATTCGTGCCCACGCCCGATCTGGGTCAGCGTCACGACGAAGCGGATCGGGCCCCAGCCTGGCACACACCGCAGCAGCCTCGTAGCCAGTGAGTAATTCGCATGCCGTCGGCCCGCGCAGATCGGTCCAGTGCGTGGAGCCGATAAGTCGCATGCGCACCTGCCCCGTGGGCGGCTGCACCGGCAGCGTGGCCTCGGTAAAAGCGCCATAGAGGCCGAGGTGAACGTGCACCACGAGATCGGGTCGGTAGACGTGAAATAGGTGCTTGTCATGCGCTTCGGCGCGCAGCAACACCAATCCATCCAGGACAGCGGCGGCTTCCGTGAATCGACCCTGCGGGCTGGATACGGCCACTGGCGACCCGCCGAAATACCGTTGATGGCGCTGGGCCAGCCGGTGTGTCGTATTACCCTCCGGCATCGCTGGAGGCTCAGCTTGCGGCGATCGGGGGTGACTCCCCTGTGGTCTCGAAGTTCGAGATCTGGCTGATCCGGCGGCAGTGCCGCTCGCCACCAGAGAACGGCGTAGTGAGAAACGCCTCAACGATCTCTGCCGCCTCGGCGGGGCTGTGCATCCGAGCGCCGATCCCCACCACTTGGGCGTCATTGTGCTCCCGAGCCAGCCCAGCCGTCTCGGTGCTCCACGCCAGCGCGGCGCGGCAGCCCGGGACCTTGTTGGCGGAGATTTGCTCGCCGTTGCCAGACCCGCCGAGCACCACGCCCAGACTGCCCGGGTCCGCTACCACCCGGCGGGCGGTCGCGATGCAGAACGGCGGGTAGTCATCGTCGGCGTCGAAGACGTCGGGGCCGACGTCCACCACGTCATGGCCGACACTAGTGAGGTGCTCCACCAGAAAGACCTTGAGCTCGAAGCCAGCGTGATCGGAACCGAGGTAGACGCGCACGCCGTGCAACATTGCCATATCGCGAATCACCAGGCGCAGCGGCACCGAAGCGGCGTTGAGGAGCGTTCGTGACGGCGCGGTGGGTTGAGTTGGCAGATGGGGTGCTGGTGCGCCGGTACGCCGAGTTGGATCTCTCCGTGGGGCTGCTGCTCGGGGACCACCATGCTGTGGTCGTGGACACTCGCAGTAACCCCGATCAAGGCGCTGAGCTGCGCACCGCGATTCGCCAGGTCACCCCCCGGCCATGCACCGTGGTGCTCACCCACGCGCACTTCGACCACTGCCTGGGCACCGCGGCCTTCCTGCCGGCCGCGGTGTGGGCACATTCCCGGTGCCGGGATGACCTGGCCAGAGGTGGCGCGGTGCAGCACGCCGAGGCGCTGGCCTGGTCCCGCGCCCACGGGATGCCACGCGACGCAGCGCTGGTGCGTCCGGTGGTGCCCGACCACCTCGTCACCAACAACGTCGATGTCGATCTCGGCGATCGACGGGTACAGCTCATCCATCCCGGGCGAGGACACACCGACCACGACATCGCGGTGTGGTCGCCCGATACCGGCGTGCTCTTCGCCGGGGATCTCGTCGAGCAGGGTGCCGATCCCGACTTCACCGATGCCTTCCCGCTGGACTGGCCAACCGCGGTGACCGAGCTACTCCAGATGACGCCGCGTACGGTCGTGCCGGGGCATGGCGACCCGGTAGCCGCCGAGTTCGTCGCCGCCCAACGCGACGACCTAGCCGTCCTGGCCGATCTGTGCCGAGCCTTTCTGGCCGCCGAGATAGACCACGACGCCGCGGTCTCGCTCTCGCCCTTCGCCCCTCCGGCTACCGTCGCCGCCCTAGCCAGGCTCGATGGGTGAACGAACTCCTCCAAGCCGGTTGGGAGCGGGGCAGGAGCAGGGTCGGGCTTGGACACTTTTCCGTCACTAAACATGCCAGACAACACGATACGACCACAGACAACGAACATTTACCCTGCGAAAGACGCAGGTGATCTCAATGAACAACCACTACTGCGGCCTGAGAATCCTTAACTTCGGGCCTGAACGCCGCCAACGGGATGCCGCGGTCGACTTGATGGGGGCCGGGGCCGTCAAGTAGTGGATGACGGTACAGGCCGGGTTGAGTTCGCCGTCGAGGTCGCTTGGATCAGCCCAACCTCGACGGCTGGCCCTCGCCTGCTGCCTAGGTAGAGCAGCTAGTACCGGCGCCGGCGCGTATCCCGCCCGCGAAAAGCGTCCTTGATCTTCTCGCCGGCCTGCTTCAGGTTGCCCATCACCTCATCGGCGCTGCCCTCGGCCTGAAGCCGTCTGTTGCCGGTGACCTCTCCGGTGTTCCGCTTGATACGACCGCGCAGCACCTGAGCCTTGTCCCTGAACTTGTCCGCGAAACTCACAGCAGCCTCCTCACCTCGCAGCCGAGGCTGACCCCGGACCCCCGCTCGGGACGCCGTCGACTCCTTCAACATACGCCGATCGCAACCGTGCAGTCGTGGTCTTCCGATCGGCTGGGATTGCTCGGCCCGAAGAGACGAGGCCGGCGGCGCCACCCTCGGACGCCTTCCAGCGCAGATCGGACGCCCATATCGCAGTATCCGACGAGGGACCGCTCAATGATCGACTAGGTGCGGCGTGCTGTGAGTCCCGGCCGCCTACCGACTTGCAGGCCCGCTTGCCAGTCAGGAGAAGTCCGGCTTCTCGTTCCGGGTTCGCTTGAGCTCGAAGAAGTGTGGGTAGCCGGCCAACAGCAGGGTGCCGTCGAATATCTTCCCGGCCTGCTCTCCACGCGGGATCCGGGACAGCACCGGTCCGAAGAAGGCCACCCCGTCCACGTGGATCGTCGGCGTCCCGACGTCCAAACCGACCGGACCCATGCCGGCCTCGTGGCTAGCCCGCAGTTCCTCGTCGTACTCCGTGCTGTGTGCCGCCGCAGCCAGCTCGGCGGGCAGGCCCACCTCGTCCAGCGCAGCAGCGATCACCGCGGCGAGGTCCTTGTTGCCCTCGTTATGGATCCGTCTGCCCATGGCGGTGTAGAGCGGCTCGAGCACCTTGTCCCCGTGGTCGCGAGCGGCGGCGATGCACACCCGGACCGGCCCCCACGCCTTGTCCATCGATTTCCGGTAGTCGCCGCTGACCTGTCGGTCTTCGTTGAGCACCGACAGGCTCATCACCCGGAAGTGCACGGCGATGTCCCGCACCGTCGCGACTTCTAGGATCCACCGCGAGGTGATCCACGCATAAGGGCACCGCGGGTCGAAATAGACATCAACACGAGCCGGGCGCTCGATGTCAACCTCGCTGCTGTGGCCGGCGGTCACTGTCATCACACTCTCCGTTCCTCGTCACGTTGTACAACCCGTCCGGGTGGTCACGTCTTCCCCGGGCCTTACTCACCTGCGGGCCGACCGTCACCCGTGATTGGATCCCAAGGAATCCCCGATCCGACATCCCGAGGTGATCCGTGTCCGTCCCCAACCTCACCCAGGAGCAGGCCATCGAGCGCGCCGCGCTGCTCGACGTCGACTCCTACACCGTCGACCTCGATCTCACCGACGGCGCCGGGAAACCGGGCGAAGTCACGTTCCGGAGTACCACCACAGTCCGCTTCTCATGCCACCGTCCGGGCGCGTCGAGCTGGATAGACGTGGTGGCCGCCGAGGTCCGTGCCGCGACGCTCAACGGAGCCGCACTCGACGTCGCCGGCTACGACGAGGCGACCGGGATCGCACTGCCAGCCTTGGCCGACGAGAATGAGCTCGTCATCGACGCGGACGGTTGCTACATGAACACCGGTGAGGGTCTGCACCGCTTCGCTGATCCCGTCGATGGCGGCGTGTATCTCTACACCCAGTTCGAGACCGCTGACGCGAAGCGGATGTACGCCTGCTTCGACCAGCCTGACCTCAAGGCGGTGCACCGGATCCGGGTGCTGGCACCAGCGGGCTGGGTGGTGGTCACCAATGCACCGTGCCAGCACTCCGAGGACGTCGCGGGCGGAGCGGTTCGCCATGTGTTCGCCGACAGCGCACGGATCAGCCCCTACATCGTGGCGCTGGTGGCCGGTCCCTACGCGCAGTGGACCGATGAATACACCGACGACGAGGCCACGATCCCGCTGAGCATCTACTGCCGTGGCTCGCTGGCCGAGCACATGGACGCCGAACGCCTGTTCACCGAGACCAAGCAGGGTTTCGGCTTCTACCACCGCGCGTTCGGGGTGCGCTATCCCTTCGAGAAGTACGACCAGTGCTTCGTGCCCGAGTTCAACGCCGGAGCGATGGAGAATGCGGGCTGCGTGACCTTGCTGGAAGACTACGTCTTTCGCAGCCGGGTCACCCGCTTCCTCTACGAGCGGCGCTGCGAGACGGTGCTGCACGAGATGGCCCACATGTGGTTCGGCGACCTGGTGACCATGCGGTGGTGGGACGACCTGTGGCTCAATGAGTCCTTCGCCACCTGGGCCTCGGTCCTGTGCCAATCGCAGGCCACCGAGTACACCGGCGCGTGGACCACCTTCGCCACCGTGGAGAAGGCCTGGGCCTACCGGCAGGACCAGCTGCCCTCCACCCATCCGATCGCCTGCGACATCCCCGACGTGCAGGCCGTCGAGGTCAACTTCGACGGCATCACCTACGCCAAGGGCGCCAGCGTCCTGCGGCAACTGGTCGCCTACGTCGGCCTGAAGGAGTTCCTCGCCGGTTTGCGTCTCTACTTCACCCGGCACGCCTGGGCCAACGCCACGCTCGCTGACCTGTTGGCGGCGCTGGAGCAAGCGTCTGGTCGCGACCTGTCCGGCTGGAGCGCGCAGTGGTTGGAGACCACCGGGCTCAATACCTTGCGACCGGAGTTCACCGTCGATGGTGACGGTGCGTTCACATCTTTCGCGGTGCTCCAAGGCGGCGCCCGCCCCGGCGCTGGTGAGCGTCGCACGCACCGCCTCGCTGTCGGCGTCTACGACTCCCCCGCCGGCCGGTCAGACGGCGCGCTGGTGCGGACGCACCGGGTGGAGCTTGACGTCAGCAAGGGCCGCACCGAGGTCCCCGAGCTGGTCGGGGTGCCTGCCGGTCAGCTGGTGCTGGTCAACGACGACGACCTGACGTACTGCACGATGCGGCTCGACGAGAAGTCGCTGACGACACTGGTCGACCGGATCGGCGACATCACTGAGTCACTGCCCCGCTCGCTGTGCTGGTCGGCGGCCTGGGAGATGACTCGCGAGGCCGAGTTCAAGGCCAGGGACTTCGTCACGGTGGTGCTGGCCGGGTTGCCCGCCGAGACCGAGGTGGGCGTCGTGCAACGGCTGTTGGCGCAGGCGCAGCTTGCGCTGTCCTCCTACGCCGATCCGGCCTGGGCCAGCGAGGACGGCTGGCCGCGATTCACCAGCACGCTGATGAACCTCGTCAGCGCGGCCGACCCCGGCTCGGACCACCAACTCACCTTGGTCAACGCGCTCACCACGTCGCTGCTGGGCAAGCCGGAACTGGATGCGCTGGTCGGCTGGCTGGCCGGGGATGGTGTGCCCGAGGCGCTGGCGGTGGACACCGACCTGCGCTGGCGGTTGCTCCAGGCGCTCGCCGCACACGGGGCGACAGGCGAGGACGACATCACCGCCGAGCAGGACCGCGACGCCACCGCGACCGGACGGCGGCAAGCCGAGCGGACCCGTGCGTTGCTGCCCACTCCAGCTGGCAAGGAACAATCCTGGCAGCGGGCGATGCGCGACGACGAGCTGCCCAACGCGATCAGCGAGGCGATCATCGGGGGCTTCAACCACCCGGCGCAGAAGCAGCTGCTGGTCCCTTACCTGGACCGGTACTTCACCGAGATCGCCAATGTGTGGGAACGCCGGACCTCCGAGCGCGCCCAGTCCTGCGTGGTCGGGCTGTTCCCCTCGTGGGTCATCGAGCAGCGCTGCGTGGCCGCAGCGAGCACCTGGCTCGAGGCCTCTGAGCATCCGCCTGCGCTACGTCGGCTGGTTTCCGAGGGCCGGGCCGGCGTGGTTCGGGCGTTGGCTGCCCGGGTCTTCGACGCGGGCAGCTCGTGAGCGGCATCAAGTGCTATAACACTGTTTCCCACTCACGAGCCGGTGTGGTCGGTGAGAATTCGCAGGCCGGAGGCCAGGCCTGCAGCGAGATCGCCCTGCTTGAATGAAGCGATCATGCTCTCCACCGCAAGCTTGCACCCCCGGTCGGGAAGCCGGTGCGCAGCCTTACAACCAGTGACGACCTCGACTACCTGCTGTCCAGGCGAGACGGCCACCAACACCGCTTCGTCGGCCCACTTACCCATCGAGTCGTGCAGCACCTCGGCGCGACCCCTGGTGTCCGCACCGAGGTCGCCGAGGTAGACACCGAAATGCAGGCTCGCTCTGCGGCTGGCCCGGACCAGCGCATCGTCGAGTGTGGCGAGCTGGGACTTGGTGAAGGGCAGGGTGGGCAGCACCGGCGTGAGCATTCGCGCGGCGGAGATGCGCCCGGTGCCGACGATTGCCTCCCCCGGCGGGGAGTCCCGCTGGTCCTGGCCGCGCAGGGGGCGGTCACGCCGCGCAGGATCCCGGTGCTGCTTGTTACCAGTTGCCACGAGCACCTCCGCGGGCTTCACCGGATCCATCCCGGCCGCCATGATGGGCCACCCCATCACGCACAGCCTCGGGATTCGCCGTCCACAACACCGGTGGGTGATTCCACTGCTCGCCGGGGCGGTAGCGGCGGGTCCGAACGAACTTCGACCGTAGCGTCAGCAAGCCCAGCAAGATCATGATAGCCAGCGGAACACCCGCCAGGATGAGGATGACCTCCAGCGATGTCACGGGATCACGGTAGCTGACCGGAGTCGATCCCCGCTTCACCAGGTAGGCGGTGACGTCAGGCGACCTCGCCGAGGTAGGGCAACCACAGCGGGTCGGCGTCGGGCACCGTGGCCAGCAACCGCCAATGCTGCCCCCGCGGGGCGCGCGGCACCACCCGCAGCTTCCAACCCAGTTCGCTGAGCAGCCGATCAGCCTTACGGTGATTGCACAGCGCGCAGCAGGCCACGCAGTTCTCCCAGCAATGCTGGCCACCGCGACTGCGCGGCACCACATGGTCGATGGTCTCCGCGCGGGCTCCGCAGTAGCTACAGCGATAGCGGTCCCGGTGCATCAACGCCGCCCTGGTCAACGGAACCCGCGCCCGGTAGGGCACCCGCACGAAAGTGCACAGCTTGATCACCGAGGGAGCCACCAGGCTGGTCGTCGCGGAGTGCAGCACCAACCCCGCGGTGTCACCATGCACCACATCAGCCTTGCCGCACACGACCAAGACGATCGCCCGGCGCAACGGCAGCGCGGTCAGCGGCTCGAAGCTGGCGTTGAGCAGCAATACTCGCCGGCGTCCCCAGACCGGTGCGCCCGCGGTGGGGGACGGGTTCGCGACGACGACAGTGGTTTCGAGAAGCCCGGTTGAGGTTCTGCAGCGCGAGGCGGTCCGCCGGTCCGCCCCCGCTGGGTGACCCTCCGGGCTGGGTTGTCGGTCGTGCACGCGACCACCTCCACGAATGCGCGGGACTAGTCCACCACACCAAGCGGCGATCGCGCACGTGTCAGGATGTGAGTCGTGCTGGTGACTACCTGTCGAACCGGCCACGAGCGGCGGTCACAGAGAGGTCACGGATACAGTCGCCCGTGTGCTCCAGCCGATCGTCCCTATGATCACCCAGCCCGACTGTTCCCGGGACCAGGGGTCGTGGTGCTCGCGCATTTACCTCCTCACCCACAATGACCTGCTGTCGCGCTACGCCGATGCCGTGGTGGGAACCGGACTGCGCATCCTGCTGATCATCGTACTGGCGGTACTGATCCGGCTGATGGTGCACCGGACGATCAACCGGCTGACCCAGGTGACGGCGGAAGGACCACCGCCTGGATTGCTCCGGCCGCTGCGCGAGCGGGCCCCGGAGTCCTGGCGAGGCACGGGGGTACTGGGGCAACGGCGATCCCAACGGGCCCGCACGATCGGCTCGGTGCTGCGGTCGGGCATGACGTTCGTGGTCTACGGGGTCGCGTGCACCCTGGTGCTGGGCGAACTGGGGATCAATCTCGGCCCGATCATCGCCTCGGCCGGCATCCTCGGCATCGCGCTGGGCTTCGGCGCACAGAACCTGGTGAAGGACTTCCTGTCCGGGATGTTCATGATGGTGGAGGACCAGTACGGCGTCGGCGATGTGGTCGACCTCGGCGAAGCCATCGGCACCGTGGAGGGAGTGGGCCTGCGTGTGACGACGCTGCGGGATAGCAAGGGCACCGTGTGGTACGTCCGCAACGGTGAGGTACTGCGGGTCGGCAACTCCAGCCAGGACTACTCGGTGGCCGTCGTCGACCTCCCCATCGGGTACAACGCAGACATCCAGGCGTCCACCGAACTCGCCGGTCGTACCGCCACCGAGCTCACCGCCGACGGCAGCGCACTGGCCGCCGATGTGCTCGAACCACCCCAGGTGCTCGGAGTCGAGTCGATCAGCTCCGACGGCGTGACACTACGGATCACAACCAAGGTGCAGGCCGGGCGGCAGTGGGCCGTGCAGCGGGCGCTGCTGGCCGGCATCAAGGCAGCCTTCGCCGAGGCCGGGATTCCGGCACCCTCACCGGCCGGCATCACCGCTCCCCCAACCCCAACCTGAGGGCTTGCTCCCCGCGTCGCGGCCCGGAAGGGCAAGATGAGGGGGTGGCTGCGCCGGAGAACTTCTACGAGGCCGTTGGTGGTGAGCAGACCTTCCACCGGATAGTCGGCCGCTTCTATGAGCTGGTGGCAAAGGATGAGGTGCTGCGCCCGCTCTACCCGGACGAGGACCTGGGTGCCGCCGAGGAGCGGCTGCGCATGTTCCTCGTGCAGTACTGGGGTGGGCCACACACCTACTCGATGCAGCGCGGACACCCGCGGCTGCGGATGCGGCACGTCCCGTTCCGGATCGGGCCGACCGAGCGCGACGCCTGGCTGCGTTGCATGCGGATCGCGGTGGATGAAGCCGACCTCAGCGACGCCCACCGGGCCGTGCTCTGGGACTACCTGCAGATGGCAGCGAACAGCCTGGTGAACTCGCCGACGTCATGAGGACGATCGCCGCGGGCTCCAGTGGCAGGATTGACCCTCGTGCGACGTGCCGACGACCGCCGACTGACTGACGACGAGACCTGGTGGCGAAATGCCACGTTCTACCAGGTCTACGTCCGTTCCTTCGCCGACGCCGACGGTGACGGCGTCGGCGATCTGGAGGGCTTGCGCAGCCGGCTGGGCTATCTGGAATTGCTCGGCGTGGATGCGCTGTGGCTCACGCCCTTCTTCGCCTCCCCGATGGTCGACCACGGCTACGACGTCAGTGATCCGCGCTCCGTTGACCCGCTGTTCGGCGATCTGGACGCCTTCGATCGGCTGATCGCCGACGCTCACCGGCGCGGGCTGCGGGTGACCATCGACGTGGTGCCCAACCACACCTCCGACCGGCACGAGTGGTTCCAGGCGGCTGTGGCGGCAGCGCCGGGCAGCCCCGAACGAGCCCGTTATCTCTTCCGCGACGGTTGCGGGTTCAGTGGTTCGCGGCCGCCGAACAACTGGACGAGCACCTTCGGCGGTCCGGCATGGACCCGACTGCCGCCCTCGCGCAACGACGCCGGGCAGTGGTACCTGCACCTGTTCGCACCCGAGCAGCCAGACCTGAACTGGGACAACCCGGAGGTAGCCGCCGATCTCGAACAGACCCTGCGGTTCTGGCTGGACCGTGGAGTGGACGGCTTCCGCATCGACGTGGCCCACGGGATGGCCAAACCTGCTGGGCTGCCTGACATGCCGCACCCGATCCAGGCCTGCCCCGGTCTGCTCGACACCGACGTCGCCGATCCCCGCTTCGACGCGGACGGTGTGCACGACATCCACCGGATGATCCGCAAGGTGATCGATAAGTACCCGGCACGGATGGCGATCGGCGAGATCTGGGTGATCGATGATGCCGCGTTCTCCCGTTATATCCGCCCTGATGAGCTGCACCTGGGGTTCAACTTCCGGCTGTTGGAGGCGGATTTCGACGCTGGCAGCGTGCGTGAGGCGATCGAGCACTCGCTGATGGCCGTCCGGGGCAGTCCGGCACCGGCCACCTGGGCGATCGCCAACCACGACTCGGTTCGTCCGGTGACCCGCTACGGCGGAGGCGAAGTTGGCCTGGCCCGGGCGCGGGCGCTGGCGCTGGTGCAACTCGCCCTGCCAGGCCCGGTGTACGTGTACAACGGCGACGAGCTGGGGCTGCCGAATGTCGAATTGCCCGACTGGGCGCTGCAGGATCCGGTGTGGAAGCGCTCCAGCCACACCGAGCGGGGGCGCGACGGCTGCCGGGTCCCGCTGCCCTGGCAGGGCAGCGTCCCGCCCTACGGATTCAGTCCAAGCCCCGGCACCTGGCTGCCGATGCCCGGCGGCTGGGGTGGCCACACCGTGGAAGCGCAGCTAGAGGATCCGAACTCGACGTTGTCGCTCTACCGGCAGGCATTGGAGCTGCGTAGAGGTCACAACGCATTCACCGGCGCCGAGCTGGAGTGGTACGGCGCGCCCCCCGGATGTCTGGCGTTTCGCCGTAAGGGCGGCGGGCTGGTATGCGGCCTGAATACCTCCAGCGCCCAGGTGTCACTGCCACCGGGACAGGTGCTGCTGGCCAGTGGGCCGCTGCCGCCCAGCGGCGATGTCCTGCCGCCCGACACCGCCGTGTGGCTGGTTTAGACCGATCAGACGAGTAGCGGCAGCAGAGCGTGCCGGCGGCGCAGCACGGCACCGTAGCGGGCATCCAGCCGCAGCCATGAGTCGGTGGCCGAGACCCGAACGGTCTCGCTCGTGCCGAGGGTTCCCACGAAGCCCATTCCCGACAGCGCGAACAGGCAGCGCAGCGGTACTCCAACTTCGAGTCCGGCCCCGCTGACAGTGATCACCTTCTGGTCCAGCAGCGCGGCGGGTGGCGAGCCGTTCGGGCCGGGGTTGTGCCTGGCGACGGCAGCGCCCTGATCGGTGAGATCGGCGAGCACGCCAGCGGGTACCTGATCCACTGCATACCAGCCCTGTTCCGGTGGCAGGGTGCAGCGCCAGAGCGCATCC
Organism: Pseudonocardiales bacterium; assembly: GCA_003244245.1. Classification (GTDB taxonomy): domain Bacteria; phylum Actinomycetota; class Actinomycetes; order Mycobacteriales; family Pseudonocardiaceae. The sequence continues at coordinate 12,792 of QHBY01000402.1, forward strand.
TGCGCCCTGCCAGGGTCGGACACCGCGGTGCCGACCACTGCCACCGCGGCCAGCAGATCTGCGCTGCTGACGGTGGTATCACCGGGCCGCACCGCTCCCCGCACTGAACGAGTCACCAGCGCGTCGAACGGGGTATCCACCCAGGCGTGCACCCGGCCGTCCCCGTCCCGCAGCCGCACGATCGCATCGCGGTCCAGCCGCGCGGCGCGGGCCACGAAGGCACCGAGATCGTCGCGCTCGGCGGGATCCGGAATCCACAGCTCAGCCATGGCTACCTCCCGTCTCGAAACGCCGCCAGGAACTCCCGCTCCCCGGGCTTCAGCCGTCGTGGCCGTTGTGCTGCGGTGTCGTACGCGGCGAGCTGGGTACGAGCGGTGACTGCGTCGCCGCCGGTGCCCGCCACGACGTATTCGACGGCGAACGAGGCGGCCAGCAATTCGCTGACCCACAACCGTACCCGCACCGGGCTAGCCGTATACACCAGCGGCTGCCGGTAACGGACCGACAGCTCAACGACGACCACGCCCTCGGCCAGGGTCTGGGCACCACGCCGGGCACCCTCACCGAACAGTAGTTCGGTGCGCGCCTCCTCCAGCAGCGTGACCACTCGCGCATTGTTGACGTGCCCGTAGACGTCCATGTCCGACCAGCGCACCGCGACATCCGTACTGAACATCGCCAACTACCCCACCTCCGGTCGGCTCCCGCGCCGACTTCTAGAGGTCGACTGACAGAGTCGCCGTAGCCGCGTGCGAACAGGCCGTTTCCGGAACCACTTCCACTAGTCTCCGGCTGCGGATCGGCGACTGGTCTCAGGCGGAACCCACCGTGGTTCAGCGGTCAGATTCGGCAGCCGCAGCAGCGGATTGGTGACCGCCTCAGCGGGATCGTCGACGTCGATCGGATTCGGTTCGGCTGAATTCGCGTCGATCGGCTTCGGGGCTAGCGCCAAGCCCGCCGTCCAGCGCGTCCCTAGGCCACGGTAGCGGGGCATGTCACGGTCGGTCTCGGCGGTAGCAGCCGTTGACCCGTCACCGCCGCCCGTCTCAGCAGATCGGGCGCCAGCCTGGATATCACGGCTTTCCTGGTAGGCGGCGAGTGCCTCAGCGAGCAGATCGCCTAGGCCCATCTGAGACGGCACCTCTTCGCCTTCTGCTTCCTCATCCGCAGGCTCCCATTCCAGCGCTCGAGGCATCGGAGCGGGTGGCGGCCCAGCAACCGGAAACTCCCGCCGTGTCTGCGGAGAATTTTCGGGTTCTCCCGACGGGTCGTTTTCGGTGGCTTCACCCTGCGAGGTGACCGACAACTCCGATGGGGGCTGGAGTTGCGACGGATAGACTACCAGCGGAATGGGTGCTCCGTCCGAACGACCAGCAGCCCCTCGATCGCTCGCGCCGCTCTGTTCAGGGTCAGCGTCGCCGATCTGATCCACCCTGACCGCGGACGTCTCGGCAGCACGGTCCTCCGCGCGGCGCCGACCGGAGCGTCCTGCCGACAACGCCGACGCGGGCAGCAGGTCACGTACCGATACCAGGGTGCCTGCACCGCGGTGGTGCCGCGCCCCGGACTGCCAAGGATCGATCCCGCTTGACGACTCAGCGGACCGAATGTCCGCGGTTTCTGGAGACTCCGCGACCGGATCCTCGACAACCGATGACGACCGTCGCGAATCGACCACGGAAATGCCCGGAGCCGACAATGTCGACGCGACCTCCGCCTCAGGCAATTCCGCCTCAGGCAATTCCGCCTCAGGCACCTCCGCCTCAGGCACCTCCGCCTCAGGCAGCTCCCCTTCAACGACCTCAGCCTCAAGAACCTTCGGTTCAGGGACCTCCTCGTCAGCGACCTCAGCCTCAAGAACCTCCGCCTCAGCGACCTCAACCTCAACCTCAACCTCAAGGGTCTTCGCCACGGTCTGCTGCGCCGCAATACCGACGCCGATCTCGATGCTCACCGGACCGGTGTCCGCGTCTGAGCCGGTGGTAGACCCCGTCCCGGCATTGCCGAGTAGCGCGGCGACCTGGCCGACCAGGCGCGCTTCCTCACGTCGGGCAGACCCGCAATTCTCGAGCAGCGTGCACCGCGCCGCTTCCACATCGCGGCGGTGCCGGCCTTCAGCTGCACGGGCGGCGCGCACACAATGCAGGGCATCAGCGAACTCACCGCGGGCCTCATGCACGTGGGACAGGCCCTCAAGGCACTCCGCGAGGACGGCGTCCACCCCATATCGCTGAGCACCCTCGACTGCGTCGGCGAGCAGGGTCAGCGCCGGTTCGTGGCGACCCTCGGCGAGGTGCACCCGAGTGGCCAAGGCCAGCCGCAGCCTGCCGACCGCAGCGGCCGCAGCGGCGCGCACCGGGCGCCGAAGCAATGGCCGGACTTCCTGCATGGCGGCGTCGCCGGCACCACGATCTAGCAGGGCTAGCGCTATCTCGAGGATCAGCCGCGCGCTCACCTCACCGCTATCGTGCTCAGGATCGGCCAGCGCCGTCAGCAGGGCGCGACCTTCCCTAGCTTTAGCCTCGGCCTCCGCGCCCGCTTCGCGGCCGCGGAGGCGCGCTGCGTCGACCGCCCGGACTGCAGCCCGCAACAGCAGAGCGGTGTCGTGGTCGAGACTGGGGTCCTCGCGGTAGAGCTCATCAGCCTCCTCGAGCGCGGAGGTGACCAGATCATCGCGGCCGAGCGCGGCCGACGCCTCAGCTACCGCGACGAGGGCGCCCCCCCGCAACACTGGTGCGACATCATCGCCAGCGGCCAGCACCGCCCGCACCGCGCCGAGCGCGGTAGCGGAGTCACCTAGCGCGACCGCGCAGTGCGCTAACTCCACGTGCAGTTCGTGCCGCAGCCCCGGCGGAGTATCGGCGTCTCGAATCGCCGGGAAGAGTCGGTGCGCCGCTTCCCCGTGCCGACCGAGACGGTTGAGCGCAAAAACCGCGAGGTGGTCGGCCTGCAGGACGGCCAGCTTGTCATCATGCCCGGCGGTCACGGCCCGATCGGCCAACAGCAGCGCCAGCTCTGGCGCGCGCCAGCGTAAGAGCATTGCCGACTCCACCAGCGATGCGGCCTCGCCTCCGTTGGGCGCCATGCCGATCCGGACTCCTTCGCGCGCCGTACTGCTCACCTCCCACCCCCATCGACGTTCCCGGTCACCGGACGCCTCATGCCCCATCAATTTCGGGTCAGTCTGCGGTACGTCACACGATGTGGTCGTGCTGCCTCCGCTCCGAGTCTTTCGATCTTGTGCTGCTCGTAGGCCTCGAAGTTGCCTTCGAACCAGAACCAGGAGGCGGAATTTTCCTCTGTTCCCTCCCAGCTGAGAATGTGGGTCACCACCCGGTCCAGGAACCATCGGTCGTGGGAGATCACCACCGCGCAGCCGGGAAACTGTTCCAGTGCGTTCTCCAGCGAGCTCAGCGTCTCGACGTCGAGGTCGTTGGTGGGCTCGTCGAGCAGGATCAGGTTGCCCCCCTGCTTGAGAGTCAGCGCAAGGTTGAGCCGGTTGCGCTCGCCACCGGAGAGTACCCGTGCCGGTTTCTGCTGGTCAGGCCCCTTGAATCCAAAGGCGCTGACGTACGCTCGGGATGGCATCTCGGTACTGCCGACCTGGATGTAGTCCAGACCGTCGGAGACCACCTCGAAGACTGTCTTGTTCGGGTCGATGCCCGCCCGTTCCTGATCGACATAGGACAGCTTCACCGTCTCACCAACCCTGACCGTGCCAGAGTCAGGCTTCTCCAAACCGACGATGGTCTTGAACAAGGTGGTCTTGCCGACGCCGTTGGGGCCGATGACGCCCACGATGCCATTGCGGGGCAGCGTGAAGGACAAATCCTTGATCAGGAGGCGGTCGTCGAAGCCCTTGTCCAGATGTGCTACCTCCACCACCACGTTGCCCAGCCTCGGCCCCGCCGGGATCTGGATCTCCTCGAAGTCCAGCTTGCGGCTGCGCTCGGCTTCGACTGCCATCTCCTCATAACGCTGCAGTCGGGCTCGGGATTTGGCCTGCCGCGCTTTTGCCCCCGATCGCACCCAGGCGAGCTCGTCGCGCAGGCGCTTCTGCAGCTTCTGGTCCTTCCTGCCCGTGACCGCGAGCCGGTCGGCCTTCTTCTCGAGGTAGGTGGAGTAGTTGCCCTCGTAGGGGTAAGCCCGACCGCGGTCGAGCTCGAGAATCCACTGAGCCACGTTGTCCAGGAAGTACCGGTCGTGGGTGACAGCCAGCACCGCACCCGGGTAACTCGCCAGGAACTGTTCCAACCACAGCACGCTCTCCGCGTCGAGGTGGTTGGTGGGCTCGTCGAGCAGCAGCAGATCAGGTTTGGACAGCAGCAGCCTGCACAGCGCGACCCGACGCCGCTCCCCACCGGACAAGTGGATGACTGGCTCGTCGGGCGGCGGGCACCGCAGAGCGTCCATGGCTTGGTCGAGCTGTGAGTCGAGATCCCACGCGTCGGCGTGGTCGAGTTCCTCTTGCAGCCGGCCCATCTCCTCCATGAGCTCGTCGGAGTAGTCGGTGGCCATCAGCTCGGCGATCTCGTTGAATCGGTCCAGCTTGGTCTTGATCTCCCCCAGACCCTCCTGGACGTTGCCCAGTACGGTCTCGTCCTCGTTCAGCACGGGCTCTTGCTCCAAGATGCCCACCGTGGCGCCCGGCGCCAGGAACGCCTCCCCGTTGTTCGGCTGGTCGAGCCCAGCCATGATCTTCAGTACGCTGGATTTGCCGGCTCCGTTGGGTCCGACCACGCCGATCTTCGCGCCCGGATAGAACGCGAGGGTGACACCGTCGAGGACGACCTTGTCGCCGTGCGCCTTGCGCACCTGCTTCATGGTGTAAATGAACTCCGCCACGGCCGCGATCGTAGAGGTCGCCGCCGGGGCCGGGCAGCGCGGCCGACCGCCGCCCGACCCCGCTCCTTGCTCAAGCGGGTACGGGCACCAGCGGACCGGCCGCTTCGGCGAGTTCGGACAGGCTCACCCCGTACGGTGCATCGGTTCGGTCGAGCAGGTCTGACCGATCCTCCGCGGGTGGTGCCACGGCATCCTGGTTCGCTGAACGCAAAGGCTCCTCGCGACGCTGTTTACGCACGGTGACGGTACATCGAGCCAAGTCCGGGCCGATCGAGTTGGCCTCCAGCTCGACGACCGATCGGCGCTCGCCCTGTTCGGTGGTCCACTCCCGGGTGCGCAGCTTCCCTCTGACGATCACCGGGTCGCCCTTGACCAAGGAGGCGGCGTTCTCGGCAAGCCTGCGCCAACAGCTCACCGACAGGTACAAGCTCTCCCCATCCACCCAAGACTCGGACGCCTTGTCGAACCGACGCTCGTTACAGGCGATCCGGAAATTGAGTACGAGCGCCGCGTCGGGACCAACCCGGCGCGGCCGCATGTCACTGACCAGCGTTCCAACCACAGTTACCGGTGTCTCTCTCATGACCACATGCCCTCCTGCGTAGCTGTCCCACCCTCCGTGGCGGGACGCCGGCCCCTCGGCCGGCGATACCCAGGCTGCGTGACGAGCCCCACCTTCGAGTAGGAGACCATGATCCACATGTGGATGACCGGGATGCTGTGCACAACCGGACTGACACATCCGGTCGAAACTTCAGATTGTCGGGGTTTCGTGCTATCGCATGGTGCTGCTCAACCCAACAGGCACAGTCAGTCGCCGAGCGCCCGGGAACCGCGCGAACCACGGTCTGTGGTGGTCCATGTCGTCCCGTTCTCAATGGCGAGCGCAGTGCTACCCGACGCATTCAGCAGGCTCAGCGGGGTTATCCGGAGGTCATTTGCCCCGCTGAGCCCGCTGGATGCGTCGACGAGCTAGGTGCAGGTAGGCAGCCGGTCATCGCTAGGCTGCTCGCTGACGCCACCGGCGCCAGGCCCCCGTAGCTCAGCCGGATAGAGCAAGCGACTTCTAATCGCTAGGCCGCAGGTTCGAGTCCTGCCGGGGGCGCTGCACCGCAGGTCACACACTTTCGGGTCATACGATTAAAGATCAACCCCACGTTTACCCCACGCTTTCGTTTGGTCCGAGCCGGTCCAACGCCGCCGCTGCGGCGACTCCCGTCGTCTGCCGCGACATGTAGACGTCCTGTGTCATGGAGATCCGCTCGTGCCCCAGATAGTCGGCGATCTCCCGTGCCGACAGGCCGGCTCGATCTAGCCGAGTCGCGACCAAGTGCCGGAATGCGTGCGGGTGCAGGCCCTCCCATGGCGTCCCCCTCACGACATCGCGCAACCTCGCCCGAGTGTTGTCCGGATCGCGCAAGGTGAGCCGAGTCGACGGGAAGATCCACTCACCAAGAGCATTAACGTGCCTGCGCCGGAAGAGGTCCAGCACCCAGCCCGGCGGATGGATCGTGCGCATGCCAGCCTTCGACTTCGTGTGCGGCTGAACGATCAATCCCTCCCCCGGCACACGGATCACTGTTCCCTCAATGCTCAGCGTTCCGGCCTCCGCGTCAACCTTCGCCCAGTCGAGCGCCAGAAGCTCGCCGATTCGGCACCCGAGCCCGGAAAGCGCATCCACGAGGTCGATGAGGTCGTGTTTGTGCGCGTCCGGCGAAGCGCAGAGATGCTCACGAAGAGCGGCGAGGTTCTCCTCGGTCAGCTCGACTGCCAGTCGCGGCTTCTTCTTCCGGGACCGGCTCAGCTCGCGCACCGGGTTGGCGTCAAGTGCGTCATGACGAACCGCCATGCCGAAGATGCCCGACAGCACGATCTTGGAATGTCGTGCGCGCTCCGGCCCACGTCGCTCCCGGATCTCCCGAATCACTCTGTCCACACCGGATACCCGGACGTCCCCGATCCGCAGGTCTCCGATCGATGCTGCGAGGCACCGATCCCACACGTCCCGATAGGTAATCTTCGTGCGAATGGCGCGATCGGACTCATCGATGTCGCGGAGCCACAACTCCGCAAGCCTGCTGACCTTAGTTTGCGCTGTTATCTCACCATCCGCGGAGACGCGAGCGCGGTCGCGCAATGCCTGCTTGAGGTTGTTCTCTGCCCCGGTCCGCGAGGGACCGACGCGCTCGATGTGCCGTGTCACGCCGTCGTAGTCCCGATATCGCACCCGAGCGCGGAACCCGCCCCAGCTCAGCGGGTACGCCTGGATCCGGCCGTACGTGCCGACCGGCAGCGGTGGCCTCCCCATCGAAACCTCCTACGCTGCCTGGTCGTCGAGCGACTCGAACCAGCTGCGTACCTCGGCCGGCTCGTAGCGCAGGTACCGGCCGACCTTGCGGGCACGTGGGCCGTAGTCGCGGCAGCGCCAGTCGTACAGCGTCCGCACTGGGACGCCGAGGTAGTCCGCGACGTCCTGCACTGTCCATAGCCGAGGTCTGATCTCCACCGTTTTCTCCCCCTCAAGCGGCTTGATCGGCAGTTGCCGAACAGTTGCCGGGTCGTGTCCCGTTCGCGGCGAGCTGCGCGGCGGCGTACTCGGCTTTCCATCGCTGTCGTTC
>QHBY01000403.1 GCA_003244245.1 Pseudonocardiales bacterium
ACATATCTGCATACACTAGGCACCTATCTGGTCTTCCCGTGGGTGTCGGTATCCGGGATCGCGGGGTTCACGCGGGCCTTCCTCGACGTCACCGGGCTGGCGCCGGGCACCGACTGGATCATCCCCGCGTTGGCTGGATGGGCGCTGATCTGGTGGCTGGCCGCCCGCCGGATCGGTCCCCCGGTGACCGGGACGCCGACGGTGGCGCTGCGCGTGTAGATGGCGCTCGGACTGGTCACGTTGATCGCCTTCCGGCTCGCCGGAACCACCCCGATCCGGGTGTTTTTCTTTCTCGCCACATTCGGTGTGTTGAACCTGCTGGTGATGTACACGGCGACGAACTACGCCGCGGTGCGTCACTTGTGGCCGATCCGCCCGCGGTCGGCGCTGTTGCCCGCCCTAGGCGTCGTGGTGACCGAATACGTGCTGGTCCGGAATGTGTGGCCACCGCCGGAGGGCACCTTGCGGGCGGTGCCTTACCTGGATCGTCTGGTTGATGGTGGGAGCCGTCCGGCTTGACGCGAATGAGGCCGTCATGGTTGCGCATGAGTACCCGACCGCGGAGCGCGTAACGGGACCGCACGCAGGCCAGACTGCAGGCTATGCGCCAGTTGCTGCCCGTTGCCGCCGATCCTGTCGACCCCGCGGTCGTGTACGCCGACCTGCCGGTAGCCCAAGGCCGTCCTTCGGTGCGTCTCAACATGATCGCCAGCCTGGACGGTGCGGCCACCGTCGACGGGTTGTCCGGTGGGCTCGGCGGGCCGGCTGATCACCGAGTCTTCGCGGCGTTACGCGAGCTGGCTGACGTCGTGCTGGTAGCCGCCGGAACGGTGCGCGCCGAGGGCTACGGCCCGTCGAAGGTGCCACTGGCGATCGTCACCCGTTCCTGCGCGTTGGACCTCGGCTCGCCGCTGTTCAGCGAGGGCGCCCGCGCGACGGTCCTGACCGTCGCGGCAGCGCGCCGCCGGACCGGGTGGCCGCGGCCCGCGAGGTCGCTGACGTCCTCGCCGGTGCGCCGGCCGGAATGACCGGGTTCGTGCTGCACACGGTGTGTGAGGACGGCGGTTACCTGTTTCTGCGGCTGCGCCGCGTAACGGGGCGTTGAGTTCGGCGGTCCAGCGGATGAGCTAAGCAGCCGGTCGCTCATCGCAGGATCTACCTGGCTCCTCCGCGATGTTCAGAATCGCGGCGATGAGCCGCTGCGTGCGGGTCTGCGACTGCATCCAGGACGGCAGATCCAGCAAAGCCATGATCTCGTCGGCGAGCACCTCGCCGATCACTCCTGGCCACAACCGCTTGGCCTTCGCGGCGGCTGCCGCGGTCATCCGTTGCGAGGCGTACTGGTCGACTTCCTGCGAGACCGCGATGTGCTTGTCAGGCATCGGAGACCTCCTCACCCACTGGCCGTGGTCGGCTCGCGGAGTCGCCCCCAGTTCAGCACGCACAGGTTTCCATCCTGTGACGGACGGAGCTGTTCAGCCCATCAAGCGCGCCGGATGACGCGGTTCAGCTCGGCGACCGACCAGGCTTGGAAGGGACAACCGGTCGCGGCGTGGGGCGCGTCGCCGTCGGCGGTTTCGGAGACCGAACCCAGTCCCCACTCGGCCAGGTGCGCTGTCAGGCCGGCGAGCACGCCGTCGGCGGGGACGCCGGTGCGCCGGCAGGCGCCGAGGTAGGGACCGATCAGCCACGGCCAGACGGTGCCCTGCTGATAGGCGCTGTCGTGGTCGCGCATCCCCCCGCGGTGCCGGCCACGGTAGTCCGGTGAGCCGGGTGCGAGGCTGCACAGCCCGAGCGGAGTGAGCAGCGGTGCGGCAAGCGCGCGGACCGCGCCGGGGTCGGTGAGCGGCGCATGGGGCAGCGAGAACGCGAGCAGCTGGTTGGGTCGCATGGTGTCGTCATCGCCGGCCGGGCCGTCGACGACGTCATAGAGCCCGCCGCTGCCGGTGGGGTAGCGGGCGGCGAAGGACGAACGGGCGCGCTCGTGCAGCTCGGTGATCTCTGGAGCGTCCGAGCCGAGGCGCGCGTGCAGCGCCCGCAGCGCGGCGAGACCGTTCACCCACAGCGCGTTGATCTCCACCGCCTTGCCGATGCGAGGCGTCACCCCGATCCCGTCGACCCGGGCATCCATCCAGGTCAGGGCGTAGCTAGGTTGTCCCTGGCGCAGCGGCCCGTCGGCCGGGTCGACGCCGATGCCGTACCGGGTGCCCAGCACGTGCGCCTTCACCACCCCGTCGAGCACCAGCGCCGTAGCGGCGGCGAGGTCGAGGTCACCGGTCGCCGCGACATGGCGGTCGACGGCGTGGGCAAACACAGCGTGGCGTCGGTGGTGTTGTACTCCGTGGCGCCGGTGTCGGCGGTGTTGGCCAGCATCCCCTCGGAGACCGTCGCGGCGTACCCGCGCAGCAGCGCCCGCCCCTCGTCGACCCGACCGGTGGCCAGGAACAGCCCCTCGTAGGAGGTCATGGTGTCGCGCGACCACGCCCCGAACCACGGGTAGCCCGCGACGACGTCGGGCGGGGTGGTGACGAACGCGTCGGCAGCCAGCACCAGGCGCGCCGCGACCTCGTCGGTGGGCCCGCGGTCTCCACCAGGGTGCGCGCCCGCTCGCGGGCGGCTGCCACTACACCGACCGCCGGCGGCGGCTTGGTCGCGAGATCGCCGGCCCAGGCCGACACCGGCAGCGTGGCGCCCGCGGTATCCAGGTCAGCGGTGAACCGGCCGGCCAGCCACACGTCCTCGTCAGCGTTGAGGCCGCGCTGCGCCTCCAGCCGCGCGTGCACGCCGCGGTACCAGTCCCCGGCCCCTGCCCAGTCGGGACCACGCAGCCGGAACGATCCCCCGACCGCAGGCACCAGCAGACCGTGGTAGCGCCGGGTACGCAGGCCGGACACGGTGCCCATCGCGTAGCCACCGCAGCCGTCGGCCACCAGCCATTCCCGATCACCCCCCTCAGCGAGCGAGGTACACACGGCAGGACCGAAGGTGATGTGCAGGGGAGTCGTCACGACCACGCAGTGTCCCCTCGACGGCCGAACGTAACGCCCGCGCGGGCTGGTGTACTGACGAGCATGACTTCAGCGGAGCACCTCCGGCTTCAGCACGCAGACCAGGGCACGGCGGCCTGGCGGGCCTGGGGCCCGTATGTGTCCGAGCGGGCCTGGGGCACGGTCCGGGAGGACTACAGCGCCTACGGCGAGGCATGGGACTCCTTCCCGCACGACCACGCTCGTTCGCGGGTGTACCGCTGGAACGAGGACGGCATGGCCGGGGTCTGCGACGAGCGCCAGACATTCTGCCTCGCACTGGCCCTGTGGAACGGCGTCGATCCCATCCTCAAGGAACGGATGTTCGGGCTGACCGGGCCGGAGGGCAACCACGGTGAGGACGTCAAGGACTACTGGTGGTATCTGGATTCGACGCCCACCCACTCCTGGATGACCTGGCGCTACCACTACCCGCAACGACCCTTCCCCTACACCGACCTGGTCGAGCAGAACCGTCACCGGGGCAAGGACGCGCCGGAGTACGAGCTGGTTGACACCGGCGTGTTCGCCCAGGACCGGTACTGGGCGGTGACGGTCGACTACGCCAAGGCCGGCCCGACCGACCTGTGCCTGCGGATCACCGTGGACAACCGCGGCCCGGAGGCAGCGACGCTGCACGTGCTGCCGACATTGTGGTTCCGCAACACCTGGGCGTGGGGACTGCCCGGGCAGGACGCGGTGCCGGAGATCCGCGCCGGGACGGACTCGACGCTGCTCGCGCGGCACACCGAGCTGGGCACGCTCGTGCTCGGTGGCGATGGTGCTCCGCAGCCGCTGCTGTGCGACAACGAGACCAACACCCAGCGGCTCTACGGCGTGCCGGGCCGCTCGGCGTACCCCAAGGACGGGATCAACGATCATGTCGTGGCCGGCGCCGCGACCGTCAATCCGGACGGGGTCGGTACCAAAGGCGCGCTGTGGTACCGGCTCGACGTGCCGGCCGGCGGCCGGGCCGTGGTCCGGGTGCGGCTGACCGCCGGCGACAGCGGGGGATCGGGGGCCGGGTTCGACAAGGTGATGACGGCCCGCCGCGCCGAGGCGGACGAGTTCTACCGGGAGCTGACCCCGGCCGAGGCGTCGACCGACGATGCGCTGGTGCTCCGCCAGGCGATGGCCGGGATGCTGTGGGGCAAGCAGTTCTTCCACTACGACGTGGCGCGCTGGCTCGACGGCGACCCAACCGGCCCGCCGCCGTCACCGCAGCGGGAGCACGGGCGTAACTCGTCGTGGCGGCACCTCAACAACGCCGACGTCATCTCGATGCCGGACCCGTGGGAGTACCCCTGGTACGCCGCCTGGGACCTCGCCTTCCACTGCGTGCCGCTGGCTCGGTTGGATCCGACGTTCGCCAAGAGCCAGCTGCTGTTGCTGCTGCGCGAGTGGTACATGCACCCGGACGGCCAGCTGCCCGCGTACGAGTGGGCCTTCGGCGACGTCAACCCACCGGTGCACGCCTGGGCCTCGCTGCGGGTTTTCGAGAACGACGGCTCGCGCGACTTCGACTTCCTGGCCCGGGTGTTTCACAAACTGCTGTTGAACTTCACCTGGTGGGTCAACCGCAAGGACAGCGAGGGCAACAACGTCTTCGAGGGAGGGTTCCTCGGCCTGGACAACATCGGGCCGATCGACCGGTCCGCGGCGCTGCCGCTGGCCGGGGTCCTGGAGCAGAGCGACGGCACCGCCTG
>QHBY01000404.1 GCA_003244245.1 Pseudonocardiales bacterium
TTCACGGAATCACTCATCTAGCAGCAGTCCTCGCCGCGCCAGGCTTGGCGGCCTTCCCAGACGGCCAGGGCGGCGATGCCCAACCCGACGATGGGATCGAGCCACCACCAGCCGAACGCGGTGTTGGCCAGCAGACCGGTCAGCACCCCAGCGGCCAGGTAGGCGCACAGCAGATTCTGGCTGCCCTCACCCGCGGTGGCCATCGAGGCGAGCTGGGTGCCCAGACGCTTCTTGACCGCGCCCAGGATCGGCATGACGATCAGTGAGGAGATCGACAGGCCGATACCCAGCCAGCTGGTCCGGGCGTGGTCGTGGGCCAGCAGGGTGGTGACGGCGTCGTAGGCGATGTAGGGGGCGAGCAGGAAGAACGTGACCGCAACGGCCTTTTGCGCGCGTGCCTCGGCCGTCTGGGACAGGGTGCGGGTGCCGGTGAACCGCCAGATGATGATGACGCTGGCCAAGCCCTCGATGGCCGAGTCCAGGCCGAAGCCCAGCAGTGCCACCGAACCGGCCAGCACCGCCGCCACAATCGCGATCACGCCCTCGGCGGTCATGTAGGCCAGCGACAGCCACGACAGCAGCCGGGCTCGCGAAGCCGGCTGGTGCCACGCCGCGTCCCGCGTCGTGGCGGCGCCGGTGGCGCGGGCCTGGACGCAGCCACTCGATTCGCGGGCTTGCGTCGCCTGCGTGTCGTCGGTCTCGGGTGCACTCATCGCGGCCGCACACTCGCCTCGCCGGAGGTCGGACACAGCGCGACCGCCCTGCCCGTCGCCTCCAGCACCGTCTCGGCGGCGGCGAGCACCTCGATCAGCGCCGGCTGGACCAGCGTGAACACCGAGGCACGCCCCACTGGCCGGGACTCCACCAGCCCGCACCCGCGCAGACACGCCAAGTGCGCCGACACCATGGACTGCACCAGCCCGCACTTAAGGACCAAGTCCACCACCCGAGCCTCACCCAGCGCGAGCCGGCGCACGATCGCCAACCGCGCCGGATCACTCAACGATCGAAACAGCGCCGCCGCCGGCGCCAGACCCGACCGCACCTGGCGCCGGACGTTGTCATCGTCATATGCCGATGCTAACGCCTGTCCGGCACACACACGAATAATCTACTATGTTTGTACGTAGATAGTAGATGAAGACAAGGGCGCCTTGACCAGGAGGAATCATGCAAACGCTGTCACTGGGACTTGCTGCCCTGGCATGCCCGGTCGGTATGGGCGCAATGATGTGGATGATGATGCGCGGCCAGAATAAGAACGCCGGTGACACCGGCGGCCAAGGACAGCAGCAGGTCGAGCAACTGCGTAACGAGATCGACCAGCTCAAAGCCGAGCGTGCCCCGCAGCGCACGAACGGCGGGCAGTGATGGCCACCTGGGCCGCCCAGGACGCCCTCGGCAGCGGCCGAGTACCGAGCAGCAATCCGAGACCCCCCGCCGGGGCGTGACTTTCGCGCAGCCGCCCGGCACCGGCGTCAGGGAGCCCAGCCTCACCGTCCCCAAACCGACATGCTCTTCATGGACGAACCCGCGCCCGGCCTCGATCAGCTCGCTGTTGACCGTGGCCGCGCCGTGGTGATCGTATTCGATACCGAGGACCGCGCCCCGGTGCGAACGGTGCGAACGGATCCAAATCCTCGTCAATGCCCTCGACGGGTCCAGATAATCGGTAAGCGGCTACCGCGGCTGAGTGCCCTGTGTGTAGTCCCAGGGTGCCCCGATCGACGAGGAGGAGTACGGCGGCGGGCCGAGTTGCGGTTTGCCATTCCCACTCGCGACCGGTCATGTCCTGGTGAGTCGGGACTGCAGGAGTGCGTGGAACCGGTGTAGGTCGATGTTGCCGCCGGAGACCACAGCGCCCACGCGCTGATCCGGCAGGTCCACACGTCCTGCCAGCAGCGCGGCCACGGCCAGCACGCCACTGGGTTCGGCCACCACCTTGACCTCCTGGAACAACCACGCCATAGCCGTGGTGATCTCCTCGTCGCTGACCACCACGACATCGCTGACGCGGTGCTGGTTGAGTGCGAAGGTGAGCTCACCGGGGATCTCCCCGGTGACACCGTCGGCGATGGTGTGGGGCACCGGGATCCGCACCCGGTGCCCGGCGCGCAGGGACTGCCGGGTCTTGTCCCCGGTGGCGGTCTCCACCCCGATCAGACGCGTCGCGGGACTGATCGCGGTGGTGACAACGCCGGCCCCGGCCAGTTGCCCACCCCCACCCAGCGGCATCACCAGCACGTCCAACGGCCCGGCCTGGTTCAGCAGTTCGAGCGTGACGCTGCCAGCTCCTGCGATGACATCGACGTGGTCATAGGGCGGGATGAGGGTCAGGCCGTGCTCCGCGGCGAGCCGGTCGGTCAGGGCGAAGCGGTCCTCGGTGTAGCGATCGAACGTCCTGACGTGGGCGCCGAGCTCGCTGGCCGCGGTGAGCTTCGCCGGCGGCGCGTCGGAGGGCATCACGATCAACGCGGTACTGCCGAGCATCCGCGCGGCTGTCGCCACGGCCAGGGCGTGGTTACCCGAGGAGAAAGCGATCACCCCATGGGAGCGTTGCTCGATGTTCAGACGGCTGATGGCGTTGTAGGCGCCGCGAAACTTGAACGACCCTGTGCGCTGCAGGTTCTCGCACTTGAGGAGCACCTGCGCACTCACCCACTCGTCAAGGGCAGGGCAGCTCAGCACCGGGGTGCGATCGGCGACACCGGCCAGCCGCGCGGCCGCGGCGTGCACGTCAGCGAGGGTGACACTGGGCTTGACGGCGACGGTGAGGTCGGCGATCAGGTGAGGATTACTGGTCATCGGGCTGGTCATCCTTCCCAGGAGACACCGTGGCGGTGGCCATGGAGACGGTGCTGTCGAGACAGGGGGTGTTGGCGGGCAACAGACCGCGCCGGATGAGCAGGGCCAGGGCGCCTGCGCCGACGGCACCCGTGGCGGCCAGGGCGATCCACACCAACGCCGGCCAGCCCCACGCCAACCCGAGATCCCACACCACCCCGGTGGCCAGGTTGCCCAGGGTGATGCCTATCCCGGACAGGGTGTTGTAGAAGCCGTAGTGGGTGGCCACCAACCGACCACGGGCCAGGGTGACGATGGTGTCCATCTCGAAGGGGTAGGCGATCGCGGTGCCCAGGGTGAGCAGGGTCGTCGCGAGCAGCGCCGGGGCCAGCGCCAGCACCGCCTGTCCCCCCGTGACCGGCGCAGCACCGGCGGAGGTCAGGTGTGCGGTCAGGATCAGGGGTAGGAACGAGCCGCTCATCAAGGCCACGCCGAGGGCGACCGACCTGCCGGGGCTCCACCGTCGCCTGGCCCAGGCGGTCAGCCGCAGCTGCCCGATGATCGCCACGACCGCGGACACGGCGAACAGCACGCCACTGCCCACGTCACCGCTGTCACGGCCCAGCACCCGCCAAGCCTGCAACGGCAGGGCCAAATAGATCTGCGCCGACAGCACGTAGGAGCTGATCATCGCCAGGGAGAACAGCAGGAACGGGCGGTTGCCGATGACCTCGCGCCAGCCGGCCAGGACTCCCCGCGCACCCGGCGCCTGACCGTCCTCGGGCCTACGGGCGGGCAGCGAGCGCCACTGCAGGACGGTCAGCGTGGCGAAGATCACCGCGGCGACCAGGCACACCACCGGGAAGTCGAAGGTGATCAGCGCCAGCCCGACCAGGGGGCCGATGAGTACCCCCGCCTGGTAAAAGACGTTGAACACCGCGAACGCCTCCACCCGGCGCTCGCCCGACTCGGCAGCGACATAGGCCCGCACCGCCGGGTTGAACAGCGCCCCCGCCAACCCGGTGGCCATCGAGGCCACCAGCAAGGCGGGCAGCGTTTCCACCACTGCGAGCAGCCCGAAGCCCGCCGCCCGCAGCGCACACCCGGCGATGATCATGGGTTTGTAACCCAGCCGGTCGGCCAAGGTGCCGCCCAGCAGGAACAGTCCCTGTTGGCTCAGGGTGCGCACCCCCAGCACCAGACCCACCGTCCACGCGGCCAGGCCCAGCCCGCCTGCCAGGTGGTTGGCCAGGTAGGGCATCAGCATGTAGAAGCCGAGGTTGATGCCGAACTGGTTGATCACCAGCAGCTGTACCGGCCGGTCAAAGGAGCGGAACTGCGCGACCGTGCGCATCAACGGCCCTCCTGCTTGATCATCGGGTCGGGCACGCAGCGACACCGGGTCCAACGAGTGACCTCACGCTCGCTGGGATGGGCGATCTCATCGGGTTCGGTCGGCAGCTGCGCGGTCAGCAGCCCATGCCGGTGGCAGTAGTCGTCGTTGAACACGGTGTCGAAGTAGCGTTGCGGGCCATCAGGGAACACCGCGGCGATCCGCGCGTCCGGCTCCTCGGTACGGGCCAGCCAACCCGCGACCAGAGCCACCGCGCCCACACTCCAGCCACCACTGGCGTACTGCGCGGCCGCGAGCAGTCGCGCGGCGCGTACCGCCTCGCCGGGAGCAACCCAGTGCACCTCGTCGAAGGCGGGATAGTCGATGTTGCGCGGGTGGATGCTCGATCCGAGCCCGCGCATCAACCGGGTTCGGGCGGGTTGCCCGAAGATGGTGGAACCCACCGTGTCAACACCGACCAGGCGCAGGTGCGGGAAGAACTCTCGCAGCGCCCGGCTCACGCCGGCCGAATGACCACCGGTACCCACTGAGCACACCAGCACGTCGACCCGGCCGAGCTGGGCGACCAGTTCCAGTGCCAGCGGCTCATACCCGGCCACGTTGTCCGGGTTGTGATACTGGTCCGGGCCGAACGAGCCCGGGTACTCGGCCAGCAGCTCGCCCACCCGCTGCCGGCGGACCTCCTGCCAGCCACCAGTGGGATGTGGGCTATCGACGACCTCGACCCGGGCCCCGTAGGCGACCAGCAGCCGGTGCATGATCGGCTCCAGGCCCGGGTCGGTGACCAGGGTCACGGGATGTCCGTAGGTGATGCCGGCCAACGCCAACCCGAGGCCCAGCGTGCCACTCGTCGACTCGACGATCATGCCGCCGGGTGGCAGATCACCGCGTTTACGGGCGCACTGGACCATGTGTAACGCCGCACGGTCCTTCATTCCGCCCGGGTTATGCCCTTCGAGCTTCGCCCAGAAACCGCGCCCTTCGGAGTTCAGCGGCCGGTCGATCCACAGTACCGGGGTGCTGCCGACCGCGCCGGCGACCGTGTCGCAGCGCGGCGCGTAGCCGGCGGCCAGCACGCGGGCGGGGGACGGGCTGATGCGCCGCGCGTCGAGCGCGCGGTTGAGCACTATCTCCATGAACCTGATCTCTCCTGGGACGAGTGGCGAGGGCGACGGCACGCGGCGGCGACCCGCGTCTGCCCTGCCGGCAGGCGATCAGGTCGTCGCGACGGCGCACCTCACGTTCGCGCGACGCACGTGGAGATCAGGATTTGACGTCCTGATGGGGACGATGGAGAAATCGAGGAGGGAGGGCCTCGCCGCTGGACCCCAAGCAGGACCATGGCACCGGCCGCCGACCAGTCAGCAGCGTCGAGGCCGACCGGGGCGGCCACGTGATCGACCACTCGGCGCGGCGACGCATACAGTTTGTCCGCGGGACCCACGTGCTGGTGACCGGCATCGTGGTGGCACCGGTGGCCTGTCGGTCGAAGCCCCTCAGACCCGCTGTGGGCGTACTCGGTGTGAGTCTGCCCCGCGGAGGCATGGACCGCGCCGTGCGATCCGGCACCGGTAGCAGGGCATTGCGCGATCTGCATGATCGAGAAGGCGAACAGTGCCCAAAGGACGAGGCCAATGATCAGCGCACGTTGACGGACCCTCCGCTCCCCTCGCACGCCGCCACCCTAACGACGGCGGCCGGGCAGCCAACGATGTGCATGCCCGTCAAGCACAACTCTCACTCGATCGTGACCACTGTGGACTGATTGGGGTCACAGCCTCTCTGGCGCATGTACTATCTCACTACGTAGAACATGGATACCACCCGGAAGCAGGTGCTCGTTCGACGTGACCACGTCCTCACGCTCCACTTCGCGCCCCAGCCCGATCGCCGGCACCCGCCAGTCCCAGAAGGGCCGCGCACGGGCGCTGTTGGCCGGGCTGGCGTTGTTCACCGGAGTCGTGGCCGTAGCCGGCTGCGGCGGTGGGAGCGCCCCGTCCGAGGGAGGCTCGGTGCAGCTCGCACACGTGCATGCCCTCGGCGTCGACCCCGGCACCGGAGACCTCTACGCGGGAAGCCACTACGGCCTGATCCGGTTCCCGCAGCAGGGAAAGCCGAGCCGGGTGGGGGACCTTGTGCAGGACTTCATGGGGTTCACTGTGGTCGGACCGAACCACTATTTGGCCAGCGGGCATCCGGGGTCGGGCCAGGACGGGCCCAGCAACGTCGGCCTCATCGAAAGCACCGACGGTGGACGGAGCTGGCAGACGAGGTCGTTGGCCGGACAGGCCGACTTCCACGTCCTGAAAGCCAGGCATGGCTTGGTCTATGGCTCCAACGACGGGCAACTCATGGCGTCCAAGGACGGACGGACGTGGGACACCCGCGCCAGCATCGCAATGGCCGACCTCGCCGTCAGCCCCCAGAACCCGGAGATGCTGATCGCGACAACCCAGCAGGGCCTCGCCCGCAGCACCGACGGCGGGCGAAGCTTCCAACTCGTCGCAGGCGCGCCACGGCTGCAGCTCATCACCTGGACCGACACGGGAGACCTCATCGGGATCGCCCCCGAGGGCACCGTGCACGTGAGCGGCTGAGTGTGGTCATCTGTTCTGG
>QHBY01000405.1 GCA_003244245.1 Pseudonocardiales bacterium
GCCCGTTTGGCTGCCCGCTTGAGTTCCTTGCGCAGCGTGTCGCGGTTAGCGGTCGTCCGCAGCCGGTCGAGGTCAAGGCGTTCATAGGAGCGGGCCAGCAGCGGCTGCTCTGCCAGGTAGGCCATGTGTTCGCGGTAGGCGGCGACACAGCGCGCAACGGCCTCCTCGCAGGCGTGCTCCGGGGAACTGTTTTGCCGGCCGGCGACCCAGACGCTGGTCGCCAGTCGGCGCAGATCCCACTCCCAGGCGCCCGGGTGCGCCTCGTCGAAATCGTTGAGGTCAAGGACGAGGTCGCGCTCTGGTGAGGCGTAGAAACCGAAGTTGCCCAGGTGCGCGTCGCCGCAGATGACCGGGGTGATCCCGGTGGAGGGCAGGTGGGCGAAGTCCTCGGCCATGATCGCGGCAGCGCCGCGGAGGAAGGCGTAGGGGGAGGCGATCATCCGGCCAACCCGGACCGGGATCAGCCGGTCCAGGCGATCTTCGTGGATCGCAATGATTTGTTGTACCGGGTCAGCGCGGCTGTCGGGCACGCTCCAGTGGCCCAGCGCTGATCGGGGCACCCGCTTGCGCAGCGACCGCCCGATGGCGTACCGCTCAGTTCGGGGGGTGGCTGGCTGGCGCAGCGAAACAAATCCCCGGCTGTCGGCCGAGGCGAGAACGACATGCTGGTCATGGGCTCGTCCGTTGTCGCGGCTGCCCCGCCCGGACGTCATCAAGCGACTCCGTGACCCGGAACGTCCATGCCACCTCGCTGCATGTGGTGACCGTGGCCCATACCAGGAAGGCTTTCGCCTCCCGGTGCGCCGCATCTGCTTCGAAATCGATTCTACCCCCGTTTGATCCGGGAGATCATGTCTCAGTGACGTTTGTTGCTGCTCTTGCAGGGCCGTGCGGGCCAGCCTCAGCCCGATGGCCACGACGCAACCGGGGGCGGTTAGTGCTCTTCGTTGTTGAACCAGCTGTGCCCATGCTCGGAGTCGTGCAATAAGCCGTGGTGGCCGCGATATCCACCACCGTGGCCGCGATGACTTGCCCCGTCGACGGCCGCGACTACTCCGCCGCCGACCAGCAGGCCCAGAAAGCAATCGGGTCATGGCCGGCCCGCGGTGAACTCGGCACGCTCCGCCAGTGGGTTCGTATCCTGACCAGACAGCTGAGGCGGTGCCGTTGTGAGAGGTATCTGATGACCGACGTCAAGCACTACCTGGTCGGGGAGCACGTCGAAGATTTCAATTCAGGATTGATCACCCGGCGGGAGTTGCTCCGCCGGGTGACCCTGATCACCGGGAGCCTCGCCAGCACCTTGGTGTTGCTGGAGGTGACAGGTTGCCAGCGCGAGCCTTCCGGGCAGCCGCCCTCGCCAGCATCCCGGCAAGCCAGCACGCCGCAACCATTCGCCACTCCACCCGCCCAACCCACCACGGACGGGGTGACCGTGCGGTCCGACGATCCCCGCATCGCTGTCGCACCGATGACGGTGACCGGTGCTGACGGTGCGTCCCTGATCAGCTACTACGCCCGCCCGGCCGGCGGTGAACCGGCGGGTGGCATCCTCGTGTCCCCCGGAGTCGCGTCCCGGGTGGCGTGCTTGACTCTCGTAGTAAGCCTATAGACAATCCGTGATAACATCGCGGTATGGATACGAGTTCTGGGACGATGATCCGTGAGGCTCGTCGCCGTGCTCGACTGTCGCAGACCGATCTCGCGCGACGCGCGGGGGTAGCTCAGTCGGTGATCAGCGCATATGAATCCGACCGGCGTGAACCGGGTCTTCGTACCCTCGCCAAGCTGATCGAGGCTACCGGCCATCAGCTTGCCTTCGAACTGATTCCCGCACAAAGCAATCAGCTCGGGCTGCCCGACACGCGACTTGGCCGGCGACTGCGTCGGCACCGCCGTGCCCTCATGGAGATCGCCACTCGACGCGGGGCACGCAACGTGCGTGTCTTCGGCAGCGTCGCCCGAGGCGAAGACACCGATGACAGTGACATCGATCTGCTCGTCGACCTGGACGTCGGCGTCGGCGTCGTGTCGTTGGCCGGGTTGAACCGGGAACTGGCCGAATTGCTCGACGTCGAGGTCGACGTCGTGCCGGCTGCCACGCTCAAGGCTACGATCCGAGATGAAGTGTTGAGTGAGGCGATTGCGCTGTGAGTCGTCGCGACGACCAGCGGTTGGCCGACATCCTCGCCGCTGCTGCCGCCATCGCCGACCACCTCACGCGAGGCGACCTCGATGACGGGCTGGTATTCGATGCCGTCCGAGTTCGTCTCATCGAAATTGGCGAAGCAGTCAAAGCCATCGACCCCGAACCTGCTCGCGCTGGAGCCAGCCATTTCCTGGATCGACGTCGCTGGCATGCGCAACCACCTCGCCCACCGGTACTTCGATACCGCCCACGCAATCGTGCGGGCCACCCTCTCCGAGGACCTACCCTCCCTCGTGGCCGCCACCGAGCGGCTCCTCGATCATTTTACTGTTGATCCGCGGTCGTGATCTTCGATGCAGTCGCGGCTCTGGGCAGGGCGTTGAATCCATGGACGATGCTGACCACAGCCGCAACCTGACTCGTCGACGCCAGACGAGGTAGTGAACAGTCGGTGCTGCCCCGATACCGGCTGAGCCGTTCGAGACCCGGTTGGTGCTGAAACCCCGCGTGGATCGCCATTCCAGGATCGACATGCGCCGCGCGAGATCGTCGGCGACCCTCGCGTCGTCGCGATCGGTGAAGGCGCCCACTTCGTCCGTGAATTCACCGGCGCCCGCGCGAGTACCTCGCCGACGTCGACCCCCGACCTACTACCCCGACTCGACACAGCGACCGCCCTGGCCCAACGGATCGCCACCGATTCCGGGCCTGCCGCCGCGCCCGCCTGGAAGGCCCTGGGTGCCGCCGGCCAGGACACGTTGACCGCGGCGCTAGCGCGTACGACTGCGAGCCCTCGAACCGAAAGCTTACGAACACCCTGGACGATGTCATCTACGCCGGTCATCCCAACCTGCCCGAAATACCCCTCGGAACCACCGACGTGAGATGCACTGCGGAGCTGGCACCACTTCGGGCCACATCACACCACAGAAAGAGCTGTTCACAGCACCCCGGCGATGAGCGCGACGAGGGCTGGTCCGCCTGCGGCTAGCGCCCCGCCGAGACCCTTTCCCCGCGGGCGACCCAACGCCAGCCGGTCGGCAACGAGAAGCACGATGCCGGACAGGAACATGAACAGGCATGTGTAGATGACCAGCGTCCGACCGACCGCTTCCTGGCCAGCACTCCAGGCGATCACGCCGACGACCGCGCCGGAGCCGAGGAACAGGTTGTAGAAGCCAACGCCGAATGCCCAGAGTCGGACCGCCGGCACGTCGGCAGTGGGGACGAAGAAGATCCCTTGATGCACGCCGGGACGCTGAAACAGCAGGGTCTCCCAGACGAAGACGAGGATGTATGTCGCCGCCGCCAGAAGGGTGAAGGTCCACACAACCATGGTCATCGGGCAGCCTCCAAGCCGGCCACGGTCACCTCGTGGCGAGCCAGGACCTGCTGGATCTCCTGCGCAGCCCGCTCGATCGGACGGCCGTGGGGCACCGTGGCGTCGAGGTCGGCGTGGAACCTGCCCATGGCGCCGGTCAGGCTCACCACCAGGAACTTCGTCGTCGGGCTGAGCACCGTGAAGGTGTGCAGGGCTCCTGGCGGGATGGTGATCGACGATCCTGGCCCGAGGTCGAAGCCGTCGACCTCGACCTGGACGATCATGCGGCCGTGGAGTACGTAGTAGGCCTTGCCCCAGCCGGTCCGGTGCAGCGGCGTTGCCGGCCCCCGCGGCGCGTCGATCTCGAAAAGCTCGTAATGACCGTCGGTGTGTCCCGCGTCGATCTTCACGGTGAGGACCGCGTCCGGGGCGGTGAGCTCGACGCCTTCGCCGGCGGCGGTGTGCTGAACCAGGTGCGTCATGCCGTCGACGCTAGTGATCCTTGGTCGCTAGG
>QHBY01000406.1 GCA_003244245.1 Pseudonocardiales bacterium
TGGTGGTGGTGGTGAGTTGGCCGGCGGGGTCGTAGTGGTAGCGGCTGATGACGCCGTTGCGGGCTTCGGTGATCACGCGGCCGGCGGCGTCTCGTTCGAGCTGGGTGACCTGGCGTTGCCCGCCGCGCTCGCTGCTGTGGCCGACCAGCTCGCCGTCGCGGTAGGACCACGATTCGCTGCCTGCGGGGGTGTCCAGGCCGGTGAGGCGGCCGGCTTCGTCTCGGTGCAGCGCGATGGTGCCCAGCACGGGGTGCTGCGCGTGGGTCAGCCCGCCGGCCGGGTCGTGGGTGAAGGCGGTGTGGGTGCCGTCGGGGTAGCCGGCGGCGATCTGGCGTCCGTCGGCGTCGTAGCGCCAGGTCAGTTCCAGCTCGCCGGAGCGTTTGGCGATCAGCCGGCCGAGCGGGTCCCAGGCCAGCTGGTGACGCCGGCCCGGCTCCTCGATCACATTGGGGCGGCCCAGTGCGTCGCGTTCGATGGTCACCGGGTCGGCTCCGCCGGCGTGGTAGCCGGCCAGGCGCCCGGAGGGGTCGTAGGACCAGCGGACCTGCCCGCCGGCCGCATCCAGCTGCCGGATCCGTTGGCCGGCGGAGTCGTATTCCCAGCGGGTGCTGCGCCCGAGTTGGTCGGTGGTGGCCACCGGTCGCCCGACCTCGTCGTAGCGGTGTTCGACGACCCCGCCGAGGGGGTCGGTGACCGTGGCCAGCCAACCGCGGGCGTTGAACTCATAGTGTGTGGTAGCGCCGTTGGCGTCGGTGGCCTGCGTTAGCTGACCGAGCGGGTCGTAGCCGAATCGGGTCACGCCGTCGGCGGGGTCGGTGACCTGGATCAGCCGTCCGACGGCGTCGTAGTCGTAGCGGGTCATCCCGCCGTTGGGGCGACGGCGAGTGGCCAACCGCCCGGCAGCGTCGTAGTCGAGATACCAGGCCTGCCCGGCCGCCGTTACCCGGGTGACGCGGGCCTCGGCGTCGTAGCGGTAGGTGCGGCGAAGCCCACGCGGGTCGATCTCGGTCACCAATCGCCCGGCCCGGTCATACTCGAACGCGGTTGCGTGCCCTAACGGGCTGGTTACCCGGGCCAGCCGTCCGGCGGGGGTGTAGGCGTATCGGGTGACACCACCGAGTGGGTCGGTGCTCGAGGTGCGCCGTCCGCACAGGTCATAGCTGGCCCGCGACTCGGTGCCATCGGGGCGGCGCTGCACCGTGGTCCTGCCCAGTTCGTCGTACTCGAAGTCCACCGAGGTGACGCCGTCGTCGATTTCGGTGATCCGACCCAGCTGGTTGACGGTGTCGGCGCGACGCGTCCCCAACGGGTCGATGCTGGCGACCAGGTTGCCCTCGGCGTCGTGCTCGCGCAGCCAGCTCGCGCCGGCCGGGTCGTGGATCCCGACCAGGCGGCTTCGCGCGTCGTAGCTGAACTCCCATTTGGCGCCGTCGGGAGAGACCATGCCGACCAGGTTGCCCAGTGTGTCGAACCGGCGGCTGGTGACGTGCCCCAACGCGTCGATGACCTGCTCGGCCTCACCGTCGACGCCATACCGGGTCTCGCTCCGCGCCCCCGTAGGATCGGTCACCGAGGCCAGCCGGCCAGCCGGGGTATAGGCAAACCGCCGCACCGCGCCACCGGGTTCCCGGCGCTCGACCGGATGCCCGGCTTGGTCATAGCTCAGCTCGGTGCGCCGTCCGGTCGGTGACACCACCGCGGTGACCTGGCCGGCGGCGTCCCGCTCGAGGACCGCGGCATTGTCATAGGCGTCGGTGACCGACGTGATGTTGCCATCGGTGTCGAACCCGAAGCTGACCTCGACCCCGTCCGGGTCGACGATCCGGCGGACCAGCCCGCCGTCGACCTCCATCCGCACGACGCCACCCTCGGGGCCGATGACCTCCACCGGGGTGCGCTCGGTGCCCTCGTACCGGAACCGGGTGGCCGCCCCGGTTGAGACCGCGACCTCCAGCAACCGGTCGGACTCATCGTAGGAGGAGCGGAACACGGCCCCGCTGGGCTCGGTCTGGCGGACCAGCCGGGCCCGCTCGTCCCACTCCTGCACCGTGACCGCGCCGTTGCGGTCAGTGATGGTGGTGGGGTTGCCCCACTCGTCATACATTTTGGTCAACTCGGCGCCGTGGCCATCCACCACCCCGATCAACCGGCCGTGCTCGTCGTGCAGGTAGGTGTTGACCGGCCCGCCGTCCTCGTCATCGACGACCGTGACGTGCCCGGGCAGGTACCGCATCCGCGACCGGCGGCCATGCGCCGAGACCTGCCCCAGCACCCGGCCATCGGCGTCATAGGTGTTGCGCATCTCCACCACACCATCGGCGTCGAGCACGGCCAGCACCCGACCCTGGGCGTCCAGCTCGTAACGGCGCACACCGCCCGGCCCGCCGTCGGCCTCGATCAGGCCACCCGCCTCGTCGTAGCGGTAAGCCACCCGCCGACCGTCCGAACAGGCCAGCTCGGTGATCCGCTCACCATCCCAGCCCAGGCTCAGCCGTTTCCCGCCCTTATGGACCAACCCGACCAGCCGGCCCTGCTCATGGACAAACCGCACCTGCGTGCCCGGCCCATCCATCACCCGCACCGGCAGGCCCTCGGCGTCGAACTCCCACCTCGCCCCGCCGAACCACTCCAGCGC
>QHBY01000407.1 GCA_003244245.1 Pseudonocardiales bacterium
CACTACGGGGCGAAGCCTCGCAGGGGGTCTCGACGCCCGCATCTGATCGTCGCGGCCGCGGTCCGCCAGGACGTTGGCGCCTCGTTGCGCCGGCAGGATCTGGTGGCACTCTGGCTGCTGCTGCTGCTCGTCGTCGCGGCGATCGACCGCCGATCTGGCGCGTGCCACATATTCTCTCTGACGATTCAGTCCGGAGGTGCAGGAGAGGCCTACGGACCCCTGACGGAAAGCTTGACCCCCTACGCCATAAAGCCCGGCGGAGCGAAGGGCACAATCATCCTCAAGTAGCCACTCGGTCTCGCTGAGAGCCGCACCCTGCTGATTTCGCGTGAAGGGAGGCGTCTCCGTGCGCACGCGGCGCACACCCGCTCGGGACGAAAGCAAGAGCGACGGCACCGCCCCCGCGGACGATCGCTCCCGGCGCGGAGGAGTCGTCGGGCGCCTACTCCTCCTGCGTCATGCGGCGCTCGACTGCACAGCACCGTCCGGCCATGGGACGATGCCTGCGGCTACGCACGCCCGCGCCTATATAGCTCAAATGGCGTAACCGTCGTTTACCCGAAGTGGAGTTGATGCGAGTCGCGCAGCGCGACACGGCGGTCCTCGTCTCCAGATGCCGTCAGGCCTCATAGCGACCGCTGGTAACGGGGGGCGATCGCTCGCCGCAGGCAGAGCACGCCAGCTTGGCCACGATGACTAGAGTCCACGGAAAACTCCAGGGAGGTCAGCCGTGCGCATGATGATGAAGCTACAGCTCGACACGGAAGCTGCCAGTCGCGCGATCGCAGACGGCTCGCTGCCGCAGCTGATGCAGGACACCCTCGAGAGACTGCGGCCCGAGGCGGCCTACTTCGGTCCCGAGGACGGTGTGCGGACGGCATTCATCGTGTTCGACCTCGAGGACCCCTCACGGATTCCATCGATCAGCGAGCCGCTCTTCGCGAAGGTCAGGGCGAGGATTCAGATGTTCCCCGTGATGGACCGAGAGGACCTCCAGAAGGGGCTCCAGCAGGTCGCTGGGTGAGGACCGTCGGCGTGTAGCAAGCTAGCGGCGACTTTCGTCGGTGACCACACGCCACCAGCGCGGCGGCCCACGGTCCTTCCGCGGCGAGAGCAGCCGTCTCCACCTGAGCGCCGCTCGTGATCGCTTCCGGCGCAAAGGAGTCATGGCAGCGGACCCCGGCTTGCGGCTGAGAGGGTGGCGCTCTCGCTTTGTCAGGTGACCGGGTGAAGGAGCGCCTGATCGACCCATCCGACAGTGCCGCACCGGACGAGCTCCGCGTTCCGTTCGCTCAACCTCGACCGCGGCATCGCGAGAACAAGGAGGTTTCGCCCCCGAGATGCCTCGACGGTCGAATCGCGGCGCGGCGTCCCCACACGACATAGTGACCACGGTGCTTGGCTCCGGCGCCGAAAGAAACGGCTCGGACCTCGGACGGGGGCTGCGCGGCCCTACCCGGCGGCCTGCGCCCCGTCGCCCGAACGCGCCCTTGCCGACTTTCGGACCAGCAGCGCCGCTCCGATGGCGCCGCCCAGGTCGCCCAGGGAGGCGAGGTGGACCGCCGGTGGGTGCTCGGAGGCGAACAGGTGGGGACCCATCGCCGCCTCGATGCGCTCTACGTATGGCTGACCGAAGCGGACGCCGAGCCCGCCGCCGATCACCACGGCCTCAGGATCGAGCAGGTTGCACGCCGAGGCCACGCCGGCGCCCAGCGCGGCGATCGCGCGGTCGATCAGCTTGAGCGCCAGGTCGTCCTCATGCGCGATCGCCCGCGCCCAGATGCCGCTCGTCAGCCGGGTGCGCCCGCGCTTCTCCATGATCTCAAACAGCTTCGTCTTGGCGCCCTTGGCCACCTCGCGTCGTGCCTTGGCCTCCATTGCCGCCCGCCCGGCATAGGCCTCCATGCACCCCCTCCGGCCGCACGGACACCGCGCGCCCTTTCGCTTGACCACCATGTGCCCGATCTCCCCAGCGGCGCCTCGGCCGAGCCAGGGCTTGCCGTCGAGGACGATCCCTCCGCCCACGCCGGTGCCCCAGAAGACCCCGAGCAGCGAGCGGTAGGGCTTGCCGGCGCCGAGCGTGAATTCGGCGTCGGTGGCCACCTGGACGTCGTTGCCCAGGGCCACCGGCGCCCCGGTGGCCGCCGAGAGCTCGGCCGCCAACGGGTAGGGGTCCTCCCACCCCGGCAGGTTGCGCGCCTGTGCGACCGCGCCCGTCCGGGCGTCGACCTCGCCCGGGGAGCCGACCCCGATGCCCGCGAGGCTCGCGGTCTCAACGCCCGCCGCTGCGGCTGCCTCGGCCAGCGCGGCTGCCATCGCGTCCTTCACATCCGGGGGGCCGCCGCTCGTGGGAGTGGGGCGCCGCGCCTGTCCCAGCACGCGGTGGCGCTCATCCACGATCGCCGCCTGGATCTTGGTCCCCCCGAGGTCGATGCCGCCGCGATTGGGCACGGTCAGGCCTCGAGCAGCCGCTGGAGGAGATCCGAATATTGCATGAGGCTTCGCACGGCCGGCCGCCCAGGACCGCTCGGCTGCGCTGCACCGCATCGCCGAGCTGCTCGTAGCGCTCGCGTCCCCAGCAGCGGCTCGAAGCGCTCGAGCTGCAGGGAGCCGATTGGGACATGCTCGAGCGACGACATGGCGGGATCATCTCTCACGCCGTAAGCCCAACGCAACCCCCGGGCGTTCGCACCCGCGGTGGGTCGCCGGTATCGTCGGGACCCAAGCACAGGTTCAGGAAGCCCGGTTCACTCCGATCACAGGCAGGAGCACCTGCATGAGCGTCAGCGCCGAGGTCAACCCCCGTTTAGCCGCCCTCACCGAGGCGGGCACGAGCGTGTGGTTGGATCAGATTCGCCGCAACCTGATCGACAGCGGCGAGCTGCAACGGCTGATCGAGCAGGACTCGCTGCGTGGGGTCACATCGAACCCGTCGATCTTCGAGAAGGCCATCCTAGGCTCCGACGACTACGACTCAGAGCTTGCAAGCATGGCCAAGGAGGGCCTGGACGCGCACGCAATCTACGACCGCATCGCGGTCAAAGACGTGCAGCTCGCGGCCGATCTGCTGCGCCCGGTGTGGGAGGCCAACGATCACGACGACGGCTTCGTCTCACTGGAGGTGTCACCGCTCTACGCGCTCGACACCGAGGGGACGCTCGAGCAGGCGCGCTCCGACTGGGCCAGCATCGACCGGCCCAACGCGTTCATCAAGATCCCGGGCACGGCGGAGGGCGTCCCGGCGATCGAGCAGGCCATCTACGAGGGCATCAACATCAACGTGACATTGCTGTTCTCCGTGGAGTCCTACGCGAACATCGCCGAGGCCTACATCCGCGGACTGGAGCGCCGGTTGGCGGAGGGCAAGTCCGTCGACATGCGCTCGGTTGCCTCGTTCTTCGTCTCGCGGGT
>QHBY01000408.1 GCA_003244245.1 Pseudonocardiales bacterium
TTGTCGCGGTCTGGGAAGGGATTCGCCGCACCCATGCCGCTCCCCCGGATCAGGCGTCACCGCTCAGACCCCCGGAGCTGCAGACCGTACTAGCAAACTGTCCGATCACTCGTACCTGGAGAACAACTGGTCGCTCTCCCGAAGCGGACCGCGGCGGAGCCCGCGACCGCGCCCTGCTCCTCGTCGGGTTCGTGGCCGCTTTACGCAGAAGTGAGCTGTCCGCCCTCGACGTCCAGCACATCGCGGAACACGCCAACGGCCTGGTGCTGGCGCTACCTCGCTCGAAGACGAACCAGCGCGGCGAGAACAACGAGCTCGTCGTCCTGCCCCGCGCCGGCGACACCGACCTATGCCCCGTCACTGCGCTGCGCGCGTGGTTCGCCCTGGCAGGCATCACCGACGGGCCAGTTTTCCGTCCCGTGGGCAAGAACAACCGGCCCCTCCCCCGGCGACTGTCAGCCGGGGCCGTCAACGACCTCGTTCAGCAAGCGATTGCCCGCGCTGGGATAGACCGCGCTGGCAAACGAGACTGGTCAGCGCACAGCCTGCGCGCCGGCTTCGTTACCTACGCTCACGAGCGCGGCGCCAGCGACCGTGCCATCGCCCACCAGACCCGCCACCGATCGCTGGCCAGCGTCGGCACCTACGTGCGTGTCGAGAACGCGTGGAAGAACAACGCCGCAACCCAATTAGGCCTGTAGGCGGGCGGGACCCGTGCGGGCTTGTCGCCGGCTACACAAATCAGCAGCAGCGACAGGCTCACGCCAGCACGTCGAATTGCGTCAGGTTTGTGAGACGTGCGCGAGGAATCGTGCGTCATCTTGGCGACGAACCCGCCAGCGCTGGGCTTCTCCTACGTCAGGTTCGATGAGACGGGACAGCATGCTCCACGGCTTGCAGCACCAGAACCCCCCGTCCGTCGCTCCCGGAAGCGCTGTGTCCCGCTGGTTGAAGTCTCGCACTGATCATCACCCACGACGCGCTCCCGCCGACTTGTCGCGCGATGCTGCGGGACGTCGGCGAGGAGGATCGTCGTCTGCGCCGCCCAACAGGCGCCAGACACAGGCCCGCTCGTACGCCAGGTCGACGTCGCCACCAGCGAGCTCTGAGACGAAGTCCGGCAGCTCCCATGCCCGCCACGTCCCGTATCGGGCGGAGTAGAAGCCGAGCGACTCGATGGCGTACTCGTTCAGCCTGTCGAAAAGGGCGTAGCCCAGCAGCTGGTAGATGTCCTCCAAGGACAGACCGTCCGACCGAACCCCCGCCTTCGACTTTGCTCCAAGGCGCGCCTTGATCTCGATCAGTCGCCCGTCGACGATTGCGTCAGCGTCGGCCGCGCAGAGATACGAGCCTTCGAACGTCGGCCCCAACCTGACCGACTCTGGGTGGTCGCGCAGGTGGGGGTAAAGGCGCTCTTGAGCCAGTTCGTGAAGTGCGCCCAACTGGTGCAGCGCATCGTCGTCGGCGAGCTCGAGCAGTGCCTCGGGTGTGAATCGCGCAGCGTTTAGTGCCGATAGAGGCGACCCGGGCATCACCAACCCTGTGCGGTAGACCTCGATGCACAGTGCCGCGGCCCAAGCTGAGCGGAGTACGACCTCTGCCGCGGGCCGGTGACGGCAGTCGGCCGCCGCGGCGGCGCCGGCCTCGATTGCTAGCCGGACGCTCGCGATCGCCTCCGGGGACTCAATGAATCCGAGCACGGCGACGTTGGGGACCCGAGTTGGGTCAAGTGTGAGTCGAACCAGGACGTCGAACGCGGCACCGAGTGTCCCGGGGTTAGAGCTCCCGGCCGGCACAAGGAGTTCCCCGCTGCTGGCGCGGTACGTCGCCTGCAGCGTCGCCCGGTTCGGGAACCGCTTGTCGAAGTACGCCCGCAGCGGCGATGTCTTGTCGACGATGGCAGCGGTCAGGCTGATGTAGGGATAGCTCTTTGTCACAACCGGCAGCATGTACCCGGCGTCCGACATTTTCGTCCGGCCCTTCCAGTTGCGAGTCCCAGCCGGGCCGATCATCGCGGCGCACCTCATCCGCGCGCGCGTCCGACCCATCGCCTCGTGGCCTCTATGCCATGGCCAAGTTGAGCGGCCGGTCGGCGTGCTCGTCGATGGGGTCGATCAGGTCGGGCCTGTCGTTGCCAACCTTGTTGACCTCAGTCGAGACCGGGCGCACCTCAAGCGGGACGGACTCGATGCCAGTGAGCAGTGTCTGAATCCTCGCCGGATCGGTCAGCGTCGGGTCCAGCCACGCGTCGATGCGTTCGCTCGGCAAGATCAACGGAGTTCGATCGTGGATCTCTCCGGCGGGGCCTGTGGCGTCGGTCGTGACGATGGTGGTCGACCAAACCCATCGCAGTGGATCGTCATCGTCCTTCGTCGGATCGGGCCACAACTCGTAGAGCGCGGCAAACGACAGCACTCCCCCCTCCGTGGGGTGGATGAAGTACGGCTGCTTGCGTACCTTGCCGTCGACGTCGATCGGCTGCCACTCGTAGTAGCCGCTGCTCGGCAGGATGGCGCGCCGCTTTGCGAAGGCCGATCGGAAGGAGGGCTTGTCGGCCAACGTCTCGACTCGGGCGTTGATCAGCCGGGACCCGTTCTTCTGATCCTTGGCCCAGGACGGGACGAGTCCCCACCGAAGTGCGCGCAGCCGCCTGGCAACGGCGGGTCCG
The DNA here is from genome assembly GCA_003244245.1 of Pseudonocardiales bacterium. Classification (GTDB taxonomy): domain Bacteria; phylum Actinomycetota; class Actinomycetes; order Mycobacteriales; family Pseudonocardiaceae. Next base: position 2,669 of record QHBY01000408.1, read on the forward strand.
TCCTTCTCGCTGCGTTCGAGGACTCCGTACACATGTTGGGTCGGCGCGACGTTCCAGGACG
>QHBY01000409.1 GCA_003244245.1 Pseudonocardiales bacterium
GTGCGAGGCCCGCGGCACGCAGATCTTCGACGAGGTCCTGCACATCGCGCCGCTGCACCTCTGCGAGCCGAAGCTCGCCAAGACGCGGCACGATGTAGGTATCTAACGCATCCTCATAGGAGCGGCACGTCGAGGGCTTGTAGGGCTTGCCGGACCGGTCGAGGATCGCGCCGGCACCCATTCCGTCATTCAATGTTCGTGCAGCCTCGCGCACAGTGATGGGCGACGGCGGACGCAGGGTTCCGCTGCGCAGCGCGATCAGGGCGTCCTGGCGCCAGGTCTTCGCCTCCGCCTGGCGCGCGAAGGTCCTGCGGATACGCCTACCGCTGCGCTTGTCGAAGACATGCGCTTGATAAGTGGGCGTGCAGCTACACCGGCCGCCACCACGGGCACGACAGCCCCGCGCGTGGCGGGTTTCGATGCCGGTCGCCATCAGTCAACCTCGAACGGCGGTCGTTGGCGCACCGCTGGAGGCTTGGTCGGGCGAGCCCATCAGGNNTGGGACTCTGAACATGGCGGGCCCCCGCAGCGCGATCGCCGATCTGCCCGAAAGTCGACGGTGGGTTCGCTTGCCTGGATCCCGGGTTTGTCATCCAGCGTGGCCAGTCCATTTCGAAGCGACGGCCAGGCACTCCGCAGCCGCCATTTGTGGTCGTTCCGAAGCTCCGCCGCGCCGCGGAGACACTGCTGTCCTCTTGGCGATCCTATGCTCCGCGCACGCTTGCCGCAAGATCAGCGCCGGCATCGAGCAGCCGCTCCGCATTCTGGTTTGCCCACCGCTCGAGTTCGCTGACCGGGAATAGCCGCAAACGTCCTCGCCGCACGCATCGCACGTGCTCCATCACGTAGCGCTCGAAGCTATCGACGCTCATGCCGAGCATCGCCGCGGCGGTTGGTTTCGGGACGGCGACTGGAGAGATCGTCACGCTGTAGGCGATGGCGTCCGTGGTAGTCCTCATGACGACGCGGCCCTCCCGTGATTCCATTTCGTCGGTGCGGGCTGGGGCTGCCTGAGAATCACCGGGGTCAGCTCATCCGGTGACAGCCAGCCATCACGGCCTGCTCGGAACTCCCGTGTGACGCTAGGAGGAGCGGTTCTCTCACGGCGCACATTGTGGATGGCGAGACAGTCATTTCGCGCGCAGCGTCGAGCGGCGTTTCGAGCAGAGCCACGCTGAAGCACCAACGAAGCGCCCGGGTTCGGGATTGGCAGACGCGAAGCAAGTCTCGGCGCGGTCCTCAGGGGCGCCAGGAAGCGTCCGGGCAAGGGGGCAAGCAACCTCTGATCCGCTCCCGACCGCGTTATCGCTTTGCGCCGAAAGGGATAGCGCGCGACGGGTGCGAAGTCGCTATCAAGTCGCTATTGCTACTCGTTCCGAGCGGGGCCTGTTGACCTCGGCTGAGACACCAGCTCGCGGCACGGAGCAACGCAGAAAGGGGAGCGCCGCGTTTCGCGACAGCGCCCCGGGGACAAGACCGGGAGACCGAGAGCCACACTGACTCTCAAGCTCGTTACGCAGCTGTCGTTCGCTGCGCTAGAGCTGTCGCATCCCGATCCTATTCCCGTCGGGATCGTTGAAGAACGCTCGCTTGAGACCGCTGGGAAGTGTGATGACGCCTTCCACCTCCACCCCTCTGTCCCTGAGCTCCCGGATCTCTTGCTCGATGTCCTCGACCTCGAAAGCGGCCGCTGTCCGCTCTGTTGGCGTCATCGGCCGTTCGAACAGCGCCAAGCCGGTCCCGTGGGCGCACTTGTAGCGAATCGTATCCTCGACCTCTGCTTCAACCGTCAACCCCAGTTTGCCCTCATAAAAGCGCCGGGCGCGGCTCATATCCGTCACCGCCAGGGTTGGCGCGACACGTGCGTTTCCAAGCATCGGATTCCTCTCGGTCTGATCTCCGTCCCGCGGGCTCAGTCCCAGCCGAGCTTCTCAATCCACAGATGCTCCAGGTGATCGGGCATCCCCATGCCCACGGCCTCAAGATGAGGACCCATCCGGCGACCGAACGCCTGGTGAGCGGTGTCGGTCTCCCAACTGTCGACGATCACGATCCCCTCGTCGGTCTTGCAGACCGCGTAGAAGTCCGGTGGGCTGTAGTCACCGTGCTGCGCTTCGATCCATAGACGACGCGCTCTCTCGAAGCGCTCGAAGAGGTCGTCGGGGTCGCCGTTGAAGCGGACGATCACCGCGATCGGGTCCTCCATTCGATACTGGCTATTAGGCAAAATACTTTCCTAAACTCTACTGGGCCATGGGATTGCAGTCAACACAGAACGACGAAGGACCGCTGATCGGAGCGCTGCTCCGTGCCTGCTGGCAGGCCGTTCGGGCTCGGATCCAGCGCGACTTGATAGCCGACGGCTTCGACGACATTGGCACTGCCCATCTAGCGGTCTTCCAGTACCCCTCTCCGCATGGGGTGCGAATGACGGCGCTTGCCGATCGCGCCGGAATGAGCCGCCAGGCGATGAGCTACTTGATCGGCGAGCTGGAGGCGAACGGCTACCTCGAGCGGCGCCCTGATCCCTCCGACGCGCGCGCAAGCCTCGTTCATCTCACCCGGCGGGGGGAGGCAGCAGTCGGCGCCACCCGAGCCTCGGTAAGGCGCCTGGAACGAGAGTGGGAGGAAGAGCTTGGCCGCTCGCGGTTCGGGCAGTTACGCGAGACCCTGCTCGCGATCGCCCGTTGCCTTGGGTGACCGGTGACCCCGGGGTGGTCAGGTAGAACGCCGAGCGACGGGTGCACCCAGGACACGGCGTCGGTCACGCTTCCATTCGCGCCGGGAGCAGTCGCGCGCGCGAGCCGCATGCTCGCTACTGCTTCGGGCAAGAGCAGAAGCGAGTGAGAGGTCTGGCGGAAGGTCCGAGAGTGCCGGGTTCGTCGAAGAGCAGCAGTGTCTGCTGGCGGATCAGCGAGGCTCAGCGCTAGGCGGTCGCGCGTGTTCGAGCAAGCCGTGGCCGGTTCTATGGTTGCGCTTGGTCCTCACGCTCGACACGCACTTCCTCGCGCTGAACCGGAATCGTCACCTGGACGTAGTCGGTCTCGGCGATCCGACGCGGCGCGTCGGCCTCATTGCCGGTGACGCGTGACCAGAAGGTGACGTTCAAGCGCTGAGCAGATCCGCCGACTTCACCACGCTCCCCGCGCTTGGCTGGCTGCCCCGGCGTGGTGGAAAGGCGAAACGCACAATCCGCTTGCTTGCGGACAGGTACTGCCGCCCCAAGCGGCCACTCGAGTAGGGAAGGTCGTAGCGCTCGCAGACCGCGCGTACCCGGGGCGCTATTTCCCGGTATCGGCTGCTCGGCACCGCAGGAAACAGATGGTGCTCGATCTGAAAGGACAGGTGGCCCGTCATGATGTGGAACAGCTCGTTGCCATTTAGGTTGCACGACCCCAGGAGCTGGCGGATATAGCGTCCTCCGCGGCTCTCGGTGTCGAATTGCTCCTGGGTGAAGGTCTCGGCGCCGTCGGGGAGGTGGCCGCAGAAGGTGATGATCTGGGTCCACACGTTGCGCACCACGTTCGCGGTGACGTTGGCCAGCAAGGTCGTCTTGCGCGAGGACGGCTCTGCCAGCAGGGGGAAGAGCACGTAGTCCTTGGCTAGCTGTCGCCACGCCTTGTGGCCAAGCGCAACCAGCTCGGCCCTCGCCTCCGACCATTCCTTGGTTCCGTCACGCACGGCGCCCAGATCGAGGTCGTACAGCGCTATGCCCCACTCGAACAAGGCGGCGATTCCGATGGCGTAGATGGGCTGTGCCAGGTAGATGGGGTGCCACGGTTGGTTGGGATGCACGCGCATCGCCGAGTAGCCGAGGTCTCGGTCTTTGCCGACCACGTTGGTGTACGTGTGGTGTTGGTAGTTGTGCGCGCGCTTCCAGGTCTTCTCGGAGGACGGGGCGTCCCACTTCCACTTGGACGAGTTGATCGCGGGATCACGCATCCAGTCCCACTGCCCGTGCATGACGTTGTGGCCGATCTCCAGGTTGTCCAGGATCTTGGACACCGAGAGCAGCACGGTTCCTCCCACGAAGGCCGGCGGAAACCGCGAGAACAGGAGCAGTGCGCGGCCGCCCATGTGCAGGCCGCGTTGGATCGCGATGACGCGCCGGATGTACGCGGCGTCCTCGTCACAGAGGTCGGCGCGTACCTCACGATGCACGGCATCTAGCTCGA
>QHBY01000410.1:0-26148 GCA_003244245.1 Pseudonocardiales bacterium
GCCACCGGACGGGAAGTGGCGGGTGGACCGGGCGGCCGCGGCCGCGGCCGTATTCGCCGCGGCGGCCTACTTATTCGCTCTCGTCGCCCTGGCCAAGGTGACGCCGGCATGGGTGTTTGGCCCGCTGGTTGTGCTGCTGGGCTTGGTGATGATGACCGACACAAGTGCTGGCGTGGTGCTGGCGCGGATCAGCCAACGCAAGCACGACGTGCCCAAGATGAGCGCGACAACCGCGCCCATTGACGCGGTGGCGATCGCCGCGCTGGCGGCCTACCCCCGCGATCAGGGCCGCGGCAGCGAACTGATGGCAGCCGTGCACGCGGTGCTCGACGAGGCCGGTGTCCCTGCGGTGCTCGATGCCCGCCCGCACCGCCAGCGGCCCGCCGCGCAACGCGCCCGTTGGTGGAGGCGGTGCGGCACCGAGCGCGACCTGATCTTGTACTACTCCGGCTTGGGTTACCGGCCGACGGGCGTGTGGCGTCGCCTGATGCGGACCCCGGGCGATGATGGGCGAGCCGACCGGTCGACGGCCAAGTAGGCAGCAACCGGGAAGGTCACGACCCCGGTTCCGTCCGCCGTCGTCCGGCGGCGGCACAGGATGTCGGCGTCCCGCTGCAGTACGCAGCCGGACGATCGCGGAGCCCGGCGCCAATGTGCTCGCGGCAGCCTTCCCTCGTGAGAGGGTCCGTTTACCTCTAAAAGTGATATAGTTGTGCCATGCGGAAGGCGGAGACGTGGGCGGTGGTGACCCAGCTGGCGGCGGCGCAGTGGGGGCTGCTCACGACTGCTCAGGCCGTGCGGTTCGGTGTCTCGGTGCTGATGATGAGCCGGCTGGCCGAGCGCGGCTACCTCGAGCGTGAGGCCTGGGGGGTGTATCGGCTCGTGGGAACGCCGGCGACGCTGCAGCTGCCGCGCCAGGCGGCGTGGCTGCAGCTGGAACCCAAGCTGCTGCTCGAGGAGCGTTGGCGGGCCCTGCCCGAGACAGGGGTGGCCTCGCACGCCTCCGCCGCGCGGGCGCTCGATCTCGGTGATCTGCTCGGCGAGGTGCACGAGTTCACCGTGCCGGGCCGCCGCCGCACCCGCCGCGCCGACGTCGTGCTGCACAAGGCGACGCTGACTAAAGACGACGTGACCTTCGCCCAGGCGCTGCCGGTCACCACGGCCTGGCGCACCGTGTGTGACCTCGCCGCGGATGGGGTCGACGGCGAGCACGTCGCCGGCGTGCTCGCCGACGCCGTCCGCACCGAGCTGGTCGACCCACGCACAGTCGACACCAGCGACCTGGACCGGGCAGCTCCGGTGAATGGGCTCGCCGCCGACGGCCAGCAGCTGCTACATCACCTGCTCGACATCGGCGGCCTGGTCGGTGGCGCGGCCGCCGCCCTCGCCGAGGACCACCACGCCGCCCGCCGGGCCGGCTGACCCGGCCTGACAAGGAACGGGTGGCGATCGGCATGGGGTCCGGGCAGTCCAAGTCGCACGAGAGCTTCGCCGTTACGCCGACCCAGCTGCCCTATGCGACCGGGATCGCATTTGCCGCGGCGCTGACCGCGAAGATCAAGGCAGCCGCCGCGGCCGGCGCCGGCGACGTGAACGCGCTACGCCGCCAGTTCGCCTACGACAGGCTGCTGAGCCGCCTGTTCACCACTCCCGACCCGGTCACGGCCGCCGGCGAGGGCGACGGCGGGTGCTGGGTGCTCAAGGGCGGCACCGCGCTGCTCACCCGCGTCCGCGGCGCCCGCCACACCCTCGACATCGACCTGCTTCACCAAAGCACGCACGATGTCGAGGCCGCGGTGAGCGCGCTGCGCGCGGCCGCCCAGAGCGAGCTGGGCGACCATTTCAGCTTCACCCTCGGCCCCGCAGCACCGATCGCCACCGCCACCCACGCCACGGTCGAGGGTCGCCAAGTCCCGGTCACCGCACGCTGCGGCACCACCGTATTCGCCCAATTCAAGATCGACCTGGTCGTCACCGACCACATGAGCTCGGCCCCTGAACCGATGACACCGCAACCGATCGTGGACATCCCAGGCCTCGCCCAGCCCTCCTACCAGCTGTATCCACTCGCCGACCACGTCGCCGACAAGCTCACCGCGACCCGGCTCACCTACGGCACCGATCACCTGCCCTCGTCCCGGGTCCGCGACCTCGTCGACCTCGCGCTCATCGCCCGCACCCAACACCTCGACGCCGCGGCACTCAGCACCGCCATCACCGCCAAACGGCTGCTGCACGAACTCCCGGCCACCGACACGTTCACCACGCCAGCGAGCTGGCCGGCAATCTTCGGCAAGGCCGCGGCAGGAACCGAGCTGGGCGATCACGCCACCTACCCGCAAGCCCTAGCACTGGCCAAGCAACTGCTCGACCCCCTGCTCGCCGGCACCCGCCAGCACGGCACCTGGAACCCCGAGAGCCTGAGCTGGGTCGACTAGACAGCCATCGGAACCGGTAACCAGCTGATCCGGCGAAACAACCAGATCTGCTGCCGGTTGCTGCGGTGCACACGGGGCTACTTAGACGATGCCATTACCGGTCACGCCGAAGGTGTCCGCGTCCTTGGGGTGCCAGTAACAAGTGAACCACCAGTACCGCTAGAGCGTTCAGTTTTCTGAACATTCTGGCAGGCTGTCGGGATGGCGGTCAGCGAGTTCATCGCCGCGGGGCGGCGCGAGCGGCGGGTGCTCATCCGTGTCTCGCGCGCGGCCTGGCGGCTGCGCAGCGCGGAACGCGAGCGGGAGTGGGCTCTTGGCTCTGCCCGGTTGGAGGGCGTCTCGATTCGGAAGCTGGCCTCAGCCGCCGGGTTGTCCGCCTCTCGGGTACACCAGCTGCTGGCCGGCGTTGACCTCGATCGTCTCGGTGTCGTGCTCGGCCAGCTGCGAGAAGTTGGCTGGCCCGCGCCCGAGGACCCCGACGCTGGCGGTGACCCCGAACTGGACGGGCGTGACCTGATCGCCGAGCGCCTCGATGACGAGGCGGAGTGGCTGCGTCAAGCCGCTGGCTGGCTGAGCCAGCTCGAGGCCGGCGGATACCCACCCGTGGTGAACTTGCGACCGAGCGATGACTGGCCAGAGACCGCGAACGTGGCCGTCAATCTGGAACGGGTGGTCGCGGTCCTGGAACGCATCGCCAGCGATGTGCAGGAGTTGGCCCGAGCCCGGCGCGTCGCGGATCTGAGGACCGCCGGCGCACTGTCTGACCGGCGGGCGGAGCGACGCCGGCGTCTCGCCGAACCGGACCTGGACTTTCGGACCTTCTGCCGCGCGAAACGGATGTCCGCCTCCTCCGCACGCCAGCTGGAAAGGGCCTGGGACGCCTGGCGAGCCGAGCTGTACCGCCGCGGTGAGATCACCGACCATCCCGCCTACGCCGACAATCCCTATCGCGGCCGCTGACCTACTCACTATTGATCATGGTGTGTCATTTGCCGATCCGCTTGCGAGAATCCCTGTCAAGACACCTCCGGAAGGCCATGCTCGCTCAAACGGTCGCCGCGAGCCGTTCGGCTTGCGCGGCCGTTTGATCTTGTCGGAGATCGTGGCGGACAGCGCCAAAGAATGCGCCTCCCAGTGCACTGTCTCATGGTCCGGGCTCTGGATCGCTGTACCGACTGGTGGTGGTCCGTGCCGCAGTCGGTTCCTGATCTGAAAGACGGTTGCAGATCTGCCGGTGGGCGGGTAACCTACTCTGAAAGCCTCTTTCAGAGTAGGTGGTGGCTGGGATGGATCAGCGTCGTCCGGTGCTGAGCGAGTCGGCGGTGCTGTCGGCGTTGGCGCATCCGGTCCGGCTGGACGTGTTGAACTATCTGATGTCGGCCGGCCCGGCGACCGCGTCGGTGTGTGCGCGCGCGGTCGGTGACAACCCATCGAACTGCAGCTACCACCTGCGGGTGCTCGCACGCCACGGGCTGGTCGAGGCCGACGAGTCCGGCGACGGCCGGGAGCGACCGTGGCGGGCCACGGTGACCGGATTCAGCGTCGAGGACGCGGATCCGGCGTCGAGCAACTCCGCCGGTGCGGCACTGCTGGCGGCGTCATTGCAGTTGGATCAACGGCTCGCGAGGGACTACCTCGCCGAACGCGAGAGCGCGCCGCCGCAGTGGCGCGCAGCAGACGCCTACGCGGCGTACACCCTGCGCGCGACACCACAGGAACTGAGCGAGCTCATCGACCAGCTCGACGCCCTGATCCGGCCGTTAATCGCGGCCACACGCGACGACGCGCCGCGCGCGGCTGAACTGGTCCACGTCGGACTGCAGGCCTTTCCCCGCCTGGACACGTCGTGAGGCTGCCCGCGCTGTGGCGGCAGCCAGCGTTTCGATCGTTGTGCATGGCCGGGCTGGTCTCTGACACCGGTGACTGGTTGCTGTTCATCGCTCTGCCGATCGTGGTGTACCAGCTGACCGGGTCGGCCCTGGGCACCTCGCTGGCCTTCCTCGTCGAGCTGGCGCCCGGTATCGTGCTCGCCCCGCTGGCCGGGTGGTGTGCCGACCGCTTCGACCGGCGCCGGGTACTGATCGTGGTGTCCGGGCTACAAGCGGCAGCGCTAGTGCCGCTGCTGGTCGTGCACACCCGCGCGGAGCTGCCCGTGATCTACGCGGTAATCCTGCTCGAGGCGACCCTGTTCACGGTGTTCGACCCGGTGAAGAACACCCTGTTGCCGACGCTGGTTTCCGGCGCCGATCTGGTCTCGGCGAACTCGTTGGTCGGGCTGAGCCAGAACCTAGCCAGGCTCGCTGGTGGACCCCTGGGTGGCGTCCTGCTCGCTGCCGGCGGATTGCGTGTTGTCGTGGCGGCGGACCTGATCAGCTACCTAATCGCCGCCGTCATGATCGCCCGCATCGTCATCACTACGTCGATCCGACCGGCCGACCACCACGGCGAGTCACGACGTCCAGGTCAGGGTGCATACCGATCGATGCTGCGTAGCCGTCCCATTCGCGCCGCGCTGCTGGTGACGTTGATCAGCCAGATCGCCCAAGGCATCTTCGTGGTGCTGTTCATCCTGTTCGTCGCGCAACAACTGCACGGCGGCTCGAGCGACATCGGCCTGCTACGCGGCGTGCAAGCCGTGGGCGCCATCGCCGGCGGCGTCATCCTCTCCATGATCGCCCGGCGCTACTCGCCGGGGGCGCTGGCCGCATCCGCAGCGCTCGCCTTCGGCGCCGTCGACCTGGTGCTCTGGAACGCGTCCCTCCTCAGCACGAACATGGCGCTATACGTGGTCTTGTTCATCGTGATCGGCGCACCCGGAATCGTGCTCGGCACCGGCCTTATCAGCGCCCTGCAGATCGACACCGACGACACCAACCGTGGCCGGGTGTTCGGCGCATTCGGGCTGACCAGCAACCTCGGGCAAGCCGTCGGCATGCTCGCCGCCGGGCTGCTCGCATCACCCCTCGGCCTCCTCAGCATCCTGAACACCCAGGCGGTGTTATACCTCGCTGCCGGCGGCATCGCCGCATGGTCAATGACAGACCATCGAAGCCGCCGCCACCATCTCGCGGCTGCCGGCACCAGACAGTCGATGACCGGATGAGGAACCTGCAGCGGGACATGCGCAGATCTGAGTGCGTCGAGCGGTGGCCCGCGCCGGCAGGGCGGTCCCGATCTGCATTTACCCCGCCCGCAATTAAGCCCTGTGAGGGTGCCACAAACGGTGCGGCGTTGTTCAGAAAACTGAACGCGTTAACGCTACTGGTGGTTCGCTTGTTACCGACGCCCCTCCTTGAGAGGACAGACCTCGTAAGCGACGCTGGGCAGGACAGCGCTGCACTCGCCGCAGCGCCGCTGTTCAGCGCCATCGACGACCGGGCCGTGCGCGAACCAGGTTGTGTCTTTGCACGAGGGGCACCAGGCGTAAGTCGTGAAGCGATGGATCTGGTTCATGACGCGCCGCCGGACGGGAGCAGCGTGATCGGACCGCCGCCGCCGCCGAGCGCCCGGCAGTTCACGACTCGCTCGGCTAGTCCGATGTTCGATGACGAGTCGTCCAGGACGCGATGGGTGTTCTCGACGGCGTCGGTGCTGCGCACGACCATCCGCGCCTCGAATGAGACCCGATCGTCTTGGCGATCGGCGATACCGAAGACGTCGAGGGCGGCGACGATGAAGCTTGCGCGCACGACGAGCAGCACGCCGGAGTCGAGAACAGGCCGCGCGGAGCGCTCCTGCCACCAGCGGGCAGCCGCGTCGAGGACCTGCTGGTCGGTCATATTGGCGGCGTAGCCGTAGTACTTGCGTGTCTCGGCGGGATTGGTCTCGACCGTCTTCTCGCCGAGGCGGAGCACCGCGACCGGACGGCCGGTGAGCGAGGTGGCCGAGGTGATGATGTCGCGCTGGGCGACGGTCCCGACGGTACGCATGCCGAGGTCGTCGATCAGCCCCGAGCTCAGCATGTTGTAGACGAGGACGTTGGAGACGTGCCAGGCGCGCGCGGCGGCCTTGACCGGCACCTGCGGCTCGGTCTGCGTCGGTGCAAAGGTGATCTGATGTGCGGGCATACCGATGGCCTCACTCTCCGGGTCGCCTGGCTGGCGACCCGTCAGGGCGTCGCCGGAGCCAAGTCCAGCGAGCGCGAGATACACGGCGCTGCCCCACAGGGGCGCGCACCGTCAGGCTACCGTATTCCGGAACGGAATACAGGAAATCTTCGGGTCATTCCTGTCGCGTCGTTAGGCGACCGCTGGGCGCCGTCAAGGTAACGTGCCGCGAGCCGCTCGGCTTGGCCAAGCACAAGATCGGCGGCTTCGACGGTGCTGGTCCACCGCGCTGGGAGGGCCTGTTCGCCGTGCGCGGTGCCCAGCAGGTTGCCGCAGATCGAGCCGGTGGAGTCGGAGTCGCCGGAGTGGTTGACGGACAGGAGCAGCGCCGCGTCGGGGTCATCGGGTCGGGTCAGGGCGGCGTACACGCCGATCGCGAGGGCTTCCTCCCCGACCCAGCCGCCACCGAGGCGCTGCACGCTCTCCGGAGTCGCTGTGTCGGCGCCGGCGAGCGCGACGGCCTGGCTCAACGCGGTCACGCACTCACCGGCTGGTGCGCCGTCGGCCCGCAGCCGCTCGAGGACGGACTCGACCGCGGTCGGCAGCGGCGCGCCGTGCAGTAGCTGCCACACGATCCACGCCAGCGCGGCCGCGGACAGGTAGCCCGAGGGGTGCCCGTGGGTGAGCACCGCGCCGGCGATCGCCTGCTGCCACGCTTGCTCCGCGGTGGCGGCGGCCAGCCCGAACGGCGCGGAGCGCATCACGGCCCCGCATCCCTTCGAGGCCGGGTTGGCCGGGTTGGTGAGGGTGCCCATGCTCGCCTGGGCCAGCCCGGACAGGCAGGAATTGCCGGGGGCGCGCACGGCGGTCATCGCCGGGTGATTGGTCAGCGGGCTGCTCGCCACGCTGGGCCGCGGCGGACGGCCGTGCTGGTAGGACGCCCAGGCCAGGTAGGACCGCCACAGCCGCGCCGGAAGGTCCCGCCCGGCGTCGTCGTGCTCGAGCAGCGCGTCGACGGTGAACAGTGTGAGCTGGGTGTCGTCGGTGATCGCGTTGGCCCGCCCGTAGGCGGGCGCGAAGTCGGTGACCCCGTGCTGGCCGTAGGTGGCGCGGATGAGCTGCAGCGAGGCGAACTCGATGCCCGCCCCCAGCGCGTCGCCGATCGCGCCGCCCAGCAGGCAGCCGCGGATCCGCTCCCGCGCCGTCGGCTCACCGCGGGTGAGACTGGAAGCCGCCGCGCTCACTGCGCACACTCCGCGCCGCGGCGCTCGTCGGCATCGGCGACAGGGATGCTGGCCCGGCGCCCGGGGCGGCGATCCCAGTCCCGCTCGAACCGGGCGATCGCCCGGGCGTCCCACAGCGGCCCCATCGCCACCTCGACCAGCGCGGCTGGGAACGCGGGGTGGCCGGTGTGCAGCTGGTGCACGCGCTGCCGGCTGACACCCAGCAGCGCGGCGACCTCGGTCGCGCCGAGCAGCTCGGGCAGCGTCGGCGCGGCGGCCTCGGCCTCGACCAGGTGCTGGGCGCGGATGGCGACCTCGACCGGGACCTGGCCGAGCCCGTCGGCCAGTCGCTGCGCGGTCGCGGCGGCGTCGCACCACTGACCCTCGACCCAGAACATCACCTCGGCGCCGCGCTCGGTGGTGGCGACCAGCGGGTCGCTGACCAGCTCGCCGGCGCGCTGCTCCAGCGCGTCGGCCTCATGCTCGGGCATCCGGTACCCGACGTCGACACCGAACCGGACTGACCACGTCGTCGCGGACAGGATTGCGGGCTCGGTGGCCATCACGCTCTCCCTTCCTCGCCGCGGCGACGCTGCGCGCGTCGCTCCTTCTTCGACGGTGGCGGCACCTGCAGTCCCGCGCGTCGCAGCGCGACCTGTAGATCGGCCATCCGCCGGCGCGGGTTGCTCGGTGTGGCCGGATAGCGGGCGATGTAAGCGCCGGCCGGGTCGTAGAAGCGGGTGTAACCGCTCGCGTCGTCCCGCACGGTCCAGCCTTGCCGCCTCGCCCACCGGGCCAGGTCCGCAACCTCGCTGTTCATCCTATCGCCCAACCCTTGCGAAGCGTCAAGGTTTAGACGATAGGACTAAGCCTTACCGTTGTCAAGAGTTAGGAACGCGAACTGGTACCTCTGGCGCACGTCCGGGAGCTCTGGGTCAGCCACGGTCAGCCTCGCTTTGATGTGGGGTGCGGGCCAGGAGCCGGTCGACGTCGTAGCTGGGGGAGCGGTCGAGTTGGCCGCGGTCCAGGTCGTAGGCGCGGGTGGTGCGGGGGTCGCTGTGTCCGGCGGCGTCTTGGACGTCCTCGAGTGCTGCACCGGCTTGGCGGGCGAGGGTGACGAAGGTGTGTCGCAGGGAGTGGGGGTGCAGCCACACGTCGAGGATGTTGTTGGTGTTCGGGTGCCGGGTGAGGCCGACGTCGGCGCGGCGAGCCAGCACCTTGATTGTGGAGCGGGCCTGGTCGGTGGACATGCGACGCCCGGTTCTGGTGATCAACAGGGGACCGTGGTCTCGATCACCGGCTGCGGCGCGGACCGCGGCCCAGGCGCGCGGGCTCAGGGCGAGCTTGCGGATCTTGCCGCCCTTACCGGTCAGGGTGACGACGTGGTGGGTGCCAGTGTGCCCTTCGCCGGCGCCGATCTTCTGGATGTCGACGCCGACGGCTTCGGCCACGCGCATGCCCAGTAGCGCCAGCAGGCACACCAGGGCGTGTTCGCGGGTTCCGTAGGCCTCCGCGGTGTTCAGGAGCTGGACCAGCTGGCGGGCAGACAGCCCGTTCAGGTCAGCGATGGCGTCGTTGACGCCGGGCCGTTTCGCGCGCCCGACGGGGTTGCCGTCGATGAGCCCGTCGTCGACGGCGTAGGCGAAGAAGCTGGACAAAGCGGCGAGTTTGCGAGCTCGGCTGCGGGGCTTCAAACCCTGTTTGATGACGGCAGGTTGTCCGTCGGGCAGGACGTGGGTGATGGTTTCGTCCAGGTGCCGGTCATAGGCCTCGAGCAGGGAGCGGCGGGTGGCGAGGATGTCGGGGACGTCGCGGGTGGCGCACCAGGACTCGAACTGGCGCAGGTCGCTGGCGTAGGAGCGCCGGGTCGCGGGTGAGGGGAAGGACAGCAGCCAGCGGTAGGCGATGTCGGTGGCGGTGCGCGCCGGCTCGTGCAGCTGGGTCAGCCCGGCGGCGGTGAGTTCCGTGGGGCTGGCCACGGTGTGCACTTCGACGCGGGTATGTGCCACCGCACCGACGTCCTGCGCGCTGGCCGAAGTCGTGGGGTCTTTGACGAGTCGGGTGCGCGGGCGCAGCAGCTCCAACACAGCCGGCGGCAACAAGCCGCCATCACCCGGGACCGTGTCGGTCGGGGCGGCGGCGGGTGCCTTGCCAATCCCGCCAGTAGCACCGCGGTCCTGTCCCGGCATCAGCGTCCTACCGGCGGTGTGAGTCATCGGGGCCGATCCTTCGGCGTCCTAGGCGTGGTCTCGTCGAGCGCGGTCTCCAGGACGGCGGTCAGCTCGGCGGCCGCAGGCAGCGCGGTCTGCTCCGCGGCCGGCAGCGTGTCGTAGGTGTAGTCGGCGATCGCCATCGGCGCCGTGGTGCCGGACAGGGCGTAGCGCACCACGCGTTCGTTGCGGCCGGCACACAGCAGGATCCCGACGGTGGGTGAGTGGCGCTGCCGATCGCGCAGCTCGTCGTCGACGAGCGCGACGTAGAAGCCGAGCTGACCGGTGTACTCGGGCTTGAACCTGCCGATCTTGAGCTCCAGCACGACATAACGCAGCTGGGTGACGTGGAACAGCAGCAGATCGACGTAGAAGTCGTCACCGTCGACGTCGAAATGCACCTGGCGGCCAACGAAGGCGAAACCACGGCCGAGCTCGAGCAGCGTGTCGGTCAGCCGATCCATCAGAGCCTGTTCGAGATCTCGTTCCGCGGCGCGGTCGGTGAGGTCGAGGAAGTCGAAGACGTACGGGTCGCGGGTCAGCTCCTGCGCGAGCTCGGACTCACCGGCCGGAAGCTGCGCGGCGAAGTTCGACGGCGCGGCCGCCTCCCGTTCATGTAGCCGGTTCTTGATCTGGTTGAGCAGCACGTTGCGGGACCAGCCGTGCTCGATCGCAGCGGCGGCGTACCAGTCCCGCTCGGCCTGGTCATCGAACCGATCCAGCAACACAGTCACGTGACCCCACGGAAGTTGTCCAACAGGCTGTTGGACAACTTCGGCGCGCGGCCAGGCTTCGGCCGCTGCGCGCATGTAGAAGACGTTGCTGCGCCCGAAACCGCGCATGTCCGGGAACTCGGCGCGCAGGTCGTCGGCAAGCCGCTCAACGACCCGGGTGCCCCAGCCTTCTGCCCGTTGTTGTTCGAGGATCCGGTCGCCGATGGTCCAGTACAGCCCCAGCAGTTCGGTGTTGACGACGCGGTGGGCCCGTACCTGCGCAGCACGCACCTCGGCCTTGAGCGTCGCCAACAGTTCGGCGTAGCCGGCTGGCTCCACCGTCGAGCTCATTGCTTGGCCCCTCGGCGCCGCGACGGCGCCGCGTTGGGCAACAGGCTGCCCGGGTGGTGCGCCTGTCCTGCCGGGTCTCCGCGCAGCGCAGCGGCCCGTAGCGCTAGCACAGCCCGCCCCGGGGTGCCTCACGTTCGGCCGGCGCTCGGGGGAGTAATCCAGCAGGCTGTCGGACAGCCATGAGGCGTGCCCGCGTGTGGACGACGGTCGAACGCGCTGACGCCGTAGCCACGCGATTCGGTGGCCTCGCGGATCCGTCGTCGTTTCGCCGGGTCTCACTCATCAGGTTGGTCCATCTTGTCGGTGTCGGACCCCGGAGAGGCAGTGGCGAGAGCAAGCTCGGAGTTCAGCGCGGCCCATGCCTGCTCACTGGGAACGCAACGGTCATCAACGATGTCGCCCTCGGCGTCAAAGAGATCCAGAACGACCGGGTGGGCGCACGTCAGCGTCTTGCAGGCGAGCAGCAGGCCAGTTTGTTCGGCCAGCGCCACGAACCGGCGGATCTTGTTGTCGTCGAGCTCGCGGGAGCGGTAATAGCAACCCGTGGGCGTCCCGTCGAGCCGTAGCGCTCCCACTGCAACTAGCGCGCTCATCGGCCGCTGTCGGCGTAGTCGGCGGCCGCGATGAGGACCGCGGCCAGCCGCCGGACGCTGGCGACGTCATCGAAGGTCCACGATCCGCCGGCGCCGGCGCGCAGGCGGACTGTGGTGTCGCGTCCGGTCGCGTCGACCTCGAGGTCGAAGATCGGCGCCTCGAACACCCCGACGCCGTCGTAGACGTAGTCAGGTTCGACGACACCGCTGGTCGACGACGGCCCTGCGCTGGTGTTGGCGGTCATCTGTCCATGGTCGTGCTCGAGTCTGTCAGCGCCTACGCGACACGCCGCTATGCATCCTGATAACTGTAATTATCAGCATTGTCGGAGTAACGCCGACGCGCGGGTCTAGCCTGACCTCATATGGCGGTGTGCCATACTAAGTTGGCACCGGGACATGGACGGGTATGGAGGTTGTGGGTCAATGAACGAAGACGAGCAGACGATCGCCGGCGGGTGGCTGATCCGTGAGCTGCGCACTCGATCGCGGCTGGGACAAGCCGAGTTCGCGGCCCGCGCCGGGCTCAACCAGACGGTCTTGTCGCGGATCGAGTCCGGCGCGCAGGACCCCGGCTTCGCCGCCGTCCAGCAATGGATCCTGGCCGCCACCGACTACCGCGTTGTCCTCGATGCGGTCCCCGATCCGCTACAGCCACGCTCGGGCGCTGACAACCGGCTCGCCGCCGATCCGCTCCTGCTGCGTGTGAGCGACGAGCGGGTGAAGGAGCTGATGCCTCGTGCGCTGCGCCCCAGCATCGGACGGTTCGAGTACGACCAGCCGGCCGGACCGGCCGCGGACGCGGCGATCTACTGGCAGCTGCAGGTGCAGCGACTCAACGCCCGAGCCCGCGAACCCGCAGCCCGTTTGCAAGTCGCCTGGAGCACCTTCCACGATGAGCGCGATCGGGACCTCATCCACCAGCTCGGCAACTGCGGCGCGGGCGCCACGCAGGCCGCCGACGTGCTCGGCGCCTGTTTGCGTGATCTGTCGCCCGCGCCGCGCCGGCGCGGGCGCGGCAAGCACGCCGGGCCGCCGCGCATCGGCCAGCTCGTCTGGTGTCACGTCGTGTACGCGGTCGCGATCGAGGCGCTGATCTGCCAGAGCGCCGCTGCCTTCTGTCGGGCCGGGGCTGAGGCGACCGAGCAGCACCAACGGGCGCTGCTCGAGGTGACACGCGCGCAGCGCGAGGTCGAGCGCACCGAGCAGGGCGCCCGTGACACTGCCATGCGGCACGATGCCCACGACCGGCTGGTCGAGGCCCAGGCCGGCGAGCGCGCCACCGGCGAGAGACGGGCCGACTGCGGCCGCGTCGGCGGAACTCCTCGGCTCGAGCAGATTGGGATGGCCGGTGAACGAATCCTCGCCGAGGAATTCACCGCAATCAGCCGGGCCGCCCGCGGGCTGTATGAGCAGATGGCCGACGACACGTTCCGCCAGTGCTTGTACGAGAACGCCCTTCCCACCCCCGACCTTGACCCGAACCGTCATCCGATAAGTGTTTAGTCGCGTGACACTTGCCGCACCTGAGCGCCACCGATCCGGGGCGGTGCCGCTTCGCCTGACTGTCCGGCGGCGGCGTCATGGCGTGTTCGGCTTGCTGGGGGGATCTGCGCGGTAGTACCAGAGCTGCTGCCCGCATTGCGGGCAGGCAGCAGCAGCCTTGAGCAGCGCCTCCTCCTGCTCGGTCCCAGGCATGATCTTGATCAGGGCGTCGACACAGGTGCGACCGTGTTGGGCGACGCGTTTGACCGGCGGCAGCTGGCGCGTCCAGCCCACGTAATGACTGATCGGGTAATCCGTCATGTCGTCGCCCCGGTGATAGTCCCGGTCGCGGACGATTGTCGGTGTCGGGAAGCAGGCGATGTAGATGTGTTCGTCGTGCTGCTGGCAGTCGCGCGCGCAGCTCGGCCGCGCGAGCGGCGGGTCCCTGCGGGTGGCCTCGCCGGTCTCGCGGGCCACGGCCGGTGGCCGTGCGAGTCGCGGAAGTGATTCGATCGAGCCCGTTGACCAGACGTTGTAGGGATCTACGCCGCGTGCCTGCACATCGCGGATGATCTCGGCGAGGATTGCGCGGTTGCCGCGATGTTGTGGGCCGGCTGCGACGCTGTCGGCCGAGGCGGTGCGCTCGAGGTACTGCGCGGTCGCGGCTTGGATACGGATGAGCCATTCCGTCCCGCGGTCCGTGCACCTGCAAGCGCGATAGAACGGCGCGTCGGGTCCGTAGGACCCGTCGTAGGTGGCGACGCGGGTCTTGCAATAGCGGCAGATGAGTCCGCGGACCTCGCCACCTGATCGCGAGACGTCGACCGCCTGGGCATGACAGCTGCGGCAGATCATGCAACGGCCGGCTGTCAGACCAACGAGCGCGAGCAGCTGGTCGACGCCGACGTCGTGCCGCTGCGCCCGGCTGATCAGCTGATCACCGGTGACGCCCACCAGACACCGACCGCCGCACCACTCGCCCACAGCGCCGTGATCCAGTGGCGCGCCGATCGTCGGCGGACCGTCGATGGGCGGTCTCACCCGTTCGCAGCCTTCACCGTGGACGGGTCCAGGTCGCGGCATCCGCAGCTCTGCTGTCCTGCGTGATGCCGGAACGCTGCGGCCCGCTTCGGTGGCCACGGGTGCACACGGAATGGACGCACGAACCAGCGCAGTGCGATTGGGCTGGGCCAGTCGAGCCATCCGGCCGCTCCGTCGTAGTGTCGCGCGCCCTCAGCGCCCGTGGCGTGGGCCGAGGTGATGTCCGCGGAGATCTCGTCGCGGCGTGCCGCCCAACACAGGGTGGGGTACCAGAGCAGGCACACGGCTGCGAGTACAGGAAGGCCGGCCGGGCCGAGGAACCCGGTATGCCGGGTCAGGCCGAGGGTTATGTACAGCACGGCGATGAGGCCGGAGAGAACCAAGAAGACGCCGAGCTCGCGTGGCCGCCGCCGCAGGTGCGCCAGTTCATGAGCGACGACGGGGGCGAGCAGCGAAGAGGGCATCCGCGCAGTCGAGACGGTGACGGTGATCGTCTTCTTCCACCGGTCGACAGCCGCACAGGCTGGGACGGGAAGCGGTCCCGCGTCCTCGGCCAGGACCACCTTCGGCGCTGCGACGCCGATCGCGACGCTGAGGCCAGCCACGACGGAGTTGAGCCTGCTGATCGTGTGCAGGTATTCCACCGTGGCCAGACGACTCGTCTGGGTGGGGGCGCTGTCGGACAATGGGGTAGGTGCAGCACCGGGTCTTCCGTTGCTGCTGCCGGCGGCTGATCGGCGACTACGCGGCGACATCGTCGCGGGTGACGGTCCGTGGCCGCGGTTGGCGCTCCCGACGTTCGACCGGCAGCTGCTGCTCGCAGCGCATCACCGACTCCGCGGTGGGCGCGGGTCGACGGGCTGCCAGTCCTCTCCTGGTCGACGGCGCACGACCATCATGCCGGCGTCGCGCGCGAGTTCGCGAGCGACCGTCTCACGATGATCAAGACCGTCGCTGGACTCGCCGATGATGCGTACGCCGGCGAGACCGCGCACGCCCCACTCGGTGCCCTCGGGCTCGGCGCTTCGCGGCGACGCGACCGGCTGTGGCGCAGGCGTGTCGGTGGGGTCGCCGTGCTCGTCGACGTCGCCGGTGTAGCTAGCCCACGCGATCGCCTTCTGCGCCTCGGCCAGCGCGCGGTGCAGCCTGTCGATCGCCGCCGGGGCTTCCTCGGTCAGGTACACGCTGAGCGCGGCCGCCGCGGCGACCGGGTCGCCTCGGTAGTCGCCGTCGTCAATGCTCAGCAGGTCCGCCTCGACCCATCCCTGCATGGGTCGCTCGAGCTGCTGGAGCAGTTGCGGCAGCTTGGCCGTCATCGAGGTCAGGGTGCCCAGAAGCCGATACACCTCGGAGGGGTAGCGCACTCCCCCGCGCTCGAGCGTGAGGTGGTTCAGTCCGCGGATCGCTTCATCGGCATCATCTACGAGCTCGCTGGCGGTCTTGCCGTTATAGATCAGCTCACCCATGGTCGGTCTCCGATCGGTCTGGTGTCGCATAGCGACGCGACGACCCGACGCTCGCGCGCCGACGGTACCCAACGCCACCGACGACGAGAACCGTGGTCGTCATGCGGCTATACCGTGCCGCCTGCTGCTGGTGTGGGCGAGGGGTGATGGTGGTCGTGGTCATGCCGCCACCTCGCGGTGGAGCACGGCCCGCAGCCGCGAGCCGATCCACTCGCCGACCTGCGGCGAGACGGCGTTGCCGAAGCCGTCGACCTGGTCGCGGGCACTGCCCCACACGACGAACGCACCGGCGTATCCGGGGAAGTCGACGTCGAACCCGCAGCCGCGCCCGACCTCATGCGCCGACATCATCCGGAAGTAGCAGTCCTCGAGCCGGAGATCGGCGAGCGCGGCCCGCCACTCGGCCATGAGCAGCGCCGTGGTGTCGCGGGAAGTGAGGGTGCCGAACGGGTCGGTCATCGGATGCGGGGCGGTTTCGTTGCCGCGGCTGCCGTTCTGCTTGTACCAGCCGGAGAACAGCATCCCCTGCGTGACCGCTGAGCCGACGATCGTGCCGAGCGGGTTGCTGAGCGGGTGGGCTCGGTACTTGGCTTCGTCGATCGCGCCGTTGTTCTTGATCGTGCCAGCCGCGGTGAGCAGGCCCGGGATCTGGTCCGCGGTGACGGTCGGCATCGCCTCGGCGTGCACCGTCGGCACGGTGTTCTGTCGGTAGGGGATCACCCCGGAGGACAGGACCCCGAGGCCGCCAGACCCGGCGTTGCCGACCAGTGTCTCCATCGGCTCGGCCAGGCCGCGGCTCGTGCCGTTCGTGCGGTTCGGCAGGACGCGAGCCGACAACAGGCCGAGCGTTTCTGAGCCAGCCTGGGTGGGCAGAGGTTCGTCCGTGCCGCGAGCGGCGCCCTGGTAGTTGGCGACGGCCAGCAGCAGCGCCTTCTCGTGAGTGGACGTGACGGTGTCCATCGGCTGGGCGATGTTCTTGCCGTCGCCGTTGTGTCGGTGCGCGGCGATGACGGCGCCGGCCGAGAGGATCGCGGTCTCCTGCTGGCTGGTCTGGGTGGACATCGGTTGCCATAGGTGGCGCTCCACCCCGTGGACGGCCTTGGCCGGCATGAGGACGGCGGGGAACTCGGCGAACCTCTGGCGGCATCGCTCGGCGCGGGCCATCGTGGCGGCGGCCAGGGGCTTGTCCCGGTCTCCTATGCGGGTGCCGAGGTAGCTCAGGTCGAGCGCGCCCAGTGATGGTGTCGACGGCGGGATGACGACGCGCCGGCAGGACCGGCAGCGGTACTCATACTGCTTGCCGTATCGGACTGAGCCGGTCGGCGGGACACCCGTCCGCCATGTCCACACGGTCTCGACGGCCTGGTCGCAGTGACCGCACCAGGCCACTGGACGATGGTCGAGGTCCGGGGTGGGCAGACGCCGATCCCAGAAGGCGATGTAGAGCCGGTCCCGCGACTGCGGGACCCCGAAGAACATCGAGTTCAGGTACAGGACCCGATACCGGTAGCCGAGGTTGTCGAGCTGCTTGAGCCACCACCGGTAGGTGGAGCCGTCGCCAACCTTAGGCTTGCCGGGGATCGCCGGTCCCCATGACTGCAGCTCAGTGGTGCACTCGATGAGGATCATGCGCGGGTGATGCTGTGCGGCGTAGTGGAGCACGCAGTTGGCTGTGGCGCGGTCACGCTCGGAGCGGGTGACTCTTGCGTCGAAGTCGGGGTCGTCGAGGTCGAACAGCGAAAGGCCTTGTTCGTAGGCCTTCTTGGTGTTGGCCTGGGAATGGTTCACGCAACTGACGCCTGCGACCAGCAGGTCGGCCGCGGGCAGGTCGCGTGCGGAGTGGTAGTCGGACGACTCGGGGTCGACGAGGTCAGCGATCCAGTGCTCGGCGTTCGGGTGGTTGGCCTCGTGAACCTCGACCTTGTACCGGTTGTGGTTCGCGGCCATGATCGTCGTGAAGCCGGCCCGCTCGATGCCTTGGGTGAGTCCGCCGAAGCCGGAGAACAGGTCGACCGCGACGAGGTCGTCGTGCGCGAACCGGCGTCGGCGAGTGGTGGGACGGTGCTCTGCGGTGGCGGTCATGCGCACGCGTCCTGGTCGGCGATGGCACCGGTGAGGGCTCCGACGCAGGTGACGGTCTCGGTCGTGTCATCGCCCGAGCAGTTCATCGCCCGGTTCCGGCCGGGACGGCGCTGCTGCGGCCCTGGACGTCGCCGCAGTGCACGCACCAGCGCAGCTCGGTGGTGAGTTCGCCGGTGGTGAGGCCGTGGTCGCTCCACTCGGTCCATTCGTGCGTCGGTCCGCACGAGACGACACGGTCCGGGTTCTGGCTGGTGCTCATCTGGGTCTCCTGGGTGAGGTGGTTGGTCGCGTCTTGGGCGGGCCAGCGGTGTGGCGTCGTGTCGGTGCGCAGCCGCACCGGGTGGCGTGGGTGGCCGTGCTTGGTCAGCCCGAGGTGGTGCACGAGGCCGGCAGCGCGGAGCAGGCTCAATACGTGCTGGGCCCGGGCTGCGCCGGCGCGGGGCAGCGAGGCACCCCAGGCGGCCACGATCAGGTCGGCGGCCGCGACGGCACGGTTGATGTGCTCGTCGTTGTCGGCGCCGGTAGCGCGATCGGCCGGGACGCGGTCGAGGTCAGTCGGGTCGGTGGCTCGCCAGGCGTACAGGTTGATCACGGTGATGCCGGCGTACCCCCACCGACGGGCCAGGGCCATGCAGGCGCGGATGGTGGCGTCGTCGATGCTCGCGTCAGCCGTGCTGGGGTTGAGCATGACGAACAGCACGCGCGGGCCGTAGCCCCAGACACGGGTCAGCAGATAGCGGTAGCGGCCGTCGTCGGACAGCACGGCCGAGCGGCGCACCGCCGACTTGTCGAGGGTGCCCGTTGCCGCGGCTCTGCGCGGCTCAGGCATGGCTGTCGACCCAGTCGGTGCCGTTGATGCCATAGCTGGCCGCGAGTGTGCTCAGGACCTGGCACGGTGCCGCGATGGTGCACTCGGGCTGGTATTGGCCCTCCCACTCCCCGGCCCAACCGCCGGCGAGCAGGCTGCATGCCGGGCAGGCCAGGACGCCGTCAGTTCCGGTGCACGGCTGGTGCTCGCATTCGCCGTCACCGCACTCCTTGGGCAGCAGCGCGACCGGGCGATGAGCGGTGGCGTGCGCGAGGACCTCGACGAGGCGGGAGTGGTCGTGCTCGTCGGCGCCGAGCTGGTCGATGATCGACCGGCACAGGCGAGGAAGTATCTGCGTGTGGGGCAGCAGCCGGACCATCACCTGCAGGGTGATGTCGCGGGGTCGCAGCGCATCCAGCTCCTGCTCGAGTCGGCCAGTGGCCAGGGCAGCGGACCATGCGCAGGTCGGGCACAGCCGATCGTCGGACTTGATCACCGGATGGTTGCGGTGGTACTCGCCCCATTTGCGGGCGACCATGACGCGAGCGCCGCACACCGCGCCCGTGATCGGATGCTGCTCGCTGACGGCGATCGCCAGCAGCGCGTCGGCGGCTGGGATGACGTGCCGGCCTGCGGCGTCGATGCCGATCATGAACGTCGAGGCGGCGGTGCCGAGCCCGCTCCAGTCGCTGCCCGCTGAGACCGTCATGTCGCGGGTCCTGTGTCTTCGAGAGCCGCGCGGCCGGCGGGGGCGAGCTCGTACTGCACGCGCCGGCCGGAGTAGCGCAGCGTGTAGATCAGGCCGCGGCGGTCCAGCGATGCCGCGGTGCGGTGCACGCCACTGACCGGGCTGCCCAGCCGGGTGGCCAGGGTCACGCCGTCGGCGGGCCGGTGGTCGCGGGTCAGCGCGCACAGCAGGGCGCTCTGCTTGCTCGTCAGGCGACTCATGTCGCCGCGCCGGGGGCGCAGCGGGCGACCGCGAGGTAGTCGACCAGGGCCTCGTGCAGCCGGTCGTTGGCGGCGGCAATCCAGCTGTCGACGTGCGTCTGGTGGGCGTCGTGCAAGGCGATTTCGGCCCGGAAGAGCCGGGCGGCAGCTGCGGCGAGCGCAATCGGGTTCGGCGACGGCGAAGTGGCTGGGGATCCGGTGGTGATGCTGGCGGTGGTGACGGTGGTGACCATGGCTGTTCTCCCTTGATTGGGTGGCGTCGGTCAGGCGCCGGGGCAGTGGGTGAGGACGTTGGTGATGGCGGACTTGTCCGCGGCGGTGATGGCCAGCCGGTAGTGGCTCAGGACGGCGACGAAGCGTGCGTCGTAGGCGCACCAGTCGCTCTTGACGGGCATCCAGTCGGCTGGGCCGGCGTCAGATTTTTTTTCGTTGGCCGGGCCGTCGACGGCGACCAGGACGAGGGCCTCGTCGTTGGCGTAGGCGGTGCGCTGTTGCGGGGTCCAGGCCCAGGCGCCGAGGTCGTAGGCCAGGGCGAGGGGTACGGCGTGATCGACCTGGACCCGGGCCGAGGTAGTGCTGCCGCGGGTGAAGTTGATCGTCTTGCCGGTGTAGGGGTCCGCGAGGCGCCCGGACTCGACGATGCAGCCGGAACCTGCCCGCAGCACGACGTGCGTCATCTGCGCGTGCAGCACGTCGTTGCGTGTGTCGCACGAATTCCCGGCTCCGGGGGCGGTGCTGTTGTCGGTCCAGGCGGGTCCGAAGCTGCACGCCTGCCGCGCTTTGCATCCTCGTTGGTATCCGGGCCGATGCGGGCGGGCGGCGAGCACGGGCAGCCGAGTGAGCGCGGCCCGGGCTGCGCGGGCACTGATCGGTCCGGGTGCCTGGGCCGGCAGTGCGGCGCCGCCGGTGTGCGGCGCGGCCGGCGCGGCGCCAGACGAGCCGGGAGCGTTGTGCTGGCCCGGCGTGTCGAGCGTGTGTCGTGCTCCGGCGATGGCCAGGGCCACCGCGGCGATCGCAAGCACGGTGCCCATGCCGCGGCGCCGGCTCATGCTGCCCCTCCGACCGACGCCTCGAGGGGCGCGGAGGCGGCCTGCGTCAGGATCGCGCGTGTCCGGCGCTCGAGGCTGGGTTCGTCGCGGAAGCGCACGGCGAGGGTGTAGTCGTCGGCGCGCCAGTCGACGTCGAGTTGGGCGAGCTGGGCGGCGAGGGCGCGGGCGACGGGCAGTGGGTAGCCGCGTTCGCCGAGGGCGTGACCGCTGTGCAGTCGCAGCTGCCAGGCTGCTGCGGCGGACGGTCCGTTGCCGGTGACGACGCGGGCGAGGTAGATGCCGGCGGCCGGGGTGGTGAGTGCAAGCTGCAGCGCGACGCTTTGGTCGGCGCGGATGCGCTGGATGTAGCGAACAGCCATTTCGGTGGCCTCCTAGGTTGTGGGTTCAGGCCGCGCGGGTCTGACCGGTTGCGGCGGTCAGGGCGTGGGCGGCGGGGGTGTCGGCGATGCTGGGGTGGTCCTCGATGTGCGGGCGGCGCTTGAGCCGGCGGCGTTCGCGGTCGCTGAGCCCGCCCCAGATGCCGTGCCGCTCGTCGTGCTCGATCGCCCACTGCAGGCATTGGGTCCGGACGGGGCAGCCGGTGCAGATCTTCTTGCCCGGTCGGGCGCTCTCGCCCTTGTCGGGATAGAACAGGCCGGGGTCGGTCTGGGCGCAGACCGCGCTGATGCGCCAGTCGTGGGCGTCGGGATCGAGATCAAGCAGTGCCGCGAGGTCGTCGGTAGTCGACGGGGCGGCGCGGCGTGTGGGGGTCATCCGCTTCCTTCCGTGTGATCGAGATGTGGCTATGGGGTTATGTGCGATAAGGCCTGCTTGCCGAGACAGCCTGTTGTGGCAAGCGTTCGTTTCAGGGGCTGGATAGGCGGGGGGCGGAGCGCGCCTAGGGGGTGTGCATCCGGTCGAGCAGCTGCTGCACGGCCGTCCACCACAGCGCCTTGTGGCCGCTGTAGCGGCGGCCGTAGTGGGTCAGGTGGGTGAGTTCGTGGGCAAGCACGCCGAGCGCGACGCCGCGGTAGCGGCATCGGGCGAGGTCCACGAAGACGACGGGCGGGTCGCTGCCGCGTTCGGACCAGCCCCAGATGCTGGCCGGGGTCGGCTGGCCGGTGAGTGCGGCCAGCTGCAGCGGGTCGAAGATCCAGCGCACCGCGCTCAGGCCGGCGGCCGCGGCGAGGAGGCGGGCATCGCGCCCGGCGACGTCGCTGTCGGCGCCGGCGGCGGCCTGCGTCGCACTGAGCGGGACGCGCAGCTGGGTCTGGCGCCGGACGACGAGGACCTCGGGGTCATCGAACAACGTCGCGGTGCTCACTGGTTCTCTCCAGTGGCCTGCTGGCGGGCTCGGAGGTAGGCCGCCTGGACTTGGTCGGGTGTGGTGTCGAAGAGCTGAGCGAGGGTGTCGGTCCAGCTGGCGGGCAGTTCGCGGCGGCCGCGGCCGGCCTCGAGGCGGTACCAGCTGCGTTCGGTGATCCCGAGCGCGGCGGCGACGTCGGTGGCTGTGTGCGGGCTGCGCAGTTCCCGCAGCGCCTGCCGATCGTGGGCGTGCGCGGCGTTACGGCCGGTGTCGGCGTGGTCGGCGGCGCCGCGGCTGCGGGCGTGGGCGTTGCGCACGGTGCGCTCGTCGACGCCGTAGGCGAGGGCCAGCGCGGCGGTGAGCGAGGCCGGGAGGTCGCGCCGGCCGCGGCCGGCATCCAGGCGCAGGTAGGCCGGGCGGGACATGCCGACCCGGACGGCGGCTTGCCCGCGGGTCAGCCCGGCGGCGCTGCGCAGTGTGGCCAGCGTCGGGCTTGCCCGGCCGCCGTCGAGCAGCTCGAGCGGGTCGACGGCCAGGACGGCGGCCAGGGCGACGAGTGCGGCCGGGCGCGGGCTCTCGGCGCCGGATTCCCAATGCGAGACCCGGGAGCGGTCGGCAACGCCGACCGCGCGGGCGACGGTGTCCAGGGTGATGCCACGCACGGCACGCAATCGCACGAGCTCGTGGTGGCGGAACCCGACTACGCCGTCCATCGCCCTCCTGCTCGCCGCGCAGCAGCGTAGCGGGCGGGGCCTCATTGGCCGGGGTGCACGTCGGGCTCCGAACTCCGGTCCGGACCAGAGGCCGCTCACGTGGCCGGCCCCGTGGCAGGCCCGGTGTCGGCGGTGATCTTCCCGGTGACCGCGCGGCTGTAGGTGAGACTTACGCGGGTGGCCAGTGCCGGCGCGGGGAACACACCGCCGACGGCGTAGGTAGCGGCGGTCTGCGCGGCGAGATCGGCGACGGCGTGCTCGGCGCTCTGACCGGTTCCGATGATCTCCAGCTCCACGGCCGGGTCGATGGGGCGCAGCGCGGCCATCCAGCCGCCGAGCGGGCTGCGCACGGCGGCGGCGGGCAGTCGGACGCTCTGCCGCGGGTTGGGCGGCTCGTGCACGACGCGCATTTCGACCCACACGCGCGCGCGGCGGCCGGTGGCTCGACCGACAACCTCGGCGAGGCGCTCGCATGCTTGCGGCGCGGTGTCGGCCACGGCGAACAGCCCTCGCGGCGGCGCTGTCGTGGAGACGGCGAGCCAGATGGCGTGCTCGGCCCCGGCCGGTGTCGACGAGCTGAGCTGGGCCAGGACCTCGACGGTCCGGTGCCGGGGCGCGGTCATGCTCAGTCCCAGTCCGGGACGCCGGCCACCGAGGGGGTCCGGCCGCTGGCTCGGTCGACGTACTCGACGCGGTAGCTGGTGCGGTCTGGGACCAGCACACCTTGCGGGTTCATGTCCCGCAGTCCGAGCAGCGCGGCCAGCTCCGCCTGGTCGGTGTCGGTCATGTAGTAGCTGCCGTGTCGACGGGCCGGCGGAGCCTGGATGGTGATCCAGCCCCAGGCGGTGCCGCGGCCGCCGGTGACCGACCAGCTCTTGCCGGAGCGGCGGCGCAGCTCGGTTCGGATCGTCGCGATCACGGCGTCGCGATCGGCGATGTCGGTGGGTGTGGTGTGCATCGGTTGACTCATTCCCGTGTTGCGGTATCTGTTCGTTATAGTGACAGACTGCACTAGGTGGCGAGGATGCGCAAGAGGGTGCTGCCGGTGATCTGCCGATGGGATGCAGGGGTCAGGCGTAGCGGCCGTGCCAGCTGTCCTCGACGAGCTCCTCGAGGACGGCCTCTTCTTCGGCGGTCAGGGCGGTGAGGGTGAAGGTGTCCCACTCCTCGAGCAGCGCGAGCTCCTGCGCGCTGTGGGCGGCGCGGATGGTGGCACGCTGGCCGTTGCGCAGCTCGGCGGTGATCACGGGCGCGGTGTCGTGTTCGTGCTCGAGGTGCACGGCGGTAGCGGCCAGGCTGCGGCGCCGAGCCGCAGACAGGGAGAACTCGACCAGGGCGCCGCGGTGGTCGAGTTCGCCGCGGCCTGCGATCGGGCGGATCCACAAGACGGCAGGGTCTTCGGCGTCCAGGCGCCACATGCGCGCCAGCGGGGAGCTATAGACGAGTGCGCCGGCGGGGTCGGTGACGTGCAGCGTCGCTCCCGCGACCGGCGGTTCGGTGGAGCCGGTGTGATCGCCGCGGCCGGGCTCGGTGACGCTGGCCCGGGCGCCGGACAGCAGGCTTTGGACGGCGTCGAGGATGCTGCGGGTCCACGGAGCGACGGGGGTTTCTGGCGCGTCGGGTGGGGTCGGGTTCATGTCGTGATCACCTTCGCTGCGGGCACGCCCTTGAGGTGGGTGATGCCCTTCTCGTTGAGGATCTGCAAGATCTGGTCGCGACGCGCGGCGCTGCCGCAGCTGACCCGGTCGGGTCCTTCGGGGCCGAGCAGGTCGATGCCGTTGCGGAACATGATCTCGTTGCAGGGTCCGTAGCCGGCGACGGTGGCCGGGTTGCGGGTCAAGGCGGTCGCGGCGTAGTGGCCGGCTTTGGGGTCGATCGCGCCGTAGTGGTCGCCGTCGTAGGCGTACCAGTCGGCGCGGCGCAGCAGCGTGGCCGGGGTGTCCCAGATCAGCGCCACCGAGCCGTGGCCGGTGCCGGTGGTGATGCGGCAGAACACCGACTGCGCGCCGCCGGAGGACTTGTCCGCGCCCTCGCTGGAGCCCAGCCCGCTCGGCAGCCCCATCTCTGCGCGGCGTTCGGTGCTGGCCAGCACGCCGGTGCGATACATCGACACGAGGCTGTCGCCGGATCGGACGCTGTGATGGATCCGGCGCCCGGACAGCGCCGAGCTGACCGCGTTGTCGACGACGTCGAAGCGGCTCCAGGTCAGCCAGCCGCCGGAGACCTGCGGCGTCGGCTGGTAGCCGGGCGACGCGGCCAGTGCGGCGCCGTCGGCGTGTCCGGTGGCATGGGCGACGGCGTGACGCAGCAGCCGCACCTTGGCCGGCAGCGCGGCGTGCGCGGCGTCAGACTCGATCTTCGCGGCGAACTGGTGCAGCGCGGCCTCGTCCAGGCCGATCGCCTGGTTGGCGCGCTGGGACATGAGCACGTGCTGCATGGTGGTGTCCAGCTCGGGCGCCTCGCTCAGCGCGGTCGCGACACTCGGATGTCCAGCCAGATTCTGGGCGACGACCTGGCGGCGCAGGTAGGTCCACTCCCCCTCGCCGGCGGTCAGCGCCCGGTTGCCGAGGTTGAGGGTGCCGAGCTTGTCGACGAGCTCGGGGCCGTGCCCGGCGCCGGCCGGGGCGAGCACCTCGAGGCTGCCGCGCTGACTGTGCGCGACGGGCTTGTCCTCGATGGCCAGGTGTGGCCGGTACACCGCCTGGTAGCCGTCGCCGAGGTCTACGACGTATTCGCGGCCGCTGGCCTTGGTGCGGGCCTTGCCGTCCCAGCTGGCCTGGCCGCTGGCCGGGTCGAGGGCGGCCTTGATGCGGGTCGCGGCGCGGGTGGTGGTGGGCAGCTGGCCCAGCGGGATCTGGGTGGGGTCGGGCACGGACTCGGTGACCGTGATCGTGGTGGTCGTCTCGTAGGGCAGCACCTGGGCGAGCTTGCCGGCCGCCGGGTCGGTGTAGGGGGCGCGCTCGCCGATCGGGGTGTCGATGCGCTGCTGGATCTGCTCGAGGTGGGTCAGGTAGTGCCCGGCCATGTCCTTTTCGGCCAGCGCGGCAGCGGGGTCTGCAACGATCGCCTTGAGCTGGGCGGTCGTCTCGGCGACGGTGGCCTCGGTGTGGTCCTTGATGGCGGTGCCGTCCTTGAGGTGGTGGTTCACGCTCTTGGCGGACTTCATCACGCGTTCGGCGATCTCGGTGTCGCTGTCGACCGGCAGACGGCCAGAGATCTCCTTCTCGACCTCGACGTTCTTAGTCGGCGCGGTGGTGGCCAGCGCCGCGAGCAGCTTGCCCTCGGCCTCGGGCTCGAGGTGGCACAGCAGTGCCTCTCGGTCCTTAGCGTCGTTGCCGGCAGGGTTGCCGGCGGGATCGGTGTAGCGGATCAGGCGCATCGTGTCATCGACCAGGTCACCGCCGCCGCCGAGCACAGGAGTGCCGACCGCGAGGCCTGCGGGNNGCGCTGGTTGTCGTTGGGGCGCGCTGGCGGCTCCTCGGCCGGCCCGTCGTCGGTTGAGTTCGCGGCGTTGTCGTCTATTGCCGGCGCCGCGGTGGCGACGTCGTTCGGTGCGGGGCTGGGGTCGGCGCCGTTGATGGCCCCGATCGAGGGAATCACCTGCTCCGGTGGGATCTCGGCGTCGACTGTGACGTCAACGTGGGGACCGCCGCTCATTCCGGCCGTGACGTGCCCGGCGGTGCTGGGCGCGACGGCG
>QHBY01000410.1:26237-26371 GCA_003244245.1 Pseudonocardiales bacterium
GTGCTCGAGGAACTGCTCGGCGATCTGCGCTGTGGTGACGTTCTCGGCGGCCAGCCCGTGCTTCTTTGCGGCCGCCTTGCGCATGGGTGCGACCCAGTGGACGTTGTGCTTGGCGCCTTCGTGGGCGGTGGTGT
>QHBY01000411.1 GCA_003244245.1 Pseudonocardiales bacterium
TGGATCCCGACCTCACGCACATCCTGTACCCGGCACGGCTGGTCTCCCAGAAGAATCCGCTGCTGATGGTCGAAGTGGTCGACGCCCTGCGGGCCAGCCACGACGCCTTCTATGTCTACGTGGTGGGTGAGGGAGATCTGGAGCCCGATGTCAGACAGGCCATTGCACAGCGGGGTTTGGAGCAGCGAATCGGGCTGTACCCGATGGCCCGGCGGCTGCACGAGTGGTACGCGGCATGCGACGTGCTGCTGATGACCAGTGAATTCGAAGGCGTTCCGATGGTCCTCTATGACGCCATGGCCATGGGACTGGCCGCCGTCGTCCCAGCCCTGCCGGGCATCCTGGAGCTCACGGCGCCCGGGACCGCGTTCGTCGTCGATCCCCGCGACGACATCCAGGGCTATGTGGATGCGCTCGCGCGCCTCGTGGCAGACCGTGGCGCCCGCGCCAAGGTGGGGGCGTCCGCCCGCGAGCACGTGCGGTCACGCTTCCCGGTGGCCGGCATGGCCGATGCCCATGGCGAGCTCTACAGCGAGCTCATCGGGCCACCGCACGAGATCGCGAATGGACGTGCGCCGCCCACGGCTCCGCCTGTGCGCTTCCGGACCCGCCCGTCGCGGGGCACCCCCCCGGTGTCGGTCGTGATTCCGTGCTTCAACCAAGGTCCCTGGCTGCTCGAATGCATCCAATCGCTCCACGCCCAGACCTACCCCAACATCGAAATCATCGTCGTCGATGACGCGTCCACCGATCCCGACACGCTCTCCGCGCTCGAGCACCTCGAACACTCCGGAGACTCGATGGTGCTGCGTCAGGAGCGAAACATGGGTCCGAGCGCTGCACGCAACCACGGAATCCGCGTGTCCACGGGCCGCTACGTACTGCTGGTGGATTCCGACAACCTGCTCCTCCCGGCGGCGGTGGCGACCTTGGTCGCCCACCTTCAGGCGGCGGGAGAGCGAGTCGGCTTCATCTATCAGAACCTCCAGTTCTTCGGAAACCGTGAGGACTACTTCGAGGCGCCGGACCACAACGTCCACACGCTGCTTCGGCTCAACTACTGCGACACCTCGGCGCTCATCGACCGCGAGGTCTTCAACGCCGGCCTGTGGTTCCCAGAGGATGTGGTCGAGGGCCACGAGGACTGGGACTTCTTTCTCAGCCTTTCCGAGCGCCACATCCTCGGTGAGCCGGCCCGGACCAAGACACTGCTCGCGCGCAAGCATGGCTTCACCCGCTCAGACCGCATCGACCACACCGTCGGTCGGTCGCAGAGCGAGTATGCGCGGCGCCATCCGGTGTTATTCGCCGGGGCCGGCGGTGAACTCAAGGCCCGCTGGTCGCCGGCTCTCAGCCTCGTCGCCCTCGCGCCGCTGCAGGCGGAGTCGATCGCTGCGATGTACCTCGCGACGCGAATTCGGGAGCAGACTTCTCAGGACTTCGAGGTCCTCGTGCGTGCCCACGGCGAGCTTCCCAGTTCGGCACCGGCGGGCATCCGCGGGCTCCCCGTGCGCCCCGATGCAAGCGCCGCGGAGGCCCTCCAGGAAGCTCTACGACGGGCTCGCGGGCGGTGGATCATCGTCACGCGGGGATCGGCTTCCGCCCTCCTGGCCAACCGCGCCCTGGTCGAGAAGCTGTTGCGGCTGTTCATCGAAGGCCGCGAGTTGCGCGCCGTCGTGTTCGCTGACGCCGGCGGACACGACCTACGGCCCCTAGGCGACGACGAAGTGGCCGACCTGGACGCCCATGCGTTGGCCTGGGCAGTTCCCGGCTATGTCGAGCTTCTGCACGACCTGAACCTTCCACCGGGCGAGGAACTGAAGACGATCGCGCGAGAGTTCACGCTTGCCGCCGAGCACATCGAGTGGCGCGAGTTGGCAATGCCGCCGGCGGCACCGGACAGAGCGCGGGGCCGACCTCTGCGTCTAGGCCTCGAGCAGCCATCGGACCCGCACTCGCGGTTGGAGCGCGAGCTGCGGCTGGCGGCAGCGCCCGCGCTTCAAACTGCTCCGGTTCCTCCGCGCCTGCGCCACGGCGGTCCGTGGCAGCCCGTGCTCACACTTCCGCTCTGCCGCCACCACCAGCACGGCAGCGATGCTCGGCTGCTCACCACCTCGCCCGAGCCCGTGGCGGGGTATTACCTCGAGCGGGTGCTCGGGCTCCTGCGGACACAATCGCTGGTCGGGACCGTGCGCCTCGCCCGCGATACCGACGGACGCGTCGAGAAGAGACCACGCGGTGACCCGGTCGACGCCGTCGAGTGGGGCCGCACGCTGGGTTATGCGGAGGAGGTTGCTTTCAACGGACTCGAGGGCCTCGTGCGCGCACGTCACGCGGCCACCGGTCAATCCGTCCTCGTCTGCGGAGCCGACGACCCCCTCTGGCAGACACTGGGCGAGCCGATCGAGGTCCTGGGTTACATCGAGCGCACGCCGATCAACCCGCCCGAGCGGGCACGGGGCGCCAACCGACCCGGCCTCCTAGGCCTCGTGCGGTCTACGGACTCGGCGGCCCGGCGCCATCGCTACGCGGTGGGCGCCGGGGCGGCGGGGCCAGGCGTGTGGGAGCTGGGCGCGGTGCTCGACGAGCCGGTGGAGAGCGCGACGGCGCTCTATCTCGACGGCGACCGCGTGGCCCTCGACATCCTCAGCCCGCCACGACGCTCGGCCGCGCCAGTTCGAACCGCCAAGTGGGCGCTCGCGCCCCTGGGATGGCGACGCTTTGGCCAGCCGGCGGCCCGGAGCCGCGCCGTCGCGCGCCGGCTGGCGTCGGCTCCGAGCTTGCTCCTGCGCCCGCCTCCTGCGCCGGTGTCGAGCGACGAGCCGGTCGGCTGGGTGCTCGCCACGGGCGGCCTCGGGCGAGTTCCACTGTACGCCGCGGTCCATCCCGTGACAGGCGACCAGCTCCTGACGCGCTACCGTGTCGAGGCTACGGAGACCGGCTACGGCGAGCCGACCCTGCTGGGATACCTGATCGAGCGCGCGCCGCAGACGGGCAGCCTCCACCGGCCGCACCTCACCATTCCTTGGGCCTCGCGGTTCGGCAGTGCAATCCGGTGGGATCTCGTGGCGGAGGGACACACATGAGCGGAGAGTCCGTCGACAACAGCCTGAAAGCCATCCGGGCCGCCGTTCGGCGGCAGCTCGGCGTCGACGAGCTGCCGCCGGTCGACGTTGATCCTGCCTCGCTGCCGCGCTTCTCTCCCCACCTGCCCGACGAGCTCGACGACGAGTCCCGCGCCGAGCTCGCTGAGCGGGCTCGTGCGCTCGAGCCGTGGCTTCAGGGCCCCTTCCACCTCGGCGGCAACCTCGTGATCGGCGGAGCCTGGCGCAACGATCAGCGGTGGCGCTCCATGGAGGACATCGTGCCTGAACTGTCGGGCAAGCGCGTGCTCGACGTCGGCTCGAACGCGGGCTACGACCCGTTCATGTTCCACTTGCGTGGAGCCGCCTACGTCTTGGGCTGCGAGCCCTTTCAGTTCATCGAGCAGGCCCACTTCCTGGAGTCCATCTACCGGACCGGCGTGGACTTCCGCCAGATCGCGTGGCAGCAGCTCGATCCCGCCGAGCACGAGCGCTTCGACTATGTCCACTGCCATGGCGTGCTCTATCACGAGCCCCACCCGCTTGCCTTGCCCCAGAAGCTACGCTCGATGATTGCTGAGGACGGGGAGCTTCTGTTCGGCTCGATGATGCTCGCCAACCCTGAGGTCTCCGAGTATGCGCGC
>QHBY01000412.1 GCA_003244245.1 Pseudonocardiales bacterium
TGCGTTGGGAGTGCCGTTCAACATGCGGGTGGCTGTGACCACGGCCGGTGCACACCCATCACAGGGGGTTGGGTTCGATGTCGATGCGGCTGTAGTCAAACGTGCCGCTCTTGCCCCGGTGCTCGTCGATGATTACGGCGGCGAACAGGAACCGCAGCACCGCATTGAGCCGTTGCCACTCTCCCTGGGCGGCGAGTTGGTCCCAGCAGGCCCGCGCGTGCGGGCCGACCAGACCGGCCAGGACCTCCACGGTGGGGCGCACAATGGTCTTGCGTCGCAGTGTGGTGATCCGGTCCTCGACGGTTTTGCGCATCTGCCGGTACTCCCGGGTAGACAACTCCCGGTGGGTCCACATGTCCTTCAGCTCGGCCAGTTCGTGCTCATCAGCGGCAATCGCAGTCTCATCCTGTTCCGACAGCGCCGTCGCGACGGTCGGGGCACCGGTCACATCGAGATGGGTCAGCAACTCCACGGCGGCGTCGGTGACGAACCCTTCGAGCATCGGGGCATGAATGCGGCGGGTACACCGCGTCGGACCGAGCTCGTTGCGACGAGTACACAGATACGACGGGGCCTTCCCCCGGGATCCGGACATGTGCGTACCGCATTTCTTACACACCACCAACCCGCGCAACACATAAAACCGCGACGACCGATACACGTGCGCCGACGCCCGGTAGGCAGACCGGTCCTGAACCTCCGCCCAGGTACCCCGGTCGATGATCGCCGGCCAGTCCCCCTCCCCGAACTCCTCCCCCCGAAAAACCCGGATTCCGGTCACATGCCGCGACCGCAACATCCGGCGCACCGACCCGGGGTGCCACAGACCCCCACCCGCCGCAGGCGCTCCCCGCGCGTTCAACGCCTCCGCGATCTCACGCGGGGTGGCACCGTCAAGATACCGAGCGAACATCTCCCGAAGGACCAGGGCCTCGGCCTCGATGACGGTCCGCGCGTCTGAGGCGTACCCATACGGCCGCCGCGCGCTGGTATGCGGGCGCCCATCCCGGGCCCGGTCCTCCAACGCATCCCGCAACCGCCGCGACGTGTCATCCGACGACCGGCACGCGTGCGCCACCTCGATCCGCAGAAAAAACCGATCATCCGGATCCGACAGATCCCGACGATTCGCCTGCCCATGCAACGTAATGTCATGCTCATCCGACAGCGTCAGGAGTTCTTCCAGATCCCGGGGTTGGCGCATCAACCGATCCGGGTGATACACAATCACATGCCCCACCCCACCCCCCCGGATCGCGGACAACAACGCATCCCAGCCCGGACGCCTCCGGCGCCGCTGCCACGCCGAACGATTGTTATCCACAAACACACACCCCACCGCGATCACCAACCCCAGCCGATCGGCCACCTCGCGGCACAACCGCTCCTGGCGATCTACCCCCGTCTGATCCTCATCCCGAGCACTCGACACCCGGCAATAGACCGCCGCCGGTTGACCCACCCACCCCGACACCCCACTACCCTGCCCACCCCGGCGAGCTACACCCTGTCTACGACGCTCCACACCATCCATGAGACGTAGTGTACGAACAACCAATGGGCTCGCTGATCACCCGGACCTGCGCCGGGCCGATCTCACCGGCGCCCAGCGCCGCGGCGGTGTTGGGCAGCAACGCCGGCAATACCGCACCACCGAGCGCACGGCGCGGAGCGAGCTGGGTGGCGTGCGCGACGCGTGTACCGGCCTCGGCGGGTGAGAGCTGCAACATCCCGGCCAGCAGCTGCTTGGTGCTGCGGAACCCAGCGGTAACCGCGATGTTGCGGGATTCTAGTTCCGCGACCGCATCGAGCATCACCGAATACACTATCCGCGACACCGATTCGATATCTCGGACCTGATCCGGCAACCCCGCGTCATCGCCGCCGACGATCGAGCGGCGCCACTGGTCGAGACAAGCGACCATCGCCTGCCTCGGATCCAGCTCCGTCTCTATCACGGCACCATTGTCGCATCCACCCCCGACGATCTCGGGGGCTCACCAGAGCCGCCGACATGAGGATTCGACGGTGCGATTACCGGTCGAAAAGGGTAAACATAAGGGGAAGTGCCACGGGTGGTCGCCGGAGCAGTGACGAGAACGGGCGCGGTGCGCGAGGGGGTAACCAGTTGCCCGAGCCGAGCCAGACCGGCCGCCCGCCGCGGCGTCTGGCACCGCCGATCGATGACCACCAGGCACCGACGGAGGGGAATCGAGACCAGGTAAGTCGCCTTTGTTTCAACTAGCGTAGAATTAAACTCCCGGAGTTCACTACCGGTTGGAAGAATGAGTGGCTCGCCTGGGTGAGGTGCGAGTTGATCGCCATGACAGACGGGATCGCCAGGTGGCTGGACGCGGTGAGCAGCCTGATCAGACCCGTTCGGCCCGCCCGCGTGGCCGCCGCCCGGTCCGCGAGGACACCCGGGCCGCGCTGATCACCGCCGCAGGTGAGGTGTTCACCGAGCGAGGCTATGACGGCGCGACGGTCCGTGCCATCGCCGATCGGGCCGGCATGGACCCAGCGATGGTCAACCATTGGTTCGGCGGCAAGGACGGGCTGTTCCTGGCCGCGCTGCAGATCCCGCTCGATCCGGACCAGATCCTTCCCCGGCTGCTCGACGGCGACCCGGAGCAACTCGGGGCGCGCGTGGTGCGCACTTTCCTCACCGTCTGGGATGCCTCCGGGGGAGGCGCGATGGCGGCGCTGATTCGCAGTGTCGCCAGCCACCCGGAGGCCGCCGCGATGATGCGCGAGTTCGTCAGCCGGGTGATCCTGGGACGGGTGGTCGGCTCTGTGGCCCCGGACCGGCCCGAGCTTCGGGCCGCTCTGACCGGCACTCAGCTCATTGGGCTGGGGATGGTGCGGTATGTGCTGCGGCTCGAACCGCTCGCCTCCGCCGACCACGACACCGTGGTCGCGGCCGTCGCCCCGAACCTGCAGCGCTACCTCACCGGCCGCCTCGACGTTTAACTACCGCGCATCTGGCACCGTCTGTCGCATGGTCATTGAGTTCGGGAGCTACCAGCTCGACGACGAGGCAACTCGCGTCGATCGCGACGCGGTGTGGTCGTTTCTCTCCTCGCAGGCGTACTGGGGGCGGTGGCGGACCCGGCAGGACGTGGAACGGCAGCTGGATACCGCTTGGCGGGTGGTGGGTGTTTACGATACGGCCGGCGATGGGTGGATGGTCGGCTTCGCCCGGGCCATTTCCGACGGAGTCGCGTTCGCTTACCTCGCCGACACCTACATCGTGGACACCGCCCGCCGCCAGGGACTGGGTAAGGAGCTCGTACGCGTCATGATTGACTGTGGTCCTGGTGTCAGCTTCCGATGGACCTTGCATACAGCCGATGCCCACGGCCTTTACGAACAATTCGGGTTCATCCGACCTGATCACACCTACCTCGAGCGAATCCCACGCGACCGACTGGCCCAGAAGTCGCCTCGACCACCATGATCTGTGATCACTGTTGAGTGCGGCACCGCTTCCTGGCATTAGAGGCATCGCGGGAGGGTAGCTGGGCGAGCACCTTGTCCAGGGTGACCGGGAGGTCGCGAACCCGGACTCCGGTGGCGTGATACACCGCGTTGACCACTGCCGCGGCGGTGCCCACGATCCCGATCTCGCCGATCCCCTTCGAGCCCATCGCGTTGACGTGCGGATCGTACTCGTCGATCCAGTGCGCCTGGATGTCACCGACGTCCGCGCAGGCGCTGATGTGGTAGTCGGCGAAATCGTGGTTGACGACATGACCGAATCGCGGGTCGAGCACGCTGCGCTCGTGTAGCGCCATCGACAGGCCCATCGTCATGCCGCCGATGAACTGCGAGCGCGCCGTGCGTGGGTTGATGATCCGGCCCGCGGCGAATACCCCGAGTAGCCGCGGCACCCGGATCTCCCCGGTGTCGGCGTGCACCTTCGCCTCGACGAACTGCGCCCCG
The DNA here is from genome assembly GCA_003244245.1 of Pseudonocardiales bacterium. GTDB lineage: Bacteria > Actinomycetota > Actinomycetes > Mycobacteriales > Pseudonocardiaceae. The sequence goes on from QHBY01000412.1 coordinate 3,943, forward strand.
AACGCATGCATCGCGTACCTGCCGGTAGGCGGGCTGACCGACCCCTCAGCCTCGTCCCCATCGGCGGGATCGGAGCCGAACTTGTCCCGGAACGCTCGGGCAGCCTCGACGACCGCCGAGCCCCACGTTGTCATGCCCGAGGAACCGCCGGCCACCGACGCGATGGGATAATCCGTGTCCCCGATTCGCGCCTCGACGTCCTCGACGTCGACGCCGAGCGCGTCGGCCGCGATCTGCGGCAGCGTCGTCCAGGTGCCGGTGCCGAGGTCGGCCGCTCCGATCTTCACGACGTAGCGGCCCCCCTCGTGACGGAGCGTCGCCGTCGAGACCACCATCCGGTAGGTCGGGTACACCGAGGCGGCGACACCCGTGCCGACCAGCCAGTCGCCTTGGCGGCGTACTCCGGGTGCCGGGTCGCGGTCGGCCCACCCGAACCGATCGGCGCCCTCTCTCAGGCAAGCGACCAGATTGCGGCTCGCGCAGCAGGTCCAGCAGCGTCGTGCGGGTGTCCACCGTCAGGTGGTGGGCCACACCGTCGACGTAGAGGGTGAGTTCGTTGTCCACTACATCGAGGCTTATCGGAAACTCAGCTTGAAGAAGTGAAGTGAGCGAATCGCACTGAAGGCGGTCGGGTAGGTTCGAAGCGG
>QHBY01000413.1 GCA_003244245.1 Pseudonocardiales bacterium
CGGGGCTCGTGAATAACCCTCACGGTACGCGCGAGGTCGAGGATCGACACCGGCTCACCGCTGCCGACATTGAACGTCGGATACTTGCGGGACTCGATCATCTGCAAGGTCGCGCGCACCAGATCGGTCACGTAGAGGAACGTTCGGCGTTGACTGCCGTCTCCCCAAATCTCGATCTCTTGCCCGGAGCGCACCCGGTCGAGCATGGTTGGGATCACTCGGTTCGTCCCACGATGCAGATTATCGCGGGGTCCGTACACGTTCGTGGTGCGTGCGATGAAGACATTCATCTCGTACTGCCGGCGGAACAGGTCGGCCACGACTTCGCCGACCAATTTCGACAGGACGTAGCCGTTCTGCGACCAGGTGAGTAGCGGGGGATCTTCCCGCTCAGCCCCGGGGTGGTCCGGTTGTGCGTACGCCTCGGCGGAGCTGAGCAACACGACCTCCTCGACCCCCTGGTCGCGGGCACTGTGCAGCACGTTGAGGGTCATACGCAGGTTCGCGTCCAGTATTTCGGCGGGATGGGCCGCTTTGAATGCGGCGTTGCCATCGAGCGCCGCACAGTGCACGATCGTGTCGATCGTCGGGGCCGTATATTTGAACGCCGACTGGGTCTCCGCACCGTCACACAGGTCCAGGTGCACCAGGCGCACCCGATCGGCGACCGGCAGAGCACGCACCATGGCATCGTGCCAGGTACGGTAACAACAAATCACCTCGGCACCCGCGGCGGCGAGCTCCTCCACGAAGTGTGAACCGATGAAGCCCAGGCCTCCGGTGATCAGCACCGTGCGCGTCGCCCAGCGGCTCTCCGTCATGATGACAGCGCCCCTTCCTTGGGTGCCGTGGTGGAGACCTTCTTCCGATAGTGGCTTAGGCAGTCGCTGTAGCGCGGCAGAATCCGTTGTTCAGATGCTTCGGCGAGCGTAGGTGCCGCGGCGTCCTTGTCGGACAGGGCTATCGGCATCGTCGGCCAGGAGATCGCGAGGCCGACGTCGACCGGATTGATCGCATGGTCGATGCCAGGGTTGTATTCGGTGGAACAAAGATAGGCCATACTGGTGTCCTCCTCGAGCGCCATGCAGGCGTGTCCAAGGCCTTCTGCGAGGTAGACGGCGCTCGGGCGATGGGCAGTGAGCGTGACCGCGTCCCACTGACCAAAGGTGGGTGAGCCCTCTCGAACATCAACGACGACGTCCAGCAGTGACCCGCTGAGACAGAAGACGTACTTGGCTTGCCCGGGCGGTGTCTCGGTGAAATGGATGCCGCGAACGGTACCGCGGCGGGAGATATTGTGATTGACCTGCGCTACCCGGAACGAATGACTTACTAGCTCCGTAAAGCGCTCTTGGTTGAACAACGGAGTAACCGATCCACGGTCGTCGGAAAAGGATTGGAGGATGAATTCAAATGAGTCGGGAACGGTCAATCTCCTGCCAATGACGGCTCGGTCGGATCGGTAGGCCATTGCTATCCTAAGATGTTTTCGATGAGTTCGGGACCGCTTCCACGAGACTAACCATGTCGGAGCTCGGCACGATGCGAACCGTCCGAAAATCGGCCCGCTGGAGTAACGACCGAAATTCCGCCTCGGTGCGAAAACGGCCTTTATCGGTGAAGATCAGCATCTGCAGGTCCATCACTTTTCCTATCGATGGCCGGCTATCATCGGGTAGGACGGTCTCGGCGATCAACAGGCAAGCGGTGTCGGCCATCGCGGCCCGGCATGTACTAAGAATCTCTACCGCCTGATCGTCGCTTGATCCGTGGATCACGCCGCTCAGTAGATAGACATCGCCACCTGTCGGCACTGAATCGTGAACGTCCCCGCTCACCACCTGGCAGCGGTCGGCCACTCCCGCTTTCGACAATTCGGCCTCGGCGCCGGCCACGGCGGTCGGTGTGTCGAACAGCACTCCGCGTAAATGCGGATTGGTGGAGAGTATTTCGGCGAGCACAATCCCCGTGCCGCCGCCGATGTCCACAATTGTACCGAACCGGGTCAAATCATATCCCCCGATGATGTTACGACTGGTGTACATGGATGTGAAACCGGCATTGAAGACATCAGCATCATCGGGATTTTCCACCAAATAGTCGAAGAACCGCATGCCGTTGACCCGACCGAACTGTGTTTCTCCGGTCCGGACCGCCTCGTTCAGTTCGCTCCACGGGCGTTGCCAGAACGGCATCCCGATCAATGTCGCCCACGCACGCAATGAACCAGGGACATCGCTGCGCAGTACCTCGCCGAGCGGCGTGAGGACGAATCGCCGGTCGTCCAGCTCCGCAACCACTCCCGCGTCGCCCACCGCGCGCAGCACCCGATACAGCGCCGAATCATCCGCACCGACCTGTCGGGCTATCACTTCCACCGATCGCGGACCATTCGCCAGTGCGTCCGCGACTCCCAGTCGGGCGATCACGCAAATCGCTTGCGCGGTATATGCACCCACGATCGACTCGATGATCGCCGTGGCAGGGGGGGACTGCTTCGACGCGCCGGCTCTCATTTCGTTGACTGTCATCAGAACCTCCGTAACTCCTGTGGCTTCCGAGGCTGTTCGTTCAGAAGGCCGCCGCGACGTCCATGACGTATTGCCCGTACGGTGACTTCGCCAGTCGCCGACCGAGCCGGTGGCACGACTCGCTGTCGATGAAGCCCATACGTAACGCGATCTCCTCGATACAGGCGATCCGCACGCCTTGGCGGCGCTCCAGAATCTCCACGTACTGTCCCGCCTCGATCAGCGCATCGTGGGTACCGGTGTCCAACCAGACGAAGCCGCGGCCGAGCTGGATCAAATGAGCCCGGCCCTGCTCCAGGAATACGCGGTTGAGGTCGGTGATCTCAAGTTCGCCGCGCGCCGAGGGTTTCAAGTCCTTGGCGATGGCGACCGCATCGTTGTGATAAAAGTACAGTCCGGTCACCGCCAGGTTCGAGCGAGGTTTCTCGGGCTTCTCGATCAAGCCGAGGATGTTCCCGTCGGCGTCGACGTCGACGACCCCATACTGTTCGGGATTGCGTACCGGGTAACCGAACAGGACACAGCCATCGACGTCGCGGCTGTTCCGCCGCAGCATGTCCACGAAGTCAGGACCGTGGAAGATGTTGTCGCCGAGTATGAGCGCGACCGGGTCGTCACCGATGTGCCGCTCCGACACGAGCAAGACGTCGGCCAGGCCCCTCGGCTTGTCCTGCTCGGCATAGGTGAGGCACAGACCCAGTGACGACCCGTCACCGAGCAGCATTCGGAAGCGCGGCAGATCGTATGGCGTGGAAATTATTTCGATGTTGGTGATCCCTGCCAACATCAGTACTGCGAGTGGATAGTAAATCATGGGTTTGTCGTAGACCGGCAGCAGTTGCTTCGAGACTACGAGAGTGCTCGGATGCAGCCGGGTTCCGGCTCCACCGGCCAGGATGATCCCCTTCACGGAAATGCCTCCAAGACGATCTAACTCGACCCGGGTGACAACCGACCATCAGGCGTGATGTTGGCGTTCAAGTGGAATATGTTCTCGGGGTCGTAGTGCGCCTTGATACGAGCCAGTCGCTGGTATTTCTCCGGTCCGTAGCTGGCTCGCACGTCCTCCTCGTCGTCATAGTCGAACATGAAGTTGATGTACTGGCGGGAGCCGCTGGTGTGGACCCGCAATGCCTGCCAGCTTGAGCGCGCCCAGGCCTGGCCAGCCGCGTAGGACTCAGTGTCCGGAGCCAACGACACCATTCCGAGCATCAATCGGCTGGAGCGGCTGCCGCTGAAAGCGGTGTCCCCGTCGGCGACATCGGCGATCGCTCCCCCCAGCCCGAGCAGGCGGATGAACGACGTCGGCGAGCTCCGGTCCGGAAGATGGTCGGCGAGGCTCGTGATGACATCGTCGGAGAGCTGCTCGAGATAGAGGTTCTTCTCGTAGGCATAAGTGCCCGACGGGCCAAGACCGTCGAACATCTGCTGCAGATCCGTGTACGGCAATGGGCTCGAGAACTCGAACAGCGGCGGCAACCCCGCCCGGATCCGTTCCGCCAATCGCGCGTATTCTTCGGCTGATCCGAACCCGACGACCACCAACATATATCCCGATGTGCCGTGGTACTGAACCGGAACGAAGGCCGCCGGTGGCGCGGTCACGCCCGCGAGCAGCTGCCACCCCGCCGCACGCGGCAGCGACGCCAGCACGTCCCGGCCGAGACGCAGGGCCGCAGGTCCGTTCTCCGGTGCCCAGAAGAACAATCCCAGGTGCACCAGCGGACCGACCTTGTGCAACCGGAACTCGAAGCCGGTGACCACACCAAAGTTGCCTCCGCCGCCTCGCAGCGCCCAGAACAGGTCCGGATGATCGTCGGCGCTGACGCGCAGAGTGTCGCCGTCAGCCGTGACGACCTCCGCAGCGAGCAGATTGTCCACGGTCAGCCCGGCGTAGTGGCTCAACCATCCGGAACCGCCGCCCAGGGTCAGGCCGCCGGCCCCGATATCGCTGATCAGCCCGGTGGGGACGGCCAGACCGTGACGCTGGGTGGCTGCGTCCAGGTCAGCCAGGGTCGCCCCGCCACCGCACCACGCCCGACGGGTGCCCGGGCTCACCGACACAGCCCAGAGCTCGCTGAGATCGATCACCAAGCCGCCCTCGGCTATCGAGACTCCCCAGGGACTGTGCCCGCCACCCCGGACCGAGATCTCCAATCCGCGCTGCCGCCCGAAGGCGATCGCCGCTGCGACGTCGGCCGGACCGGTGCAGCGAACGATGAGCGCTGGACGACGGTCGACAGCGCCGTGCCACACCGAGCGGGCCGTTTCGTAATCCGGGTCGGACTCATCGATGACCCGGCCGGCCACTTCGGCGCGTAGTAAATCAAGCCCCAAGACCTGTGTCATTTAGCTTTCCTCCGATACCTGCGCGGGTCCCCCGGCAGAGGAACGTCCTTCGGCGTGCCCCTGCCGGGGTACCTGCTCGGATTTTTATTTGATGCCGACGACCATCGAATGAGGTCCGGTCAAGTGTTCGACATAACTGTCCCGGAATCCGGCATCTTTCATCCAGGCACGGTAATCGGCACCGGTGCTCTCGAACCCACCCGGTGTCTGAATCAACATCGTGAGACTCATCAGCAGGCCATATGTATTCGCACGCCGTTCGTCATCGATAATCGAATCGTAGACGACCAGGGCACCGCCGTCGGGAAGAGCCGCGTATGTTTTTTCCAGCAGCAAACGTCGCTGCGACAAATCGAAACCGTGCAGTAACTGTCCCATGATCAACACGTCCGCCCGAGGAAGCGGATCGGTAAAGAAATCACCAGCGGTGAAACTCAACCGATCGCTCAGACCGAACTCCGCCACGCGCTCTTCGAAGATCGACCCCAGCGGTGGTAGATCGAAACCGCCACCGGTAATGTGCGCATGCGCCAACGCGATCTGAATCGACGCGGTCCCACCTGAACAACCAATGTCGATCACGCTGTAGCGGTTCTTCCACGGGAACTTCGTTGCGAGCATCTGCCCGATGTAATTGCTCGCCCCCGACATCCCCCGCACGAACTGCTCAGTCTTCTCCTTGTCGGAATAGAGCACTTCGAAGAAGTCCTTACCTTCCTTCGCCTCGCTCTGTGGGGCCCCTGTCCGCAACGCCTCCGTCAACGACCCCCAATTCTGATAAAGAGTTGTATTCGCCATCTCCAGCACGCCACCCATATAGGTGACCGGCTTCGATCGGTCCAGGAACAAGTCCGTCTCTGGGGTATTCGCGTAGCGACCGGCGTCCCGTTCCAGCATCCCCAATGACACCAACGCGTCGAAGAACGCAGACGCCCCACGCGGATGCAGATCCAAACGCTTGCGCAATGCGTCGCCCTGCAGAGCGCCCACATCCGCCAAGACCGAGAACACCCCCAGCTCCACAGCGCTCAACAAAACCTTCGAGCTCCAATACGCCATACCCAACTTCATAATCGCCTCGGGCGACAGCTGACCCTCGGTCGCGGGAGTTGACTGTGTCATTGAATTACCTCCTAAATAGAAGAGTTGGTTTCGGCCACTTTCGACGAGGAAAGCAGTGGTTTCAGGTGCTCGCTGATCAGCTCGATATTGCGAGTGACCAGATCGTCCGGCATCCCGGCGATGCTCGCCCAGAAGATGAGGTGCTCCAGTGGGAGCCCCTGCGTGTTTTCGCAAATGCGGGCCGCGGCCTCCTGTGGGGTGAGAATTTCCAGCATTCCCCATGGCCGGTCCAGGGATCGGTAGCGGAGTTGGTCAACTGTGACCAATGGTGGTCCGGGCTGATCAGTGCCTTGCACCGATGCCCGTCGATAACTGTTCGCCTGATACACCGCATGAGGGGCGATGCGTGACCATGCGACCTCGGGATCGTCGGCCAGAATGATCGGCAGCAGACCGGATACCCGCGCCTGAGCCGGGTCGTGACCGCCGTCCAACAGCCCGGCCTGATAATGGCTGAACATTTGGTGCGAGATGTGCAGCAGCCCGATGCCGAGCCGCCCCGCCAGGCGCGCGCCGCGCGGACCGTAGAAGCCGCCCCACACCGGCACCGGATCCTGGATCGGCCTCGGCGTGACTCCGCCTTCCGCCCACAACTCACGAACCGTGCGAACTGCCTGCTCGGTAATGGCGAATCGGCGACCGATGTCGGTGTCGAACAGGTCGTATTCGGGCACCCGGTACCCGGCACCAACTCCGAGTTCAAGGCGGCCACCGCTGATCAGATCGACGATCGCGGCTTCCTCCGCCAGATGAGCCGGCTTGCGGAAGGCTGGCAGCACCACCGCGGTGCCGATGCGGGCAGTACGCGTGCGGGCCGCTGCCGCGGCGGCGAACGTGAGCGGCTGTGGGAGATACCCGTCCTCGAAGAGATGGTGTTCGGTGAACCAGAGACCGTCGGCACCGCGCCCATCGGCTTCTTCGCAGAATTCCAGCGTGCGCGCGTAGTGGTCCGCCCACGGACGCTGCCATCCGTCAGGGTTCCGCAGGTCGAATGCGCATCCGACGTTCATCTCGCCGCCGCCTCCGTCGTCGGTGTGCCGAACCAGCGGCGCAGTGCGGGCTCCAGTTCCTCCGGGCTCGGGTCCAGCCACGCCACATGCCCGTCCGGGCGAATCAGAGCGGCAGTCAGGCCCGACAGCGCAGCGGAGCCGTCCACCTTGACCGGTACCGTGTCCACCCGATGCCGCCAGGACTGTGCCGTGGCCCGGATCCGGTCGTGCCCGTCGGCGTCTTTGGCGAGGTCCAGCAGGACCCCGCGGGCCGGCCGCAGCAGTTCGCCGGTGGTGGTCCGGTTGCCGCCGGTCAACACATCGCCATGCGGGAGCCGGGCGCCGAGCAGCGGATGGTCCCCCGGCCCGACGTCGTAGCGAACGTTCAAACCGCCCAACGTCTCCGCAAGGTACCGACGCGTGCCGTCGAGGCGTATCAGGTCGGCGAATACCGAGCGCACCGCCGCGGAGTCCGAGTTACCGAGCAGCAGATCGGCCTGCGCGGCCACGGTGGTCAGTACTTCCGCACCGATCGGATGCCGCTCGGCGTGGTAGCTGTCCAGCAGGCCCGGCGCTGCCCAGCCACGCACCTGTGCGGCCAGCTTCCAGCCGAGATTGGCGGCATCCTGAACACCGAGATTCAGTGCCTGACCACTGGCGGGCAGCTGCGCATGTGCCGCGTCCCCCGCCAGCAGCACCCGGTCCGACCGGTACTGCACGGCCTGCCGGTTGACATCACCGAACACGTCTATCCAGATCGGCGTACCGCCGATGATGTCCTCACCGGTGACTCGGGCCCAGGATCGCACCACCTCGGCGTAGGTCGGTGGCGCGGTTCGTTCGACGGCCCGGCTGCCGAACTCATGAAGCATCACTCGCGTCACATCCGCACCCGACCGGCCCGCGATTGCCAGGCCGCGCGGGAACCGCTGGAATCGCCGGGGCTGGATGTCGATACCGGTCACGTCCGCGCGAATCAATTCTCGCCGCGCGTCATGACCTGTGAACTCGATGCCGGCCAGCCGACGCACGAGACTGCCCTCGCCGTCACAGCCGACCAGATAGCGAGCGCGCAACCGCGTGCTACCGCGAGGACCCGTGACTTCGGCCTCGACATGTTCGCTCGTCTGAGTCAGGCCGCGCAGTTCGCGGTCCCACTGAATATCGGCGCCGAGTTCAGCCGCCCACGCGCCCAGCATCGCCTCGGTGCGGGGTTGCGGCACCTTCCAATAGCCTGCATACGCGCTGCCGATATCGATGACCGGCAGGGGGATTCCGCCGAAATGTCCGGACGGCTCAGCCCGCACGGTGCCGAGCCGGTCCAGCAAACCCCGCTGGTCGAAGATCTCCATGGTGCGCGCGTTGAGCTGGGAGGCACGAGATTCGCGCATAGGCTCGGCCAACCGTTCCAGCACGGTGACCTGAGCCCCGCCGAGCCGCAGTTCACCGGCCAGCATCAGGCCAACCGGTCCGGCCCCGACCACGACGACCTCGGTCTCCTCATGTGCCATAGTCATGATCGCCCGCTTAGTTCCCGGTCTCCGCGTACTTCTTGGCGTGCTCGAGCGTGGTCAGGCTGTTGGTGCCCAATGCTTCACGCACGAACTTCTTGGCATCCGCCATGACTGCCGTGTCGCCGAGGAGCTTCGTAACGTTCGCCTCGTTGATCACCACGGTGTGCCGGGACGTGGCGTCGACCCCGTCCGGCCCGGCCACGAAGATCCACTGTCCGATGTGAACGGACATCAGCAGCGGCACCTCGATCTGCTTGTAGGCGATCCTGGTGTGCGGAAAGCACACTCGCACCGACTTCGTGCTGTGTGTCGAGCCGTCCTTGGTCCTGGTGTCCATTTCCAGCAGCTGAAGGCCTGGGTTGTCCTCGGTCAGCACGACCTTGGCCACGTGCGGCAACCGCTCCGCCCAGAGTTGGCACTCGTTGATGAAATCGAAGACATCGGCGACCCGGCCGTCGATCCGCACGGTGTCCTCGAACGTCAGCACCGGATCGGCCGCGCCGGCAGCGAGTTCGGCATTGAGCTTCAACGCGGCCAGTTCCGCCTTGCTGTTGCGGTCCACCGCCTTGTCCAGCCAGCTCAGCTTCTCCGGATCGTCGTTCTCGGCGCGGTAGTCGTGCAGCAGTCGCACCAGCGATCGGGCCTCGGAGATCGGTTCGATCACCCACGCTCCGCCCATGGCGGCCACCGGCGACTGGGACTTCTCCTGACGGAAGTCCACGCGCAGTTCCCTGGGCCGCAGCACCCGGCGGGAGGTCCAGGTCTTCGCCTCACCGTTGGCGGTCGCCCAGATTTGGATGCGTTCCTCGTTCTCGTTCTGCTCGACGTATTCGACGTGCACAGTCGGCGGGAAGATCCGGGGCCAGTCGGTCACGTTCGCGATGATGTGGTAGGCCGCCTCGGCCGGCGCCAGAATCGTCGTCTTGTGCTCCACGACGCGGTTTTTGCCCGACATTGGTTCTCCTTCGTCTCTCGCTGGAAACGGTGCCAACACTCAGAAGTTGCCGAGCCCACCGCAGACATTGATCGCCTGCGCGGTGATCGACGCAGCCGTATCGGATGCGAGGTAGCCGACCAGACCGGCAACCTCATCCGGGGTGGAGTAACGCCCGAGCGGGATCTTGGCGTTGAACCGGCCCAGAATCTCGTCCTCCGTCGTCTCGTAGAAGCTCGCGTAGCGCTGCCGGATCGCCTGCGCCATAGGTGTTTCCACATAGCCAGGGCACACCGCGTTCACGGTGATCCCGCTCGTGCCGAGTTCATTTCCTAGTGCCTTGGTGAAACCCACTACGCCGTGCTTCGACGCCGAATATGGGGCACCGAACACCACACCCTGTTTACCCGCGGTAGACGCGATATTGATGATCCGGCCCCAAGACCGCTCAAGCATTCCACCTGTCGTGAGCACGGCGCGAGTCATGAGGAAGACGCTGTTCAAATTGGTATTCATGACGTCGAACCACAATTCATCGCCGATTTCCGCCGTGACTCCACCGCCACTGCGCCCCACGTTGTTCACCAGTATGTCCACTGGCCCGTGTCGTTCGACCGCCGCGTCGATGAATCCCGCGATGCTTTCCGGCAACCGGACATCGCATGCGCTGCCGTCCACGTCCAAGCCATCTTTTTGGAGCTGCTTGACGGTCAACGCGACATTGTCGGCATTACGTGCGCAGATGTAAACCTTGTCGCCCTTGCTCGCGAGCGCCCGTGCGATCGCATGACCGATTCCACTGGTCGCGCCGGTGACAAGCGCGAACCGCTGGCTGCGTTCTGACATTCTGCCTTCCTTTCGTCAGGAGGCTCTCTGCTGGCTGGTGGATCGGCGATGCCGCTGCACGCCGATTTCGGGAGATTTGTCTGTGGCCTCGTTCCGCTCGCGGAGGATCCGATCGACGAGGTCGGTACTGTGCTTCGCGTCGCGGAACAACGGATGTCCGATAACCTCACGCAGGAACGACGCGGTCGTGCGCACTCCGGGACCTCTGATCCGGAATTCGGCCAGTGCGCGATCCATCCGGATCAGCGCCTCGGTCCTCGTCGGCGCCCAGACCACGAGTTTGGCCAGCAGCGAGTCATAGGTCGCCGGCATCTCATACCCAGCGTAGCCATGCGTATCCACCCGCACGAACGGCCCGCCGGGCGGCCGGAATTCCACCAGCCGCCCCGGGGTCGGCAGGAAGTCGCGGTCGGGATCTTCGACATTGATGCGGCATTCGATCGCAACGCCCCGGGGTACTGCATCCTCCTGGCACAGCGACAGGGGCTCTCCGGCGGCGACCAGCAATTGCTCGCGCACCAGATCCAGGCCGGTGACCAATTCGGTCACCGGATGTTCGACCTGGATACGGCAGTTGACCTCCATGAAATAGAAGTTCGCCGCGTCGTCCACCAGAAATTCGAATGTTCCCGCGCCGCGATAGCCGGCCGCACGGGCGCCCGCTACCGCAACCTCGCCCATACGGTCGACCAGCTCCGAGGGCAACGAGGGCGGTGGCGATTCCTCGACCAGCTTCTGGTGGCGACGCTGCACCGTGCAGTCCCGGGCACCGAGATTAACCACATTCCCATACCGGTCAGCGAAGATCTGGATCTCGACGTGCCGAGAGTGGGTCAGATACCGCTCCACGTACACGCGGCCATCGCCGAACAGGGCCTGCGCCGTATCACTGGTCTCTTGGTAGGTCCTGGCGAAGTCCGTGTGTTCCCGCACGACGCTCATGCCCCGGCCCCCGCCGCCCGCGACCGCCTTGATGATCACCGGATAGCCGATCCGGTCCGCGATCCGCTGCGCCTCACGCGCGTCCTGTGTCGGCTCGACGCCGCCGGGCAGCAGCGGCAGCCCGGCCGCCGACATCAGCGCTCGCGCCGAAGATTTGTTGCCCAGCGACCGGATAACGTCGGACGGCGGCCCGACGAAGACGAGCCCGGAGCTCTCACACACCTCGGCGAAATCACCGTCCTCAGAAAGAAATCCGTAGCCCGGGTGCACGGCGTCGGCACCGGTTTGCAACGCCGCCTCCGTCAGTGCCGGGATGTGCAGGTAGCTCCGCCGGGCTGGAGCGGGTCCGATCTGCACCACCTCGTCGGCGAACTCGACCACCGCGGAATTTCGGTCCTCGGTGGAACAGACGGCCACCGTGGCAATGCCCATCTCCTGGCAGGTGCGCAGTACCCGCAGTGCGATCTCGCCCCGATTGGCGATCAACACCTTGCTGAACATCGCCCGTCACTCCGCTTCGGCAAGGGCGAACAGTGGCTCGCCGTAGTGGACCGGTTCGCCGTCACCCTTGAGCACCTCGACGATCCGCCCGGTTTGCTCGGCTACCACCGGGAGCATCAGCTTCATCACCTCGATGATCCCGACCTGCTGGCCCGCTGCGACGACGTCGCCTTCGACGACGAACGGATCCGCGCCGGGTTCCGGGCGGCGGTGGAAGACCCCGACCGCCTGCGCGGTGAGCACCGGCCGCAGCGCCGTGCCCGCTGTATCGTCCGGTGCCGGGATCGCCGCCTCCGCGCGCTCGGAGCGCGGTGGTTGCTGATGCGTTCCGGTCTGCTGCGACTCGGACCATTCAATGTCGACGGCCACCATGCCGACCCGAACGTGCAGCGATCGCGGTGGGGCGTCCATGTCGGACAGCAGTCGCGTCGTGTGTCGGCATACCTCGGCCAGCACTGCCGTCTGAGTCGTCGGCTCAGCTGTCAACGTCATTTCTCCCCCGCTCGCAGCAGCTCAAACGCCGTATTGGCGTCCGCTCCGAAGGAGCGGAATCGCCGCTGTCTGGCCTCCACTAATTCGCGTCTGGTCAGTCCGGATAGTTCGCGAACGCAGGTCACGACCGCGTCCCGAAGTCGTTGTGCCGCTTCCAGGTGGTCGGTGTGCGCTCCCTCGGCCGGCTCCGGCAGGACGCCGTCGACGATGCCGAGCCGCAGCAAGTCGCGGGCGGCCATTCGGAGCGCCTCGGCCGCCGTCGGCGCCATCGCGCGGTCCTTCCACAGAATCGCCGCGCAACCTTCCGGGCTGATCACCGAGTACACCGCGTTGGAACAAGCAAGCACTCGATCCCCGACGGCTAGCGCCAGCGCGCCACCGCTGCCGCCCTCGCCGGTGATCACCGCGACAATGGGCACCGACAGGCCCGCCATCAACCGGATGTTCTCCGCGACCGCTATCGCCTGCCCCTGCTCCTCAGCCGCAACGCCCGGATAGGCGCCGGGCGTGTCGACGAGCGTGATAACAGGCAGGCCCAGTTTCTCGGCCAGCCGCATCAACCTGGCTGCCTTGCGGTAACCGCTCGGGCTGGGCATTCCGTAGTTATGCGCGGCAAGTTCGGTTGCGCTGTGCCCCTTTTGGGTGCCGATCACCATGACCGGTACGCCTCCGATGCGCGCCGTGCCACCGACGATCGCCGTACAGTCTCCGCCGAGTCGATCGCCGTGCAACTCCTCGAAATCGTCGAACGCGTGGTCGAGGTAGTCGATCGTGGTAGGCCGGTCCAGGTGCCGGGCCAGGCCGACGACCGCCCACACCGGACGCTCGGGCAGCAAGCCGGGATCGCGCACGAGGCCGACGGAAGCATGCGGCGCGTGTATGGTTCCCGGCCGGGCCGGTCGGCCGACGGACAGTAACCTGGCTACCGTGGCGCGCAACGCCCCGCGCGGCCGGATCGCATCGATCAGCCCGTGCTCCAGCAGGAACTCCGCTTTCTGGAAGCCGGGGGGCAGGCTTTGTCGGATGGTCTGCTCGATCACCCTTGGTCCCGCAAATCCCATCCGCGCCTTGGGTTCGGCGATGATCACGTCGCACAGCGTGGCAAAGGAGGCTGCCACGCCGCCGTAGGTCGGATCCGTGATCACCGATACCGTAAGTACGCCGGCATCGTCCAGCCTCCTGAGTGCCAGGCTGGTCTTGGCCATCTGCAGGAGGGACAGCACGCCCTCCTGCATCCTCGCCCCGCCCGAAGCGGTGACGAGCAGCATGGGCGTGTCCTCGTCCTGGGCGATCTCGGCGGCGTGATCGATCGCCGATCCGACTGCGCTGCCGAGGCTTCCGCCGAGGAAGCGGAAATCCATCACCGCAGTGACGACTGGATTTCCCAGCACCGTCCCCCGGGCCAGCACCACAGCCTCGGCCAGCCCGGTCGAACGGCGAGCGGCGGCCAGTCGGTCTCGATACGGCATGGTGTCCACGAAATTCAGCGGATCGGTATCCACCGACGGCCAATCGATGACCCCGATCGATCCCTCGTCGAGTAATTGTCTGACCCGGTCGTCCGCCGGAAGAAGTTGATGCGCCCCGCATTCCGGGCACACCCCGAGGTTGCGGGCGAGCCGTTTGGCGTAGACGAGATCGCGGCAGACCGGGCATACCTTCCAGTCACCCACGATCAGACCCCGCTCGCCAGTCGCTCGTTGACCGCGTCAAGTAGTGCACGCGGTGTCTTGACCGAGGTGATGAGGTCGTCGTCAAGTTTGACCCCGCAGTCCCGCTCGATGCGGCCACCCGCTTCCAGCAGGCAAATCGAGTCGTAGCCGAGATCGTCGAACTCGGCGTCCTCGATGTCGCCGTCCAGGTCGACGCCCTCGAGCTCACCAGCCGATTCACGCAGGATCGTACGCAACTGATTGATGGTCAGCCGTTTGGTGATCACCCTTTTCTCCTTTCTCAGGTGCGCTGCGCAGGACCATGGCGGCGTTGAAACCACCTCGCCCTCGGCCGAGCACGAGCGCGGCCGACAGCTCGGCGGCGCGCGCCGAACCGGTGACGAGATCGACCTGGTATTCCGGCGCGGCACGGACATTCACAGTGGGCGGAATGACACCATCCTCGATGGACAGTAGTGCCGTCGCGACGTCCAAGGGACCGCTCCCGGAGTACAACCGGCCGGTCATGGTTTTCGGGGCGGTGACGGGAACTCCCCCCGGACCGAACACCGCGATGATCGCATCGGCCTCGAGCCGGTCGAGCGACGGCGAACCGGCGGCGTCCGCGAACACCACGTCGATATCGTCGGCGGTCAGCCCGGCATCGGCGAGCGCGAGTTCGATGGCCCGGCGCAGGCCGGGTTCGCGCCCGGTTCCCGGCCGAGGATCGAATGTTGCCGCGTAGCCAGCAATTTCACCGTATATCCTGGGCGCGGAACGTTCCCGGGCGATGTCGGCGTTCTCCAAGATTAGCATCGCACCGCCTTCGCCCGGCACATATCCCGAGGCTGAGGAATCGAAGGGAAGGTAGGCCCGGTATGCGTCGGCGACCTCGGACAACCGGCCACCCGACCACTGAGCGACCCAGCCCCACGAGCTGAGCGCACCGCCCATGCCACCGGTGACGATCAACCCGGTGCCCTTCCGGATCTGCCGCCGGGCCTGCGCGATCGCGTCGAGCCCGCCGGCGTGCTCGCTGACCAGCACCCCGCTCGGACCGCACATGCCGTGTCGGATCGAGATCTGACCCGTGTTGACAGCGTAGAACCACGCAATGGACTGGTAGGCGCTCACATACGCAGGCCCGTGGCTCCACATCTTCTCCAGCTCACGGAACCCGAAATCGAAGCCACCGGCGCAGGCCGCCGTGACCACCCCCATGTCGAACTTCGGTCGGGTCGCGGTATCGACGGCCGCATCGCTCAGCGCCCATTCGGTGGCGGCCAGCGCGAACTGCGTCGTACGGTCCGTCTGGGTGATCAGCTTGCTGGA
Source organism: Pseudonocardiales bacterium (assembly GCA_003244245.1). Taxonomy (GTDB): domain Bacteria; phylum Actinomycetota; class Actinomycetes; order Mycobacteriales; family Pseudonocardiaceae. The sequence goes on from QHBY01000413.1 coordinate 15,205, forward strand.
CAGATGATCCCGGGCTCGGAAGTCGGAGATCTCACCAGCGAGACTGCCCGGGTACTGGCGCGCGTCGAACCGGGTGATGGGCCCGATCCCGCTGTCCCCATGCCGAGTGGCCGACCAGTAGTCCGCCACACCTAGGCCGTTGGGCGCAACGACTCCTAGCCCGGTCACCACGGTGGCTACACTCATCCTCAGCTCCGCTCGGACCGGGCGAGCAGCATGGCACTTTGAAACCCGCCGAACCCGCTGCCGACGCTCAGCACGACATCGGTTTCCCACTCTCGTGCTACCAGGGGGACGTAGTCCAGGTCGCACTCTGGATCGGGTTCGTGCAGATTGGCGGTAGGAGGCACGATGCCGTGCTCAATGGCCAGTGCGCACGCCGCGATCTCAATGGCTCCGATGGCGCCGAGCGAATGCCCGACCATGGATTTGATCGAACTCACCGGCACCCTGTAGGCATGCTCGCCGAGGCTGCGTTTGAAGGCGGCGGTCTCATGCCGATCGTTCTGCTTCGTGCCGGAACCGTGCGCGTTGATGTAGTCGATCTCGGTGGGGTCCATTTCGGCTTCCGCCAGGGCAACGCGGATCGCCTCGGCCATCTCCCGCCCGTCCGGCCGCAGGCCGGTCATGTGAAACGCGTTGCAGCATCCGGCGAAACCGGCGATCTCCGCGTAGACATGCGCCCCGCGCCGCCTGGCCCGGTCGAGTTCCTCCACGACGAACATCGCGGCGCCCTCGCCCAGCACGAAACCGTTACGGGTCCGGTCGAACGGGCGGGAGGCGTGCTCCGGATCATCGTTGCGCGGCGTGGTCGCCCGGATGGCGTCGAAGGACGCCGCTGAGATCGGCGAAATCGGGGCTTCCGTGGCGCCTGCGATCACCACGTCGACCGATCCCTCGCGAATCAGGTCAACGGCGTGACCCACCGCGTCCAGCCCCGAGGTGCACCCGGTGGACACCATGGTGACCGGGCCCTCGGCGCCTACCAGCAAGGCAACCTCAGCCGCGAACGAACTCGGGATGAAATGGTTGTAGATGTGCCCGGCCGCGTATTCGTGGTCGACTAGCGAGAGCCGGCCGTCGTCGCTGACCACCCGGTACTCCTGTTCGAGACCGATCGTCGCGCCGACCGCGCTGCCGATGCTCACGCCGACGCGGTGAGCCCCGGCTTCGATCACCTCCAATCCGGCATCGACGACCGCATCTCTGGTGGCGACGATCGCGAGCTGCGCTGCCCGGTCCATCCGCCGGATCTCCTGCGGGCCAAGCCCGTTGGCCTCAGGATCGAAGTCGATTTCCGCCGCGACCTGGGAGCGGAACGGGGACGGATCAAAGGACGTGACCTTCCTCGTGGCCGTGCGGCCTTCAGTCAGCAAGGACCAGAATTCCTTCACACCGACGCCGCCCGGCGCCATCACACCCATGCCGGTGATCGCCGCTCGGCGGCGATGTGTGGTCATTCGCCTGCCTCCCACTCGTAGAACCGCGTGGCCATCGCGTCGGTCGGGCGCTTCCAGTTCGGGTCGTATGGATCGATGTACGCGCGCAGGTCGCGGCTGATCCCCACGAACAGCGGATGCGTGCGGTGCTCCTCGATGGCCTCGCCGCCGTGCTCGCCCTCGAAGTCTTGGAGGTGGAAATACAGGCCCCGGTAGTAGAAGAGCTGGCGCCGCCGAGTGCCCATGATGTGCGGCATATCCGTCCGATCGAAATCGCCGAACAATTTGGCCACGGCATTTGAGGATTCGGGTTGCATCTTTGCCACTATTAACGTGGTGTTCATCGAAAAATCCTTCCACGCGTGAGCATTTCGTCTGATATCTCGATTTCGGACGTCGTGGGCGTCACCGAAACAGGTTACGGGACCTTGACGGGCCATCGATAAGCCTGTTCGGAATCCTCAGCCAAGTCAAGTGGGCTACCGTCAACACGGTGAAAAATTTGATCAGACGAACGTAAAATCGCGTCCCGCACTCACCGTCTCCGCAGCGTCCGGGCGCAACTCCGCGTGTCAGGCTTGTTCAACCAGTAGGCAGAACCGACATGTTTGGGCGAATTTTCTGTCAACGGACTGTCAAAAGTGCTACGCTGCCGTTGCGGCACCCGAGTTCACGTTCTGCTGAGTTGGATTTTTCGAAGTCCTGACGGCCGCCTACTTGATTTGATCGGCAATGTCGAAGAACCTCGTCAATACCATCCATGTCGCTAAGTCACGGAGTCCCACACGAGAGGAACCGAACGGTGATCGAGCATTTTGACGTTCTGATCGTGGGAGCGGGCCTTTCGGGCATTGGGGCGGTCCGGCACCTGCAGAGCGCCTTTCCGATGCGCACCTTCGCAATCCTCGAGGCGCGTACCGCAATCGGCGGCACCTGGGATCTGTTCCGCTATCCCGGGGTGCGCTCGGACTCCGACATGTACACCCTCGGTTACCGTTTTCGCCCGTGGACCGACGCCAAGTCTATCGCCAACGGCCCGTCGATCCTGCGGTACGTCCGTGACACGGCTACCGAGACTGGTATCCATCGGCAAATCCGCTTCGGACACCGGGTGACTGCTGCCGACTGGTCGAGCGCGGCGGCCGGGTGGACCGTGCTGGCCGAGCACGATGGCAGCACTTCGGAGCTCACCTGCAATTTCCTATACGTCTGCAGCGGCTATTACCGCTACGATCGAGGTTACACACCGGAATTCACGGGTATCGAAGAATTCCGCGGCAAGGTCGTGCACCCGCAGCACTGGCCAGAGGACCTGGATTACGCCGGCAAGCACGTGGTGGTGATCGGTAGCGGCGCAACCGCCGTGACTCTAGTTCCGGCCCTGGCTGAATCGGCGTCCCGGGTGACGATGCTCCAGCGGTCACCGACCTACATCGTGCCCGCGCCTGCCGAGGATGCCATCGCCAATCGGCTGCGGGCACTGCTGGGACCGCGCCGCGCCTACCAGATCACCCGCTGGAAGAACCTGCTGATCGACACCCTCATCTACCAGCTCAGCCGGCGCTGCCCGACGATGATGCGCAAGCTCATCCGCAGCCAGGCCATCGAGGAGCTGCCGGACGGCTACGACGTCGACACCCACTTCAAACCCACCTACGGGCCCTGGGACCAGCGACTGTGCCTGGCGCCCGACGGTGACCTGTTCCGGTCCATCCGGCAGGGTCGCGTGGAGGTGGTGACCGACCGGATCGAGCGGTTCGCCCAGGACGGGCTGCGGCTGGAGTCCGGCGCCGAGCTCACCGCCGACATCGTGGTGACCGCCACGGGCCTGGATCTGCTTGCGTTCGGCGGGATTCGGCTCGCGGTCGACGAAAAGCCGATCAAACTGTCGGAAACCATGGCCTACAAGGGCACGATGCTCGGTGGCATCCCCAACCTGGCGTTCACGATCGGATACACGAACGCGTCTTGGACGCTGAAGGCCGATCTGGTTGCCGAATTCGTCTGTCGCCTCCTGAAGTACATGGATAAGCACAACTACGACAGTTGCACACCGTGGCCTGAGCCTGCGGTCACGCCGGCGCCGCTGCTGGATCTCCAGGCGGGTTATGTACTGCGAGCGGTGGATCAGTTCCCTACCGCAGGCTCGCGACGGCCGTGGCGGCTGGGTATGAGCTATGCCCACGACGTGTACATCCTGCGCCATGGCCGAATTGCCGACGGCACCATACGGTTCGCGCGGTGTAAGTCGCAATCCTCCTTCGGCACCGATGATCACCGGACCGCACGTCCTGACGGCCGGGCGATGGGAGCCGGGTGAGCGAGTTCGGTGCGCCTGCCGGGAGGACATCCCGCCGGACGTCCTGGCGGGGCCACGATGAGCACCCGACCGATGAGGAAGGTTTGAACGATGAGGAAGGTTTGACCATGGCAGACGCCACGACGACCACACCCGCGACGCACCCGGCCGATGTGGGCCTGCTGCTGTTGCGGGTGGTGTTCGGCGGGTTCCTCGCCGTCTCTGGCACCCAGAAGCTGTTCGGCTGGTTCCAGGGAGCCGGTTTGGCCGCTATGTCGCACGGTTTGGAGTCCATGGGGTACCACCCCGGCACGTTTTTCGCGATGGTGACGGGGTTGACCGAGCTCGGCGGCGGACTGCTGTTGCTGCTCGGGCTTTTCACGCCGCTCGCAGCGGCCGCGGTGCTCGGCGTGATGATTCACGCTACCGAGACCCTGTGGAGCATCGGGTTTTTCGGCAATGGCTCGGAACCCGGTGCGGAGTCGCCGATTACGTTCGCCGTGGTCGGTGCGGTGGTGGCGTTCACCGGGGCGGGGAAGTTCTCGCTCGACCATGGCCGGCCTTGGCGCCGCGAGGGCTGGGCGTGGGCTCTCGGCAGCATCGCGTTCGCGGTGGTGACAGCGCTGGCCACCTTCGCGCTGAAGGCGATCCTGCACTGAGGCCCCCTACCGCCAGTCTGGTCGTCACCGCACAGGCCCGCCTACCGCCCGGCTGACCAACACTGAGCCGCACGGCCCGTTACGGAGTTCGCACAAATGACAAGGACTGACTTCCACCCCGACCTGCGCTTCGCGCCATATCTCCCCAGCTCGCTGGTCGGCCCTCGGCGATTGCGGTTGATGCGCTGGCTCACCGGATTACAAAAACCGGATCCGCGGACGAACTCCGTTATCACGGTGGCCGGGCCGGAGGTCCCAGTGAGAGTGTTCCGCCCTGCCACCGGGGACAGACGGCCAGCATTGCTGTGGTTGCACGGCGGCGGATTGGTTTTGAACCTCACCACCGAGGACGACCCGCTGTGCCGGACGATCGCCGACAGACTGAAGATCGTCGTCGTCTCCGTCGACTATCGCCTTGCACCTGAGCACCCATACCCTGCCCCGCTCGAGGACTGCTACACTGGCCTGCGCTGGCTGGCCGAACTTCCCTACGTCACCGCCGATCGCATCGCGATCGGCGGTGGTAGTGCCGGTGGCGGACTGGCTGCCGCCCTCGCGCTGCTCACCCGAGAACGTGGCGAGCTGACTCCTCCGGTGCTGCAACTGCTCGTCTATCCTATGCTCGACGACCGCAGCAGCGCCCGCACCGATATCAACCGCCGCCGGCTGCGGATATGGAGTCAGGCCAGCAACCGATTCGGCTGGCAATGCTATCTCGGTGCTTCCGCAGTCGACGCCACCATACCGTCGCTGGCTGTTCCGGCTCGCCACGAGGACCTCACCGACCTACCGCCGGCCTGGATCGGAGTGGGCACCAATGACCTATTTCACGACGAGGATGTGACCTACGCCCACCGCCTGAGGGAGGCCGGTGTGGCGTGCACACTTGAGCTGGTCCCCGGCGCCTACCACGCTTTCGACCGCTTCGAAGCCGAAACGCCCGTGGCCCGGGAGTTTTTCGAAGCCCAAATTGCCATATTGGACAGGGCTCTGAACGGCTGAGCGGAGAAACAATCATGCGTGTTCTTGTTACCGGCGGAGCGGGCTTCATCGGCTTGAACTTCGTGCGGCTCACCAAACAGAAATTTCCGCATCATCGGGTGATTGTGCTGGACGCACTTCGTCACACCGGCGAACCGAATGGTATCGAAGACATGATTACGAGAGGGAGCGTCGAATTCATTAAAGGCGACATCGCTGACACTGTTCTCGTCGACGCGCTGGTAGCGGCCACTGACGTTGTAGTCCATTTTGCGGCCGAATCTCACAACGATACCTCGCTACGCAATCCGGATGCATTCATTCATTCGAATGTTTTCGGCACGTTCACTCTATTGGAAGCGGTCCGTCGGCATCGAGTGAGATTGCACCATGTCAGTACAGACGAGGTATACGGGGATCTCCCACTCGACAGCGTCGTAAAGTTCACCGTCGACACTGCCTACAACCCGTCCAGCCCATACAGCGCCACCAAGGCCGCTAGCGACCACCTTGTACGGGCCTGGATACGTTCCTTCGGCATTGCGGCGACGATCTCCAACTGCTCGAACAATTAGAGCTCGCGATGAAATAACCCCTGTTTCGGCTGCGCGACAGTACGGTTCGTGCTATGTCGGTCTTGGTGGAGTCGTTGCCTCGGCGTTACGAAGCGTTGCGT
>QHBY01000414.1 GCA_003244245.1 Pseudonocardiales bacterium
GGCGACCGGATCGAGCAGGGCGTGCGCGCCAAGCAGTCCGAACGGGATCCCAAGGCTGCCAAGCAAGCCAACCCGGCGCGGTCCGCCGCGCAGGCCAAGGCCTGACCGAGGAGCCACGCGCCTGACCGAGGGGATAGTCGAGGGCCCGGCACACTGGGGGTGCCGGGCCCTCGCGCACTCAGCAGCGGGCGCCTCGCCGTAGGGTCCATGGGATGGGCCTCACCGTGGTCGGCATCGGTGGTTCGATGCGCGAGGACTCACAGTCCGAGCGAGCCCTGAGCGTGGTTCTCCACGGCGCCCGGGCCGCCGGTGCGGACACCGTCGCGATCACCGGCACGGAGTTGATCCTGCCGTTTTACGACCCGGCGGTGCTTGAGCGCAGTGCGGTGGCGCACCGGCTGGTGCAGGCGTTGCGGGAGGCCGACGGGGTGGTGCTGGTTTCGCCGGGCTATCACGGCACCGTCTCCGGGTTGGTGAAAAACGCGCTGGACTACGTCGAGGACCTGCGCGCGGATCCCCGCCCCTACCTCGACGGGCGCGCGGTCGGCTGCGTCGCGATGGCGCTGGGCTGGCAGGCGACGGTGACCACGCTGACCGCGCTGCGATCGATCGTGCACGCGCTACGCGGATGGCCGACACCGCTGGGCGCGGCGCTGAACTCCGCGGAGGTGGGCTTCGACGACCACGGCGTCGCCTCCGATCCCGCGGTCGACCGCACGCTGCGCACGATCGGGCAGCAGGTGGTGCAATTCGCGCTGGATCACCGCGCCGGGGACGCGCAAAAATACCGTGCAGGCAACGCGCTAGGCCATCGGTAGCTCGTCGAAGGCGACGACAACGTGCCGGGCCGTGAATATTGTGGACGGTGCTATGCGGTTCGATATACCCGACCGCACATTCCCCCGGCGAGCGTCAGAAGAACATGTAACCGGTGGGACGGCTGCCGCGACAAATGGGTATGCCCTCGATCCAGAATGGCAAGATCAGGCGGGACGCCACGCCCGCAGAGGCGCAGGCCATCACGCAGCACCTTGAGGACTACCCAAAGTGCAATGGCAAGAACGTTTGGTACGAGTCCGGGCAAAGCCTACTGTGGGCCAAGCCACAACTGCGGTGCAAGGACGACAGGGGACGTTTACGGTCCCGACCCGGCTGTTTTAGGCCCTCCGATCGACTTGCACTGCGCTGATCGCCGCCAGGCGAGGGCTCGAACCTCGCATCTCCAACCCCACGGCTGGTGTGCTTGAAGCCACGCGGGACTGACGGTTGCCCGGTGCACTCGGTCTGCCGTTACCGCCACGCTGGTCAGGGTTCCCCTGCCGCCTTTGCACCACTGGCGAAGTGATCGTTCTACTCAGCGAGGGGGCACGGATCGAGGGTGCAGTCGCAGCGTCCGGATTCCCGATCAACCAGGTCACCGGGCTGCGGTCTGCCCTCCGGTCGGGCCTACCGGAACTGCCCGGGGTTCAGCCGCTAGGGAGGATCCCGAGGTTGGACGATCGGGCATCACCAGCACTCGGCTAGGCCAGGCTGATCTCGGTCGGTGCGCTCGGGCTGGGTTCCTCCGGGTACAGCGCAGCCCGGACGCACAGCGCGCCGCCCTCCAACCGGCCGCGCGGGCGCAACCCGGCGCGGCGCAACACCCGGGTCAGCGCGCCGTTGCCCGCTCGGGACATCGCGGTGAACTCGGTGAGCTGATCGGTTCGGGCCAGCTCCACCAGCTTGCGGGCCAGCGCGGTTCCTACCCCGCGGCCCTGCCAGAGGTCCTCCACCACCAGTGCGACCTCGGCCGTGCCGGGTCCGGTGCGCACCAGATTCGCCAGCCCGATCGCGGCGCCACCATCGGTGGTCACCGCGAGCACGCTGGTGGAGCCGTCGGCACCAATCAGTTGCTGCAACACAGCCGCAGTCAACACCGGCCTGGTGGACAGCGAACGCAACGCTCGGGTGTGCGGGGAGCAGCGCGCGTGCAGCGCGGCGACCAGCGGCGCGTCGGCCGCCGTCGCGGCCCGCAGTACCACCTCGGCCCCGTCGGTGAGCTGCACGCTGACTCGTTGTGCCGCGAGTTCCGTCGATGCGCGGTCTCCGTCGGAAGCCCCGGCGAGCTCGAGCAGCGCCGCGGCCTGGGAGATCTCGGTGGCGGTGAACGGCCAGCCGCGACGCAGCCGCGCCCGCGTCGCTCCGACGCCGACGTCAGCCTGGTGAGCGGCCTGGTGGGCGGTTGGTGGCGCACCAGCCTCGGCCAGCTCCGCTCGCAGCATGGTCGCTACCGCCCGGGCGGCGCTGCCGGGATCGACCGCTACGCAGTGCGCCAGCGCAAGCGCGGCGGTCACCGGGTCGGCCAGCGCTTGGGCGTCGGCCTGCACGACCACCGTCACGGGGAACCCTGCTGACTCGACGGCTTCAACCAGCGCCGGTGCTGCGAGCTTCGGTGGCAGCCTGACGAGGAGCTCGTCGGTCACCGCGCCGTCTTCGGCTGGTTCGCCGACCACGTGCAGGGAGACGATGTTGGCCCCGCACCCGCCGACGGCCGCGGCGAGCGCGCCCAGCCGACCGGGTTGATCAGCCACGTCGACGTGTAGCCGCCACAAGGCCATGGTGACCACCTCCGGGCTCAGCTTCCGCTGTTGTCGTTACCCCCATGTTGACGGACGATCAACTTTCGCGCAGCACCTCGCGGACGAACGCGACCTCGACGGCGGCCTGCCGGAGGTTCTCGGCTACCACCAATGACCCGTGACCCGCGTCGTATCGGTAACTCCGGTACGGTTTGCCCAGCTCAGCGAGCCGAATGAGGTAGTTGTCGATCTGGCGGATCGGGCAGCGCGGATCGTTGTCCCCGGCCAGCAGCAGCACCGGTGCGCGCAGGTCGGTCGCGTAGCTGATCGGAGATGATTCCCGGTAGAGATCGGGCAGCTCCTCGGGAGAGCCGCCGAACAGCGCACGGTCAAAGGCTCGCAGCGGCTCCATCTCATCGGCGTAGGCGGCGGCGTAGTCGGCGACCGGGATCCCGGCGACGCCGGCAGCCCAGCGTTGCGGCTGGGTCCCCAACGCGAGCAGGGCCAGGTAGCCGCCCCAGGACCAACCTTCGACGACGCACCCCTGCGGGTCGGCGAACCCGCTGGACACTGCCCATTCGTGCACGGCCGCGACGTCGGCCAGTTCGGTCAGCCCCGGTCGGCCCTCGATGGCGTCGCGCCAGGTCGAGCCGTAGCCGGTCGAGCCGCGGTAGTTGACGTGCACGACGGCGAAGCCCGCGTCGAGCCAGAGCGCTCGGCTCGCCGAGAATCGGTCCTCATCGGCTGCATGCGGGCCGCCGTGCAGCGCGAACACGGTGAGCAGCGGCCCTGCGGGGGCGTCGGCCGGCCTGGCTACCAGGGCATGCACCGTGCCGTAGGGGGTTGGGACGAACTGGTCGGTCAAAGGCTGCGAGCCGGGCGCCGGCAACCCCTGTGTTGGATCACCGTGGGGCGCCAGCAGGGCGCGGTGGGTGCCGTCTGCGTCCAGTGCCTGGATGGTGGGCGGCGCCGCGGCGCAGGACCACGCGTACTCGACGGTGCCGTCCGGTCGGACCGCGGCACCGCTGATGGTCCCGGCGGGAACGTCCAATGCGGTCAGCTCACCGGTGGCCAGCTGGTAGCGGTGCAGTGTTGAGCGCGCCGCGTGTTCATGAACGACGAGCAGCGCGGCACCGTCGGGATACCAGTCGGCGGCCACCTCGCCGGGCAGGTCCAGGGCGATCTCGGTCTCGGTGTTCGCGGTGACGTCCCAGATCAGCAGCTCTTGACGGCCGCGCCGCTCGTGGGTGAGCAGCAGGCGGGGGTCGCCCGCCAGCGGGGCGAAGCCGAGCACCTCCAAGCCCTTGCCAGGCCCGTCCCACTTCTCGGCAATCACCTCGCCAGGGGCGTCCGCACCGGTGCTGAGCACCCGGATCGCGGGGTGGCGAGAGTCGCCGTGCTCGGAGTGCACGATCGCGAGCAGCCGCTCGTCCCGGGACAGGGCACCTACCCCGGCGTCGTGCTCGCTGCGGTAGACGACCTGTGCGGTGCCGTCCCGGGAGATCCACACCGTGGTGCCCTCGTCGGTGGCGGCGCCGACCGCTGCGGTGCGCAGCCCGAGGTCAAGCCCGGCCGGGTACCCGGGCGCGGTGCCCGGCACGGCCGGCTGGGGTGGCTCGTCGGCGGGCCGCCCGGCGAACGGCTCAGCCACCCAGCTGCCGAATTCGTCACCGTCAGTGTCTTCAAACCACCACACGTGCTGACCGTCGGGTGTCACGGTGGCGCTGTGGGTGCCATGCGGCCGGTCGGTGACCTGCCGATGCGTGCCGGTGGAGCGGTCCCAGGCGTAGACCTCCCAGGTGCCCGAGGCGTTGGAGGTGTAAAGGCAACGGTCCGGGGCGTCTCGGGCCCAATCCGGCAGGCTGACTCGCGGCGCGGTGAACCGGGCCCGCCAGCGGGCCTCCGCGTCCGGGTCGTCGAACAGGTTGTCAGGAACAGTCGCGGCAGCGCTCACCGGAGTGATAGTGCCGTACCGCCGCTACCGGGTGACGCTGTCCACGGGGCGCATGTCATCGGGGTGGCTCGCGGTCCGCCTGCAGCACGCTGCTTCGCCCGGGTGGCACCACCTTCCACCTCGTGGTGACCGCGCAAGAATGCCACGCGCCGCGCTGCGCCGCATGACGATCGGTATACGGGGCGGCACGTTCAGGTGCAGCTGACCGGCCCCTGGGCAGCGGCGCCGCCCCCGGGACTCTGATGACCTATCTAGCCATCCAGAACGCCGACCGGCCGCACAGATCTGTCCGGATATCCATCCGTCACTGTCGAGTTCACGGCGCCTACTTCATCGGGCGAGGCGACGCGCGGTGTCCTTGAGGACCTCGGTGAGGACGCGCTGGGCTGCTGAGCCCATGGTCTTCAGGACCGACTGCAGACGTCGGGCAGTGTCCGGGTCGATCTTGCCGATCATCTGTGCTGCGGTACCGGTGACGGCCAGCACGACGCGTCGGAGGTCCTCGGGGTCCGGCGTGCGGCGGACCAGCCCGGCCTTGGCGAGCCGATTGACCATCGCGCTGGTGGCTGGTGGCCGGGTACCCAAGGCGTCGGACAGCGCCATCAGCGTCATCGGCGCTCGCGCGCTGATGACGTGCAGCGCGATCAGCTGAGACAGGGTCAGGTCGGTGCCGGCCCAGTCCGCGGGGCGGGTGGACACCAACTTCCGCAGGTAGCCGGCGAGCCAGCGGGCATCCTCAGTCGTCACCATCGACTGCACGCCCCCGCAACGACCGTCCGGACCTGCATTCGTAACCCCTGTTCCTCACGTTCCTTCATAGAACCAACGAAAGCAGTTGAACGCAAGAACCCGCAGGTGGGACTGGTACCGAATCCAGCCCGAAGCCGCGCTCCCGGAGGACACCGCGCTGGTCGCCAGCGACTCGACCTGGAGATCACACGCAACCGCCTGGGCCGGTATCGATCATCCCGCGGGTGTACCGAGGGTAACCGCCGACTTCGGATCCCCGGGACGGCGCGGTCGAGGCAACCCTGCTCGCCGGGCTGGCAGCTGTTCCACGTGGGACACATCGCATCCGCCGACGACCCGCCGGGGCCGACCTCCCGAGATTGTCAGGGGTAGGTGCGACAATGGTGGCGTGCAAGACACGCAGCTAGATCCGAGGCAGGCGATGGCCGCTTGTCTCGACCAGTGGCGTCACGATTGTCGAGTGCGATGACGCGGGGTTGCCGGAGCACGTTCGGGCCCGACGCTGGCCGCGAGCCACCGTCGATTGTCAATCGGAGCTGGCGTTACTCCGCCGAGGAGCCGCCGTGGCGCGCTGACATGCGGCCGTGGTGCGCCAACTCCTCGATCTGAGATTGCGCTACCGCGAGGTCCGCCTTGCACCGTGCCAAGTATCCGGACAGACGGGCGACTTGGCGGTTCTCATTCTCTAACGCCACAGTCAGCTCAGCCCGTTCGATGTCCCATTCTTTCTGCATCGCTTGGGATCGGGCTTGCACCTTGTCCCGCTCTTCGCGCATCGCCTTCTCCCCGCCCTGCAGCGTGGCGATGTACTCGTTAGCCGAGGTGAGAGCCGTTGACCCCGAGGTGGCATCCAAGCTACGCAGCTCGCTGCGCCGTTTGAGCAGAAAAATGCCCATCTGCACGCTACCGCCACCGAGCGCGATCGCAACGACCTGGAGAACGAACCGCAGCGTGTCAGGACTCACTGGCACGATCCACTTCCCGAGCGACTGCTGCGAGGGTGATGACCCGCCTGATCGTGGCGGCCGCGATAGCGAGGAATCCGCTCCCGGCGACCGCGCCGTGCAGGCCGAGCCCCAGGATGACGCCGAGGCCGTAGATGGCACACCCGATAGCGGTGACCGTGAGACCCAGGGTCTCGGTCAGTGCCCGATTGCGGGCGATTCCGCTGAGGGTGAGCGCCGACCCCACTACGAGCAGGGTACCCATCAGGCGCGAGATGGTGCCCGCGGCGATGTTACTCAGTGCTTGGGATACCGAGTCCCCATAAACAATGGCCAGGGCGCCGGGGACCACCAGGACGACCGCGAGTACAACGGTGTACGGACGGTGCACCCACGCCGATTGAAGCTGCTGCCAGATCGCTGGTGTCGCGTCCCGAGAACCTCGCTGACTGGCTTTGTCCGCTCGTGGGTGGCTGGATTGCCTGCGCTGATCCTGAGGGGTTTGCTCTCGGCCTGGGCGAACAGCTTGGGATACGCGGCCTTCACGACCGCCGTCTGATCGGACAGGCCGCTCGTNNGACGCTCCTATTCGTTGGGTTACTGGATGTTACGCTCAGTAGACCCTCCAATGCAAAGGGTCCTGGGATGCAGCGACGGCGCGTGCAGCTGAGCGCGCCCAACACGGGGCTCACCCCGCTTAAGCCGAAGAGGGCGCAATGCGGCGCGGGCGACGACCGGTCAGCCTGCCGAGCCTAGAGCTGTCTGATGCATGGTGAGGCCCATCAATGTGCCGAAGCTGGCGGTAAACTGTTCGGCGCCGCATGAATCGATGGAGAATGACGCGCCAGACGTTTGCCGCCGCGTGAACGGGTATTACATTAGCTGCCCGCACTCTCGTATGAACCGGCCGCCGGTCGGTATCTGTTATCGCAAGGAAACAGCGCCGACGCCGAGTGCCACGAGGAGCTGCGGCGCGCGGTCATGCGGTCGACGAACTCCGGGACGCAGGGCAACGGGCCCGAGGTTGATCACGATTCGTAGCGGCAGCGAAAATCGGTTGCTGTGTGTCACGCTTCTTTGGCCATAGGGCAGCACCTGAGACGTCTCCTGGGGCCGATCCACCCTTAGCTGCCAGCCTGCTGGCCGGGGCCGCTCCAGTCGTTGAGGCTGGTTGGCCCAGGTCAACCGGCGGTCCTAGACCTGCACAGCTTTCGTAGCGCAGCCAGCGCAGGCTAGGCGGGTTGGCTTCACTGCTACTACGCACTGTAACCGAATGAGCGGATCCGGTTAGGCTAAATGTTCACTGAACGTATCATGGACTGTCCACTAAGACGATTCAAGATCCGTTCGCTCTTCTGCCCCTCGGCGTGGCGGTGGGTCAGAACGCACGCAACGGAAAACTTTGGTCTTATGCTGCCAAACCTAGTGTATGCAGATATGTTT
>QHBY01000415.1 GCA_003244245.1 Pseudonocardiales bacterium
CAGTACCGCAGCCGGCGGTAACCCAATGCCACTTAGCTTAAGTTGATCAAGCTGTTGACCTGGTAGTTCGTGATCGGTTCGGCGTGGCGTGGTCGTGTTCGCTGGTGTGGCTGGCACGGTCGCCGATCATGGTTGAGGGTGGAGTGGTGCGGCCGGATCAGGTGTCGGTGGGGGTGCTGGTCTCGGCGGTGCCCCGCGACGCGGTGGACGATGCGGTGGCGGCCTGCGGGGTCGGGGACAAGCGCGCGGGCGGCACGCTCCCGGCGCATGTCACGGCGTATCTGACGATGGGGTTGTGCCTGTTCTCCGACGAGGACTACACCGAGGTCGCGACCAAGGTCACGGGGGCGTTGACGGCGTTCGGGTGTTGGGATGCGGGCTGGTCGGTGCCGACTTCGGGTGGGATCAGCCAGGCCCGGAAGCGGTTGGGTCCGAAGGTGTTGGCGGAGGTGTTCGAGCGGGTCGCCGGGCCGGTGGCGACCCGCTCGACGCGGGGGGCGTGGCTGCGTGGGTGGCGGCTGGTGGCGATCGACGGGTTCGAGGTCGATGTGCCCGACACCAAGGCCAACGCCGCCGAGTTCGGGTATGCCGGGTCCGGGGACAACCGCTCGGGGTTCTGCAAGGCGCGGGTGGTGGCGCTGGCCGAGTGCGGCACCCACGCGTTTTTGGCCGCCGAGGTGGGGGCCTACTCGGTCGGGGAGAAGACCCTGGCCAACCGGCTGTATCAGCGGTTGCGCCGCGATGAGCTGCTCACCGCCGACCGCAATTTTTACAGCTTCACCGCGTGGGATCTGGCCACCAGGTCCGGGGCCGGGTTGTTGTGGCGGACCCCCACCCAGCTGAAGCTGCCGATGGTCCAGATCTTGCCGGATGGGTCCTACCTCTCGGTGTTGATCAACCCGAAGATCCGTGGCGCCCGGCGCCGCGCCGCGATCACGGCCACTGCCCGCGAGATCGCCGACGGTGGGTCGGGCGAGCTCGACCCCACCGAGGCACACCTGGTCCGAGTGATCGAGTACGACGTGCCCGACCGCGAGGGCAACGGCACCGGCGAGCTGATCGTGCTGCTGAGCAACATCCTCGACCCCGGCGGCGACAACGGGGCCCGCGCCGACGAACTCGCCGCCGGATATCACCAGCGGTGGGAGGAAGAGACCGGCAACGACCAGCTCAAAACCCACCTACGCGGGCCGGGCAAGGTCCTGCGCTCCAAGCTGCCCGAGCTGGTGTATCAGGAGATCTGGGCCTGGCTGCTGGTCCACCACGCCCTGACCACGCTGGCCACCCGAGCCGCCGAGGCCGCCGACCTCGATCCCGACCGGGTCTCCTTCGCCCGGGTCCTGCGCATCACCCGCCGCACCGCCATCGGTACGGCGGGTTTTTCCCCCTGAGGACTGGGACGCCGCCCTGCCCCGCGTGCTGGCCGAGATCACCGAAAAGATCAATCCCGAACGGCGGGACCGGACCTGCCCGCGCGCGGTCAAACGCACCCGCCACAACAGCTACCGCGTCAAGAACCCCGACGAGCCCGCCAGCATCCGCCACGACGGCCCGCCCACCATCCACATCCACGCACTGACACCCCGAGCAGCATGATCAACTTAAGCTAAGTGGCATTGGGCGGTAACCGGGGTCCATAGGGTCACCCGAGGGCAGAGTGCGCTGTTGCTTGGCCAGCTCCCGAGCCGTGGTCCGGTCACCGCAGTCGCGTGCGCGTTGCAGCAGGCGTTTCACCCTGGAATATTCGGGATCGCGCTTTCGGCGTTGCCCTTGGGTGTGTTGCGGGATAAGAACCCTCTCGACAAACTGATCCAGCTTGCTCAAGTAGATATTGGAGAGGACGGGAGATGCCACACCGCCTTGCGGAGACCCACTCGGCGATTCGTGGTATTCCCAGTCTTCGAGGTACCCGGCTTTGAGCATGTTTCGAATAAGCCGAAGAAACCGGTTATCGTGGAGTTTCTCCGCCAGGATCGTGAGCATGATGCCGTGATCCAAGCTGCCGAAACAATCGGCAATGTCTCCCTCGATGAACCACACGGTGCCGGTCCAGGTGTGTTCCACTTCCCGCAGAGCAGTGTGGCATCCCCGTTTCCGGCGAAATCCGTGTGAGTGGTCGGAGAACGTCGGTTCATAGTATGCCTCCAGCAGGAGGCGCACTACTTCACCGACGAGCTTGTCCGACCATGTTGGCAGTCCCAGCGGGCGCATCTTCCCATTCTTTTTCGGGATGAGCACTCGTCGGGCGGGAGCGAACCGGTAGCGCTCGTGGCGCATCGCCTCGATGATGGCGTCGATCTTCTCCTCCGACATGCCGTCCACGGTTTCCTCTGTGGCGCCGGGAGTCATCGCGCCATGGTTGGCGTAGACGTTCCCGTAGGCCAGCAGGTACAGCTCCTTGTTGAACATCTGGCGGTACAGTTCATCGCACGGCAGACCTTTCCTGCCTCGATCGTGGAGGACGTCCAGCACCGTTGCGGCGGTTTGCATTACGCATACCTTTCGGCCGTTGATGTCCGATCACCTGGACCCCTTCGCCCTGTGGACGGCTTTCCCGTCCTCCTTGGCAGGTCGTTGCTCCTGCGACTACTACGGGTCCTCTGTCACCGTAGGACTCGCGTCCCTTAGGTGATCCCACGTTTGTCAGTGTCATACGTTCTAGCGCGACTTAGGCGTCCCACTCATCTCCTTGAATACCCTTATTGGGCATCGCTCCGTGCTCCAGAGGACTACGGCAGGCCATTGCTCATCCTGCCGCAGGAGTCGGCGTTGGTTACAGGCGTCTTTCCAACGGGTGTTCAATTGCACCTTCTGGAGATTGGGATTCAGGCAGTCTAGCTTTCGCCGTATCGCGCGGATCTCTCGACGCATCACCCCATACGCCTGGGCGTGACCACCGATTTCTGCCATGCTGCTGTCCCCGTATTTCCTTTCGGATCAAGGTTAGGCATCAGATCCAGAGACGTACCTCCAATCTCTGCCCGCTCAGCGGGCGATATGACACCGCACCTCGTGGCGCAGGCAATGCTTGAAACCTGTGGATG
>QHBY01000416.1 GCA_003244245.1 Pseudonocardiales bacterium
CCCTTCCGCTGGACCTACGACGCCAAGCTCCTCAGGGCCGCATGATCCCCCAACGAACTTATGCGGCGCTGCACTAGCGGAGGCCGGCGGCGTCCATGCCACGGAGCTCCTTCTTCAGGTCGGCGATTTCGTCGCGGAGCCGGGCGGCCAGCTCGAACTGCAGCTCACGGGCCGCGCTCATCATCTGGTCGGTGAGCTGCTGGATCAGATCCGCGAGCTCCGCGCGAGGCATCGACGAGGCGTCACGATCCTCCAGCACACCGGCGCTGCCCCGGGCACGTCCGGGCTCGCCGGCGGCGCGTTTGCCCCGGGAGGCATTGCGCCCGGATCCTCCGACCCGCACCGCGATATCCGAAGTATCACTGGCCTCGGCGTAGACCCGTTCAAGAATGTCGTTGATCTTCTTGCGGAGCGGTTGCGGGTCCACCCCGCGTTCGGTGTTGTAGGCGACCTGCTTGGCTCGTCGACGGTTGGTCTCGTCGATGGCCCGGCGCATCGAGTCGGTGATCCTGTCTGCGTACATATGCACCTCGCCGGACACATTGCGGGCGGCCCGACCGATGGTCTGGATCAGTGAGGTCCCGCTGCGCAGGAATCCCTCCTTATCGGCGTCCAGAATCGCCACCAGCGATACCTCGGGCAGGTCCAGACCCTCGCGGAGCAGGTTGATCCCGACTAGTACGTCGAACTCGCCCAGTCGCAGCTGCCGGAGCAGCTCCACTCGGCGCAGCGTGTCCACCTCGGAGTGCAGGTAGCGGACCCGGATGCCGAGCTCGAGCAGGTAGTCGGTGAGATCCTCGGACATCTTCTTGGTCAACGTGGTGACCAGCACCCGTTCGTTGCGCTCGGCGCGCACGCGAATCTCGTGAACCAGGTCGTCGATCTGGCCCTTGGTGGGTTTCACGACGACCTCCGGGTCCACCAGGCCGGTCGGGCGGATGACCTGCTCGACGAACTCGCCGCCCGCCTGCGCCATCTCGTAGGGTCCCGGTGTCGCCGACAGGTATACCGTCTGGCCGATCCGATCCTGGAATTCCTCCCAGCTCAGCGGCCGGTTGTCCAGCGCGGAGGGCAGCCGGAAACCGTGCTCCACCAGGGTGCGCTTGCGCGACGCGTCGCCCTCGTACATCCCGCCGATCTGCGGCACTGTGACATGCGACTCGTCGATGACCAACAAGAAATCCTCGGGGAAGTAGTCCAACAGGGTGGCTGGCGCTGAGCCCGCCGCGCGCCCGTCGATATGACGCGAATAGTTCTCGATGCCGGAGCAGAACCCGACCTGACGCATCATCTCCACGTCGTAGTGGGTCCGCATCCGCAGCCGCTGAGCCTCCAGCAGCTTGCCTTGCGTCTCCAGCGTGGCCAGCCGGTCTTCCAGCTCGGCGTCTATCCCCGCGATGGCGCGCTCCATCCGCTCGGCCCCGGCGACGTAATGTGTGGCCGGGAAGATTCGCACCTCGGTCACCTCCTGCACCACCTCGCCGGTAAGCGGGTGCAGGTAGTAGAGCGACTCGACCTCGTCACCAAAGAACTCGATGCGGACCGCTAACTCCTCGTAGGCGGGGATGATCTCGACGGTGTCACCGCGGACCCGGAACGTCCCGCGGGCGAAGGCCAGGTCATTGCGGGTGTACTGGACGTCGACGAGGCTCCGGAGCAGCGCATCGCGCCCGATCTCTCCCCCGACTGGAACATGTATCGACCCCTTCAGGTACTCCTGCGGGGTGCCGAGCCCGAAGATGCACGACACTGAGGCGACGACGACGACGTCGCGGCGGGTGAGCAGCGACCTCGTGGCGGAGTGCCGCAGCCGCTCTACGTCGTCGTTGATCGACGAGTCCTTCTCGATGTAGGTGTCGGTCTGCGGGACGTACGCTTCGGGCTGGTAGTAGTCGTAGTAGGACACGAAGTACTCCACCGCGTTGTTCGGGAAGTAGTCCCGCAGCTCGTGGGCGAGTTGCGCGGCGAGGGTCTTGTTAGGAGCCATCACCAGAGTGGGCCGCTGTACCCGCTCGATGAGCCACGCGGTGGTGGCCGACTTACCGGTTCCGGTGGCGCCCAGCAGCACGACGTCGCGCTCACCGCCGGTGATCCGACGCTCCAGCTCATCGATGGCAGCCGGCTGATCGCCGGCGGGCGCATAGTCGCTGACCATCTCGAACCGCCCCTGTGACCGCGGGCTGTCCGCGGCTGGGCGGAAATCGGAGCGGGGGAGCAGGTCGCGCGGGACAGCGACGGCATCAGTCATGGCATCGAGAGTAGGCCGGACCCCTGACAGTCTGTCCTCGCGTAGGGTCGATCGCTATGACGGCCCAGCACGGACTGAGTGCCGAGACCGCCCCGCACATTCACCCTCCCAAGGTTGAACTGTTCGACCTGGAGGCGATGACCAACACCGACCCCAAGGGGGTCGTCCGCGCCGTCCGCGAATACCGGGTCGAGCCCTTCGGTCTCTACGTCGCGCGCGACGTCATCGGCCATCCGTCGATTCGCGCGCTGGAGTCCTGGCTGCTGCCCGAGATGGGGCTGCGGATCACTGACTGGTTCTACCCTCCCGGGCACGAACGGGACTACCAATTCTATGTCGACGTGGTGCACATCGACGTAGACCCCAGGTGCTGGCGCACCGAGGATCACTACCTGGACCTCGTGCTTCGCACCGGTTGTGGTGTCGAGGTGCTGGATACCGACGAGTTGCTGACCGCGGTCGTCGCCGGGCTGCTCGATCGCCCCACCGCGCAGGCGGCCCTGGTCACCACGTATCGGACGCTGGAGGGCCTGGCCCGGCACGATTACCGCTTGGACAGTTGGCTGTCCACGGTCGGAGCGTCGCCGACCTGGAGCCGGCACTGACCGGGGACTCAGACCACCAGCCAGCCGGTCCGTGCCGCCCACCGCTGCGCTCGATCCAGCGCGCCGGCCACGAAAGGGGACTTCGCGGTGGCGTAGGCGTCGATGCTGTCCCACCGCTGCGCAGCCAGCCGGTACTTGAGCTCGGCGTACTCCCGAATGCCATCGGGATGGGCCCGCAGCCAGTCCCGCAGCAGCAGGGTTTCTCGCCAGAACGGGGAGTCTGCGGGCCGGATGTGGCAGTTGACGGGGCGGGCAGGGTCGGCATTGGTCGCATATGCCTTGTCCGCGGTGGTGCCGTCCATGGCGTTGTCCCGCCAACGGCCGGCCAGCTTGACGAGCCCCACCGCGCTGAGGCCCTCTGCTAGGCGTTTCGCCACCTCGAGGTCGGCGACGACCACCTGCACATCCAACACGTCTTTCGCATCCAGACCAGGGACCGCTGTCGAGCCGATGTGATCGATCCGTTGCGCCCTCCTGCCTGCCACCGCGGCGATTCGTGCAGTCACCCGCTGGGCCTGCTGTGGCCAGCTGGGATCGGGGGCAACCACCGTCGGCACCACAGTCCTCGGCGCCCGGCGGCGATGACGCAGGTTGTCTTCGAAGGGCACCAGCCGCTGTGTCCATAACCGATCCACCGCCGCGAATGTGCGGTCCCGGCTGCCGCTGTTGTCCAGCCACACGTCCGCTGCCGCGTGCCGCTGCTCGTCAGTGGCCTGGGCAGCGAGCCGCGTCTCGGCGTCGGACGCTGCCATGCCACGCTGCTTGAGCAGCCGGCGCAGCCGCACTGCAGCATCCGCGTGTACCACGATGACCAGGGGGAACCGAGCCGCCATTCCGACCTCGACGAGCAGCGGGATATCCTGCACCACGATAGCCTCGGCGGGCGCGGCCGCGACCAGGTCGGCGGAGCGGCTCGCGACCAGCGGATGCACGATGGCATTGAGCCGGCCCCGAGCTTCCGCATCGCCGAAGACCCGCGCCGCCAGCGCCGATCGGTCCAGCGTGCCGTCCGCGGTGAGCATCTTTTCGCCGAACTCGTCGGTCACCGCGCGCAGCCCGTCGGTACCGGGCTCGACCACCTCTCGGGCGATCCGGTCCGAGTCGATGGTCGCCGCCCCGCATTGCGCGAGCCGGGCGGCGACCATCGACTTACCGGACCCCATGCCTCCGGTCAGCCCGACCCGCAGCATCGGACGATCGTGGCGCTGATCTCTTACACGCCGCCGGAGAGTTTTTCCCGCAGCGCCGCGAGCTGCTCGTCGCTGGCGAGCGAGCCTCCTGTGCCAGCACTGCTGGTGCTGCTGGTGCCGCTGGCGGAAGGCGCCTCGGCCGTCTCCGAGGAGTAGTTCTGATCTTCAGCCGCCTCCGACTCGGCCTCGCTCGCCTTGACGACCTGTTTGCGGTGCTGCTCGAAACGGACCTGCGCCTCGGCGTAGGCGCGCTCCCACTCCTGGCGCTGCTTGTCGTAACCTTCGAGCCAGTCGTTGGTCTCCGGGTCGAAGCCCTCGGGGTAGATATAGTTGCCCTCGCCGTCGTACTCGGCAGTCATGCCGTACTGCGCCGGGTCGAACTCCATCTCCGGGGACAGTCCCTCGTTCGCCTGCTTGAGCGACAGGGAGATCCGTCGGCGATCCAGGTCGATATCGATGACTTTGACCATCACGTCGTCGCCGACCTGCACGACCTGCTCGGGGATCTCGACATGCCGCTGCGAAAGCTCCGAGATGTGCACCAAACCCTCGATGCCTTCCTCAACCCGGACGAACGAGCCGAAAGGCACCAGCTTGGTGACCTTACCGGGCACGATCTGCCCGATCTGGTGGGTTCGAGCAAACTGGCGCCACGGGTCTTCTTGGGTTGCTTTGAGCGATAGCGACACCCGCTCGCGCTCGAGATCGACGTCGAGCACCTCGACGGTGACTTCCTGACCGACCTCGACAACCTCGCTGGGATGATCGATGTGTTTCCAGGACAGCTCGGAGACGTGCACCAGACCGTCCACCCCACCGAGGTCCACGAACGCACCGAAGTTGACGATCGAGGAGACCTGGCCCTTGCGGACTTGACCCTTGGCCAGCTGGTGCAGGAATTCGCTACGCACCTCGGATTGGGTCTGCTCAAGCCAAGCGCGTCGGGAAAGCACCACGTTATTGCGGTTCTTGTCCAGCTCGATGATCTTGGCTTCCAGCTCCCGTCCCACATAGGGCTGGAGGTCGCGGACCCGGCGCATCTCGACCAGCGACGCGGGCAGGAAGCCGCGCAGCCCGATGTCGAGGATCAGACCACCCTTGACCACCTCAATGACGGTGCCGCGTACCGGTTCCTCGTTCTCCTTGAGGGTCTCGATATTCCCCCAAGCGCGCTCATACTGGGCACGCTTCTTCGACAGGATCAGCCGGCCTTCCTT
>QHBY01000417.1 GCA_003244245.1 Pseudonocardiales bacterium
AGCCGATCGAGCTCGCGGAGGGCAAGCTCCTGCTCGATCGGCCGGCGGAGCACGTCGCCCGGCTGACGATCTCAAACCCAGCGAAGCGCAACGCGCTCGACCACGCGCTCCTGGACGCCATCACGACGGCGGTTGGCCACCTCGATGCCCGCTGCGTTCTCCTCACCGGCTCTCACGGCATGTTCTCCGCGGGCTATGACATCGGGGAGCTCCCGGAGGAGATGTTCGCCGAAGATCCCGCGCCCATCGCAGCGCTTGAGGGCTATCCCTACGCGACCGTGGCCGCCCTGCCCGGGCACGCGATCGGCGGGGGACTGGAGCTGGCGTTGGCCTGCGACCTTCGCATCGCGGCGACGAAGGTCATGGTCGGCATGCCCCCGGCAAAGCTCGGCCTGGTGTACTCGCACACCGGCGTGCAGAGGTTCCTCGACACGATCGGCGCCGCACGCACGCGTGAGCTGTTCCTGCTGGGGCGCAACATCCCCGTCGAGCAGGCGCTGGACTGGGGCCTCGTGAACTGGGTCGTGCCGCCCACAGAGCTCGAGGCCGCAGCCCTGGACCTGGCTCGGGACATCGCCGCGACCGCCCCGCTGTCCCTGCGCGGGAACAAGCGCGTCGTCGGTGAGCTGATGGCCGCGCGCAGAAGGCTGCCCCCCGAGACCGAGCGCGAGCTGGCTGCACATCGCGCCGTCAGTTTCTCCTCGGAGGACTTTCGCGAAGGTGTGCGCGCGTTCGCTGAGAAGCGCGCCCCGCGCTGGCGGGGCCGGTAGTCGTTCTGCCCCTCCCCAGGACAGACGCAAGTTGCTTTGGTGAGGAGCGCCGGCGCCGCCGCCTCACCAGCGAGGCCTGCTCATTTCGGCAGATCTGCGATCGGACAGTCCTCCCGACCGACTGTCTGATCGCCAAACCGCGCGACGGCGTCCCCACAGCTGGCCGATGAGCGCACGCTGCTGCGCGCGGCACCGCTGTCTGCGGCGGCACCGTGCATTTCCCATCTCGTCCAGGGCAGTGTTCACCGTCCGTCGCCGGAGATCGACAAGGACCGCTTCGTCGAGGCGTGGGTCGACACCAGCCCGGCCGTCGTGCCAGGTATTGGCGTCGCGGAACCGGAGTACCGGAGGAGGCAACGACCATCGACGATCGCATCGAAAGCAACGGCCGCCTGATCGCCGTGCTCCTCATCGCCCTCGGCCTGCCCCAGCTGGCGATTGGGCTGTGGGCGCTGCTTGCCCCGCACTCGTTCTACAGCGACTTTCCGGCCGGTGCGGGTTGGGTCTCAAAGCTCGGCCCTTATAGCGAGCACCTCCTCCGCGACGTCGGCTCGCTATTCGCCGGGCTCGGCGTCCTCCTGGCACTTGCTGCCGTCCTTCAACGCCGCTGCCTCATGCAAGCTGCCGTGGCCACATGGCTGCTCTTCGCCGTCCCCCACGCCATCTACCACGTCCTCAATCTCGAGCCCTACGGCACAACCGACGCGGTCGCCAACATCGCCACGCTCGCGTGGACAGTGCTCGCTCCGGTCATCGTGCTGGCGCTGCTCCGTCGCCCGCCGAGCGCCCGGCCGCCCGCGAAGGCTCCTGCCGGCTGAGTCCAGGTTGGGTCGGCCGAGGCGTCCGATCTGCACTCTAGTGTCCCCACGGTCCGGCCTCCTGGTCCCTGTCAACCATGCCCCCGCTGATCACCCGCGAGGAAGCCCAGCTTCTCGGCGAGATCGAGGATCACGCCGAGATCGAGGCGTTGATCGAGCGCGCCTGGCAGGTCCGCGTGGAGCGCTTCTCGGACGCGACGGACATGTGCTCCCTGGTCAACGCCAAGTCGGGCGGCTGCGCGCAAGATTGCGGCTTCTGCGCACAGTCCCGCTTCGCGGAGGCCGAGACGCCACTGCACGCGATGATGGAGCCCGAGCAGATCCTCGAGCACGCCCACGCCGCCGAGGCGGCCGGGGCGCATCGCTTCTGCATGGTCACCCAGGGTCAGGGCCTGTCCAAGCGCGACTTCGAGAAGGTGCTGGCCGGGGCGAGGCTGGTGGCCGAGCACACCAACCTCAAGCGCTGCGCGTCGGTGGGGCACATGTCTCCCGAACGCGCGAAGGAGCTGCGTGACGCGGGGATCCAACGCGTGCACCACAACGTCGAGACCGCCGAGAGCTACTACGACGAGGTCTCGAGCACCGTGCGCTACGCCGGCCGCATCCGCACGATCGAGGCGGTGAAGGAGGCGGGGCTGGAGACCTGCGTGGG
>QHBY01000418.1 GCA_003244245.1 Pseudonocardiales bacterium
GAAGTGTCTCGCGAACGATCGTTTGATAATCAGTAGGTCTCGGCCCGTGGTGTGGTGGGCATCTCCGCTTCCATCGGCGTGACATCCAGTACCACGGCTCGCGGCTGTTACTGGCCTGCTGATCGTGCTAGCCGAGTGTGGGACGCACATCCATGCGCTTAGACTGTGTGACATCATGAGCTATAGAAGCGCTTGCGAACGTGATGGCGTAGTCTCCGAGCTCGGAGGAGACCACAGTGAACGAGGAGGCGTCGCTATGGCTGACCTGTCAGGGTTTGAGACGTTCACCAAGCGGATGGTGCCGCTCGGTAAGAGCCCGTATGTCACGATCCAGAAGCGTGGGTTGCTGTCGTTCAACAAGGCTGCACACGCTGCTTTGGGAGAACCAGAAGCGGTGGAGCTGCTCTTCAACCGAGCGGAGCGCATCATTGCCGTGCGCGGCGTCGGTGATGATGTACCTCATGCCTACAAGTTCCGCCATCTAGGCGGACACAAGGAAGATCCATCGACGTTCATCGTCGGTGCTACCGCCTTCACCAACCACTATGATATTCCGACCGACGTGTCGATCCGGCGACCTGCCACGGAGCAAGACGGCGTGCTACTGATTGACCTCAAGGACGAGGGAGTTGTAGTCACCGGCAATAGGAAGCCTCGACGAAGCACTCTCGGCGAGGACTGAGGCTGTCATGGCGCGACGAGCTGTTACTGGAGGAACGAACTCCGCGCAGGCCGCTAGACGGGGTCCAGCACATGCTCGTGGCGAGGCTGATCATCCAGGCCGGCGCCGTCGACGTGCCACAGCGCAAGGCGCGCAACAAGGGATGAGCCCGATGGCGGCGCCTCCTCCACCTTCGAGCCAAGCCGGCTCCGACCAACAACATGCCGAAGACACGTCGTCGTGGCGCGGCACCATCAACGGCTGGGTCAAGGAGCAACAGATCCGACGCGATGCACTGATTGCCGTCGGCATGCTACTGATCGCCGCGATCATCATCGTGTGGATCATCTTTCACTCCGGAAACAGCGCGCTGACCTCCGTGCTGTCAACGACCATCGGGAAGCTCATCCTTGGGGGGAGCGCAGCGACCATCGCCACCGGCGCTGGCTGGAAAACGCTGCAACGGCGCCGACGACGCCGTCAGTCCGCACTGCAACCACAGTTGAGCCCGGTACCCATGACCACCAACCAGGACAGCTCAGCAGAGTCATCCGCAGCGTGACCATGCGCTGCCGACGCTTGCCCGGTCGGTGCGACGTCCGCGACAAGAAGCGACGGTGCCGCGTGAACGACTTGATCAGCCGCTCGACCCGCGGTCTGTTCCGCGACCTCATGACCAACAGCACCGTGAGCGAGATCGGC
The DNA here is from genome assembly GCA_003244245.1 of Pseudonocardiales bacterium. GTDB lineage: Bacteria > Actinomycetota > Actinomycetes > Mycobacteriales > Pseudonocardiaceae. The sequence continues at coordinate 1,364 of QHBY01000418.1, forward strand.
GCCGCGTTCCAGGACGAACTGTTTGCCCCCAGCACAACCTGCACCTACCAGGACAGCAGCGTGCGCAGAACCCTCACCCAGGAGTACCTGGAGGCGGTCAACTGGAGCGACGTCAACCACGTCACGCGAGTGCTGCGCGTCTTCGAACGGCTGGTGCACGGTTTCGAAGAGCAGTACAGCAGCAAGTTCCTCAACTCGCTGCGCCGCGATGGCTACGTCATCGATGAGGAGACCGGCCACATGACCGCCATCGGACCGCGGTTCGCGGTGGAGTCGTTGAACAACCTCATCGACGCCTCCGCGATCCGCCAGCAACTCAGCCGCATCCAGCACGCCATCATCGATGACCCCGCCTTGGCGATAGGCAGCGCGAAAGAGCTGATCGAAAGCACGGCGAAGGTGGTGCTCACCGAACGCGGCATGCCCGTAGACGACAAGGCCGACCTCCCCGCGCTGGTGAGGGAGGCACAGCAGGCTCTCGGGCTACATCCCTCCTCCGCAACATCAGGCCCGGACAGCAGTGACGCGGTCAAGAAGATCCTCGGCGCCGTCTCCGGCATCGCGATCGGCCTGGCCGAGCTACGCAATCGCGGCTATGGCACCGGCCACGGGTCGGCGAGTGTCCCGGCAGGTCTTGGCGCACGCCACGCACACCTGGCGGTTAACGCGGCCTTCACCTGGTGCCAGCTCATGCTAGACACCCTTGCTGACCCGCTGGCGCCGTGGCGGACGACCACGCGATTGTCTCGCTAGCGGAGGACCCCTGTTCCTCACGCCCCGTATCGGTTGGACACGGAGCAGTTCCCCGCACCCCGTTGCTGAAGCCAGGTCGCCATGACGGGAAGCGCCGGACGTCTCAACAAGAGATCGACCATTGGTACGGGTCACTTGGGCACGCCGATGATGGCCCGCGCCTGCAGGAGCGCCTGGACAACGCTCTCGTCCCCGGAAACGCGCAGGTCCTGGCGCGCCTCGGCAGGCAGGTTGTTGGTCAGCAGCCGCCACGCTTGCTCGGTGCTGAGGTCCAGGACGGCGACCACACGACGAGTGGGCTGCGAGACGAACCGCCACTGTCGTTGATGGGCGGCGAGATGCCAGACGCGATCGACTGGCCCGCTGACCACGATGGTCACACCGTCACCGTCACCGTCACCGTCACCGTCACCGTCACCGTCACCGTCGGATCGGGCGAGGGCGCCGAGCCGGTACGGGTAGGCCCACTGCAACGCGTCGAGGACCGGTCCGGCGAGATCCGCCCGCAGGTCGCTCGGCCGGCCGAGCGACTGGAGGAGCTGCTGGCGGTGGATCCACTGTTCGGAGACCTCGCGAAGCTGGTCAAGCCAGACGGGGTACCGGGCCGGGGCTCGCCCACGAGACCGACCGTTCGATACGTGCCGGGTCCTGGCCGGCCAGCGTGTCGACAACCTGTGGTCCGCTCCAGCCCCGCAGGTCGATGACCAGCCGGGGGCTGAGACGTCGAGCGGCATGCACCCACTGGTCCTGCAGGTCGTCCAGCCAGCGAGCGAAGCCGTTGTCGATCTGGTCGACCCTCGCGGGAGGGGGTGTGGCGTGGTGGTGGTCGCGTTGACGGGCGAGCCACCCGAGGTCGTCGCCCAGGAGATGGGCGCACAGGTCGAGCACGCTCCAGCCCGGGCACGGCGACGGTCGGCGCCAGTCGGCCGGCAACAGGTCGTCGAGCAGCACGAGGAGCCGTGCCCGCTCCAGAGCGAACAGCGCAGCAACGTCGCGAACACCCTCGGCCTCCCACGCTGGCAGCGGCGGCGACGTCATCGCTCGGAGCTTCTCCCACGCAGACGGTTCCGTCAACGACAGAGCACCCGCGCCGGGAGCCGACGTGCAGTGAGAGGGATCCCCAACTGAGAGGCCGCAGCGGTGGATGTGCGCCACCTACCGCCCAAGATTCACCGCCAGATACCTCTGAAGATCACAGCCGAGGTTATGAGATTTCGGAGCCGGATTCGCCCGGGTGTTCCACTTCCACGAATGTGGAACGCATGCCCCGCAGATCGTGGCCCGCAACCGGATTTTCTGCAAGAAGCTAGAAGTAGTCGAGTAGCTCGGG
>QHBY01000419.1 GCA_003244245.1 Pseudonocardiales bacterium
ACCTACCATGGCGGCAGTTTCCGCAGGTCACGGTAGTAGACAGAAGGACCGGGTCAGTTTCTGAGTCTGCCCTGGCCAGCGCGGTATCACCTGACCATGATCAAGAAACTTCGGCCTAAAAATCTACGAGCGCTGGGACAACCTCCGCACCGAGCCGAACACCACAGGAGGCCCAGCGCCGACCGGCGATCGCGCCACTCCGCCGCGCCGGCTGAATGTTCATATGGAATGGGGCTCGCTAAAAACTTTGGGCGACGAAGTCGGTTTGTTCGAGTCAGGCTTGGCGCTATGCGGTAAAGCCAACACCGCCCGCAGCCCGCGTCGACAGGCAGTCTTCCACGACCTCGTCCGGCCGCCTCGCAAGCCTGACCCTCCCGGCCAGTCCAATCCAACTCGACCACGACGCCCTGTCGTTAATCCAAGCGCGCTAACGTTCAGCTGCTGTCAGGAAACGCCAAGGCGGAAGCGTGCGCTAATGTACGAAGCGACAGTCGGGTGCGAACGCAGGATCGAAGGGTGATCCGCTGTGACCGCTGTTGCGGGTTTCAGCGGATCGTTGTCCATAAGGCTGTGCACTGCATCAAGCAGCAACGGGAGACCGGCCGCGAAGTGGAGGTGTGGATAGGTCGCGAAATTATCGTCGTGTGAAATATCGAATTTTGCCTGGCTGACCACTCTCCCGGTGTCGATTCCCTCATCCACGAAATGGACTGTACTACCGACCAGGTCCGGACGCCCCTCCACAAGTGCCCAGTAGGCACCATGTACTCCTCGATACAGCGGCGTAATGCCTGCGTGAAGATTCAAAACTGGTACCTTTATCGCGCTTAGCGTTTTTCTCGAAAGAATCCGGGTGCCAAATATCACGATGACTACCGGGGCCAATTTATCGAGCCATTCGATAACTTGCTCGTGATTGACCGATGGCACGCGAATGGGGTTACCTAAGGCATCTTTTTTGAGGTCGGCCGCCTGGTGGATCTCGGCAATTCGCGCCCTTGAGGTCAGACGCAATACCGGAACGATTCCAACTGTGAACGCGGCTTGTCCGGCCGCTACACGCCAGCCAAACCTCCGCGCCCGGCCACGTAGCAATTCGACGCGGCCAATCCTATCTTCAAGGATCGCATGGACATTCGGGACCTCTCTGGACAGTGCGTGATACAGGGCGTTGGTAAGCTCGCCGTCCTGCGCGAGCAATACGACGCAAGCTCCGAGCTGCCGCCGCGGCTCATCGAACATGAGAGTGCCTGCTTACGTCGGCCATTGATAGGGACTCCAGGCCGTCCGATTCATGTAGCCGCCTGTAATCTTCAAAAATTTGCCGCAAGAAGGCGATGTTTTCGCTTATCCGCGCTCCAAAATTATGCGGGTGCCACCACAGATGATAAATCCGGCCGGACTTTGTGGCCTCCACGAGGCTTGACCGGATACGTTGCAGGCGCAGCTTTACGAGCACATTGTCGGAGCCCTCCACGGGACGCAGGAATCTGCTTGCTGGCACATTGCACAACCCTATGTTGTCGATGACCTCGGGCCACGCGGTCAAGCCATCGCCACAGATATTAAGATGGGCGTCAGCAAGTCGCGTTATCCGCGCCGGCAAGGAGGATCGAGAGTAGGGCCACGACATCCCTCCTCGAGTTCGCTGTACTCCGCGATAACAGGTGAAGCCCTCCTCCTTTACTATGTGAGCATAGCTGGGATTCCATTGATTTCTGGGAAGGATGAGGCTTTGCAGTGAAATCCCGCGGTAGGCAGCGATCCGCTTAGCGGCAGCGAGGTCGGCTCTAAAGGAATCTCCGTTTTGACCCTCCGCCTCACAGTAGTAGTGAGAATACGTGTGAGATGCGATCTCCTGGTGGGCGGTCCTACCAATCTTTTCCACCAACGACCAGGCGTAATGCAGAGGGTCAGAGATCTCGTCCGAGCCTACCGATTCACGGTAGGGATCGAGCTGACTATCCACGTAGAGTGGCCGAATCTTAGGATGGAATGCAGAGAGCTCCTTCCTCGTCGCGGCGAATAGGTAGCCGACGGTACCCCATGTTGCAGCGACTTGGTACTCAGAGAAGAGACCTAATAGCTGCGTTACGACGGTCCGAGCACCCAGTAAGTTAGTGCGATAATTCCCGTCAGGTCGCAAACGATCACGCACGCCCCAGTGCAGTTCAAAGTCCAGTGAGATAACCAGCGCTGGGGGCTTGCTATCGACGGTCATTGGTCGCGATTCGCGTTAGAGTAGGTTACTCCCCGTACAGCCAGACCATACAGCAAGTTGCCATACGTAAAAAAGTTCAGACGACCGTTTGTTGGTCCATTAGATCGTATTCGTGGCCTTACCACGCTGTCCTTCCTCGTTCAACCTCGCGTCACTGCGAACAGACCTCGGACGTCGGTAAGGGAACCCGTAGCGTTACCTACGCTCTCACCAACAGACTATACCGGAGACTATGGTTCGGATAGACTGATCCGGGCCACCTGGTCCGGCGTGATCTGGGCCCAACCGGGACCTCGCCGCCACGACCGTTCGTCCGGTGTACCGGACGGGGCCTCCTCGTGGGGCTAACGCGGTGATGGTGGGTGGTGGTAGCGTCATCCGTTGGTGATGGCGGCGACGGCGGGGTCGGGCGGCCTCGTCGGCAACACCGTTACGACTCGGCACGAACGCGCTGGACGTACAGCTGTCTGAGATGCTGCTCGTGACGGCGCCAGACCAGTTCCGCCGCGAACTCTTCCTCGACCCACTCACGCGCGGCTGCGCCGAATCGGATCCTCATCTCAGGATTGGCGAGGAGGTTCAGCAGAGCGCCGACGAGCGACTCGACATCGTTCTTGCGCACCACCAGACCGGTGACGCCAGGGATCACCGAGTCGACGGCACCTGTGGCATCGGTCGTTACGGTCGGGAGCCCGCAAGCGGACGCCTCAAGGCACACATTGGGGAATCCCTCGCGGAGGGTGGGCAGGCAGTGGATATCCATCGCCTGGAAGTGCGGGAGTACATCGTCTTCGTTCTCCAGCAACAGAACCGGAAGACCACGAGTTCGCGCGTCAGCGATGCGGTGGGACAACCACGGGTCCTCGATGCGGCCGACCAGCATCAACCGCAAAGCGTGGCCTGCCGACCACAGCTGCTCGGCCGCATCGAGGAGCACGCTCAAACCCTTGTCGGGCGTGATCCTTCCCACAAAACCGATCACCGGGCCGTGCCCCAGATCGTCCAGCTGAGCGCAGAGAGCCGCTAGTCGAGATGACGTGCCCTGCGGCCTCGGTCTGAAGCGAGATGTATCGACCCCGTGCGAACTACCAGCGCCGAGCACGGTGAGATTTCGCGACCGGAGCATCTTCAGCCGGACCAGTTCGGCACCCAGACTTGGGCTATTCGCGATCACCTTATGCGAGAACCGCGTCGCCACCATTTCGAGCGCCAGCACGAGGACGCGGCGGTGGCCGCGAAGGGTTTCCGAGCGAAGGCCCCACATCAGGTGGACGACAAGGGGAACCCTGCTGGCTCGAGCGGCGAGGGTGCCGAGCAGGCTTGCCTTCGGAGTGGCGGTGAGAACAAGGTCAGGCGCGATACGCCGCAGCGCGTATACTAGCTGGACAGTCGTTCTGAGGTCCGCGAGGATGGCCGGGTCGCGCTGCATCGGCACAGTGCGCACGTGAACGCCGTCGAGTGCGGAAAGATGGTCGAGGCCTTCGCCGGGAGAGCAGATCACCGTGAGGCTCCAACCGGCTTGACTGAAGTGCTGCGCGAGCCCGGGAAGGAAGGCAGCCGCGGTGACGTGACTGGTCACCATGATGACGAGTCGGGGTGGACCCCCGCCACCTCCCACAGCCAGTGGGCTCATATCCGTCTCCCAACAGTGTCAGGGTAAGGTTGCCCAAGTACGCTGGACAGCTCGGCCCTGGGCAGGTGTCGTCGTCAGGTTACTCATTCTGCCAAGCCGAGATGGACGCTGCTACGTGTGGATCGACATGGTACTAAGTACGCGCGAAGAAGCAAGCTTTCGCGCACCACCCGCATCGGCCTGACCCGTCCACACCGAACTCGACGAGGCTACCCACCCCACCAGAGTGAGGCACCTACCTTACAGGAATCAAGATCACCGATGCGGAGATGAACGCCCTGCCCATCACCCGACACGACTTGTACGGCGAGTAGAACTACACTCTCCCCCACCAACTGCCCTGACGCACATGCGTATCATCTTTTTGCGAGCCCTAAGCGACATCTGTGGCTGTCGTTAAAGTTGGCAGCACGAGCGGGAATTGCTTCTCGTTCCGCCGAGGAGCGGGCTGGCGCTCAGGCGGTGATCGGAGGTTGTCCGGCGATGTCAGCCCTGCGGGCGCGGCGCACGTCGCGAGCGATGGCTCACTTCGATCAGCGGTTCGGCGCGGCTCACACCCTGTCCATCCACGAAGCCGTCGTCCGATGAAAGGGACTGGCCTCGAATGAGTGACCACATTCGCGTGCTGTGGTTGGTGAAGGGTCTGTATCCGGGGGGGGCCGAGAGACTGCTGGTCTCGATGGCCAGGGTCGCCGACCGTTCCCGCTTCGACTACGAGGTAGCCTATCTCCTACCGAGTCAGGACGGCCTCGTACCAGCACTCGCGGCATTGGACGTACCCGCGCACTGCCTTGCAGGCGCCAATGAGTATGACCTTGGGTGGGCAGTAAGGTTGCGTAGGCTGCTCGTAGCCGGCTCCTATGACATCCTGCATGGTCATTCGCCGTACACCTCCGGGGTGGCCCGGCTGGTCGTGCAGACGTTGCCCCACAGCCGCCGTCCTGCCCTTGTCAGCACGGAGCACGGTCTCTGGTCGAAATATGTGTTGCCCACGCGCGTGCTCAACGCGTTGACCTACGGACTGGATCGGCACCACTTTGTCGTCTCCGACGCTGTGCGCCGCGAGGTCTGGGGCGTCTACCGGGACCGGGCAGAGCTTCTCGTCCAAGGGATCGTCACCGACGACATACCTCCGCTGACACCGACGACCATGATCCGGACCGAGCTAGGTCTCGGCGCTGACGAGGTCCTGCTCGCCACGGTCGCGAACATGCGCCCCGAGAAGGATTATCCCAGGCTGTTGCGCGCCATGCGGATGCTGCTCGACGATGGGCATCCAGTCAGGCTCGCCGCAGCTGGTGGCGGGCCGCTCTTCCAGCAGATCGTGGAGCTACGCGACGAGCTAGATCTGGGCGGGAAGGTGCATCTGCTAGGCCATCGTGAGGATGTCTTTCAGCTGCTGAGGGAGTGCGATATCTTCGTGTTGTCCTCGCGGTTCGAGGCCTACCCGGTCGCGCTCATGGAGGCGATGGCATGCGGCTGTGCTATCGTTGCCACCGCCGTGGGCGGTGTGCCCGATGTCGTGAAGCCGGGCATAGACGGTATCCTGGTCGACGGCAAGCGACCGCGAGACCTAGCCGATAGCATCGCTTCGCTCGTGCCTGACCCCGAGCGCCGTTCCAGACTGTCACGCGCCGCCCGCGAGCGAGCGGCGGCGTTTGATATCGTGCGACCAACCTCCCGCGTTCAGGAAGTCTACGCCGGGTTGGTCCGGGCCGGGTCCGCCCGCTGAGCCCGCTGCCGGACCCGGGGTGCGTTCAGCCGAGTGCGTCTCGTACGGCCGGTGCATGCTTGTGGATTGCGACCACCGCGTCCGCCACCGCCCTGATCTGTGCATGGGTCATGTGGGAGTACAAGGGCGGAGTTAGGACCCGGTCGGCGATCTCATCGGTGACGGGCAGCTTGCGGTGCTGCGGCAGGTGCGCGTATGCCTGCTGCCGGTGGACGGGAGGGTAGTAGTATCGTCGGCTGTCGATCTGTTCTGCAGCCAGGGCTCGGCCAAGGTCGTTAGCACAGAGCCCGAAAGACTCCGGATCAATTATCAACGTCAGGTCCTTGAACGTCGAAACGTCTTCCTTGCGCACTTGCTGATAGGTCATACCGGGGACACCCGCGGCGCGATCCTTGAAGGTCGTCACAAGGTCGTTGCGATGCACGATCCGTTCGTCAAGTCCTGCCAATGATGCTAGGCCGACCGCCGCGTGCAGTTCGCTCATCCTGGCGCTCAGCCCGGGGAACTGACAGTCATAGTTTCCGGGATTTCCGTAGTCGCGCCCGAGCCGAATCGCGTGAGCGAGCTCGGCATTGTTGGTTGTGACGAGGCCCCCCTCACCGGCAACTGCCACCTTGGTCGGGCTCATGCTAAATACTTCGGCTGTACCGAAGCCACCCACCGGTCGCCCCGCGCGCATGCTGCCCAGCGCATGCGCGGCATCAAACACCAGCGGGATCCCCGCCGATTCCGCGACGGCGGTCAGACCGTCGACGTCACACGGTGCTCCGTGGACGTGAGTCGCGGTAATCGCGTTCGCCTCGTCGGCAAGCGAGGCGGCATCACCTGTGTCTAACGTCAACGTCATGCGGTCGACCTCGGCGAACGATGGTTCCCCGCCAGCCCACACGATGGCGTGCGCACTGGCGGCGAAGGTGAAGCTCGGCACGACCACGCGACCTGCCGCCCCCAAGGCAAGAAGGGTGAGCATGAGTCCTGACGTGCAGTTGGCAACCGCCACCACGTGCTCGACGTCGCACCGCTGCGCAACGGCATCCTCCAGTTCCCGAACGACCCGCCCGTTGGTGAGCATTCCGGAGCCGAGAATCTGTTCGAGGCGGCGCGCCAGACCAGGTATGTCGGAAATCGTCGGACGGACCAGGGGAAGGGGTTCTGCGAACGCCGGAGCGCCTCCGAGTACGGCAGGTAAGGCGATGGTCATCCAAGCACAACCTGTTCCAGTTGAGGTTCCTATGTTGATGACCGTAAGGTGCGCGCCACGCCCTGTCTAGAGATTTCCTCCTACCGTAGTCAGACGATCAAGACGGGACCGGCGTACGCACAAGGTATATGGATCGCCAGTCCTTATCGGCGGCTGCTTCATGATCGCCTTGGGAGGTGAAGAATCTCCGTACCTACCCGCGCGTGGTCGACATCGAGGCATCAAACACGATGGATCAAACACGCAACCGGCCGAGCCAATTCTACGACGATCAGCCGAAGATCCACATCTTTAAGTCGACAGCCTAGCTTACTGGCATTGTGGCGACCTCGCCCGGTAGAGCCGGATCTGATATCGCTCGTCGTCGGCGCAGTCCGAAGGGAAGGCACAACGGGACGAACACGAGGGGCATGATCGTCACCCGCTCCCGCACTAACAACCCGAAGTTACCGAGCCTGGAGAACGCTATCACGAACAGAAGGGTCGCCACGACAGCCAACATGACGTAAGGATACTGGCGGAGCAGGACCGGCACCCTGCGCCAGCGTCTCCAAGCCAGCGCGGCGAATACTAAAAGTAAGGCGCTTTCCGCCGAACTGGCCAGTATCAGGAGACTCCTCGCTTCCCAGGGAAACGGACGGAACAGAACACTCAACACCGCTCTGGGTAGATCTAATGGACTGTTCACCGGATGAGCAGCGAAGGTAGAGTTGCCGATCTCTGAGGTGTTCCCCTGGACGTTGTTCAGAACCTGGTTCACCGAGTCGACTGACAAGGTGTCCAGGTGAAGGAAGCGTGCCGCTTGACTGACTACAACCGCACCCACTACCACCAGAACGACGGTGGTAACGGCTCGCACGATCGGACTCAGCAGGGTGGGGTAGGCAGTCTTTCGAATTAGCATACCAGTCAGCAGACCTACGAACAGGATCGCGGTGATGTGCGGACGCACCAGCGACGTTCCAGCAAGCCCTGCGATCAGCGGCAACGCCCACCTCGCAGTGCTGCTTAGCAGCCGCGCCGCTCCGAGGAGAGTCAGTCCAGAGCACAGTATCATCCAGGCTTCCTTGCCGAGCCCACTGGACCAGAACACGACCGATGGCAGAAAGAAGACTAGGACCGCATAACGGCGGTGATCGGCTCCCGGCATGGCTGTCCGAAAGGCGCGGTAGCATAAGTAGAGGCCCCAAAACGCCAACCACGAATAGACGAGGTAGCCACCTAGCAACGTCGGTCCGATTAACGCATACATGAGCCCCGTGAGCAGGATCACAAAGCCGACCCCGACCAGCGAGTAACCGAGGTTTGGACCAAAATCCCCTTGCCAGAACCGTGAACTGAGCGCCGCGCCCCTTGCGCTGTACAGACGTGCGTCAGCTACTCCTCGGTACAAAATAAAGGATACGAAGAAGTGAATTAATCCCATTGACATCATAGCGAGCAGGCCGGGTGCGAACAGACCTCCAATCCACGAATCTGGTTCGGTCCGCTGGGCTCTCGCCAGCAGCGGAACGCTGAGGACCGCGAGAACCGGAAGGACGAGTAACCCTCCGGCAATATCATACGATGATCTCGCCAACTCAACAATCGTGATGAGGAGGTAGCCACCGACCAGCACCAGTCCGAACAACAAGGGCAGCTGGCGTCGAACGTCGAGTTCGATGCGGTTCATGGCCGTCCCCCACGTCCCTGTCGCGTCTCGGCTATCCCATACCGGAATCTCGCGATGGCCGAGGAGTGCCGACCGTGGATGTAGTGGGCCTCGGGAAGGACCAAAGCACGAACGAAGGCGGCCTTGTCCCGAAGTCCCGAGATGGCCGACAGCGCGGAGACAGCCTGCGCTGTGGACGTCTTCCGTCCATGCCGGTACAGGGCCAAGCGGGCTTTATCACGATCCGTCGGCACGTAGACTTGCGCCCAGACCGACGTCGCGGTGCTCTTGGCCACGCCCAGCAGGGACCAAGCGTCGGAGACGGCGACCGCCAATACGGCCTCGGCCCGCCAGCGGGCGGCTAGGGCACGCAGGTCCCTCTCGTTCTGGCCAATGACCAGCAGCATCTGCGCGACGTCGCGTAATGAGGACAATCGTGGCGGCCAGTCCCCGAGCGCGGCGTGGTAGCAGGCGTGCATGAACCGAGCAGGGAGGCACAGTGCGCGGAGGATACGGCCCCCGACCTCGAACTCCTCGCCGTCATCCCACAGGTCATCAAGGTTGATCATGAGACCCCACGATCCCTCGACGAAGGTCCGGTGCAGGTCCAGTTCGTAGCCGGTGGAGCTGAGGAATGTGGTGCCCTTGCTGAATCGGCGGTCGAAGCCCGGCCGTGGCTGCGGGTGGCGTCGCTGGAAGCCAGCCCTGGTGAGCAGTTCGACAGCACGGTCGATCTGCTCGGAGCGGACCAGGACATCAAGATCAATAAAAGACCGCAGCGCCGGATCCGAGTAGTCCAGGTGGGCGACCCCGGAACCCTTGAGGACCCGAACGTCGATGGCCGACGCAGTCAGCAGGTCTAGGACGGCGAGTAGGTCGTTTTCGAGACGCATGGCCCAGGCCATCACCGACATCTGGAGTTGGCGAGCCTGATTCAGCTGCTCGGGCGTTGCTGGCAGCGCACCATCCTCAATTGCGGCGCACAGCAGACCGAGTAGCCGATTGCTGTTGGCCGCGGCGAGCACCGCAGGCCAAGCCCCCTCCGGCAGCGGCCGCGTCGGCAGCACGCGGCTCGGCGCTGCGAGTCCGTACGAGGCGATGGCCAGCAGCGGTTCCGGATAACATCTCTCGAGGCACACGTCCCATCCCATCGCGCCTCGTCCTTTCTACAGGGTGGTGACCATGGCGCAGCCACGCGGGCCGATGGCGTTACGGGCATCCAATAGGAGCGACTCGGTCGCGTAGGCCGGCACGAAGGGATCGTCGGGCACCCCGGGAACCAGGTTGCGGCCTGCGACCAGCACCTCCAGCCGCTCGGCTATGACGTCGATTGCCTGAACCCGCATGCCGGCCGTGGCCACCGTGAGCCCGACGTAGCCCTGACCGATGACGGCTACGGTCGCCGTTCTGGTAAGAATCCGTTCGGCGCAGGCGTCGAAGGATGCCATATCAGCTCACTCATTTCTGCTCGGCGCCAATGTCGGTCGGAGTGGGCACGGTCATTCGCAGAGATGACCGCGGCGAAACGTGCATCGCGATCAGATCCTCTCGAGCCGTTCGAGTAGCTCATCAGGTTCCGGTAGGATCGTCCCTTGACGCCGACCAGGGCGACCCCGATGGCGGGCGCCCGCGTTCGGGCCAGCAACTCGCTGGCCCGCCGTGCCTCCTCTGACGTGGTCCGGCTGGCGTAGGACACCACGAGAACGGTGTCGACATACGGCATGAGGTCCGTCGCATCGTTCGCCAGCAGCATGGGAGCGCTGTCAATGAGTACGATGTCGGCGAGTTCTCGCGCCTGCATCACCAAGTTCCCCATGCGGGCGGGCAGGGTTGAGGGCCGTTCGAGCTGTGTTCCCGCCGTGACGACGTCGACGCGAGGGATGTCGCTTTGGCGTACGTGCAGCGACAGATCGACCGTTGTCGTCGACCTGAGCAGGTTCGACAATCCGGTACCCGGGCTGACCCCGAGATACTGGTGAGCGTCCGGTCCGCGGAAGTCGCAGTCGAGCACCAGAACGCGCTTACCGACTTCGGCGAAACACGCCGCCAGGTTGACGACTGTGGCGGTCTTCCCCTCCGCAGCGCACGCGCTCGCCACGAGGATGACTTGCGGCGGTTGCGTAGTGTCGACGGCGGAACGGTCGAGGACCATATCTTCACGGTCGAAGTGGTTCATACGGTTCTCCGTGAACATAATTGACGACCGCAGCGATCGGTACGCCTCAGCGGCGCTGCTTTCGGGCTCGCTGGCGGTGATCACTGCGAAGTTGCGCCGTTCGCTGTGGCGAGCCTGGGGAATCTCGGCGAGGACGGGAAGCCGGTATGCACGCCCTGCAGCGGCTCGATCCCGGGGCCGGGTATCGAAGTGCTCCAAGGCCAGGGCCAGCGCGCAGCCGAGGACAACGCCGAGGACCAGGCCCACCACCGTGCGCGCGGTAGTGCTCGACAGCGAGAATGCGCCCGCGTTGAACGTGGCCCCGGCAGCCGGACTCAGGGTATCGAGCCCGGTCGGATTGTTGGCCTGGTTTGCCGTCTCCTGTAGCAAGCCATAGATCGCAGCGTAACGAGCGCTGAGCGCGGCGGCTCGGGCCTGCAGAACAGGATTCACCGGAGTGCTGACCGCTCCGGTGAATCCTGTGACTTGCTTCAGCTGGTTGTCGACCTCGGTGAGTTGACCTTCCAGGCTCCTGAACCTCGCGGCGGCGGCGGCGGCGTGCCGCGCCCGGAACTCGTCCACAGTCCCTGCGGCGAACGCGTTGGCGAGCGCCACCGCGTTTTGCGGGTCCACATCGCTCGCCGTAATGTTGATGGCGTTGCTCGGCTTATCGGCAACAGCAGTCACCTTGAGCAGCAGGTCCTGCGGCGCATGATGCGTGTTCAGCATCTTCGACACGCGCTCGGCGACCGGCTCGGCGGTAACGAGCAAAGTTGTCGACGCGACAGCTTCTTTAACGTCCGGCGCCTGGAGCACGGTGGCCGTCGCGACATAGCTTCCCTTCCCGCTCAGCTGGTTGGCGGCGCCGGGCGCCACGAGGTACCCGATGAGGAGACCGAGCAACCCGGCTACGACCACGACGGGCCACCGCCGCTGGAGGGCCGTGAGGTAGTCTTTGATTCCCATATCGCTTCCCGACCGCTTCCCGGCAAAGCCGTATCAACTACGGCCGACACTCTTCAATCGCCGATTCAGCCTGAAGCGTTACCCCCTGCGCGGCCTCATTCTTGGTGGCCAGTTTGTCCACGTGGGTCGTCGCCATCCATTACACACGCAGTGTGACACTATTGTGACGCTACGTAAAGCAATTTTACGATTTGGCTGCCTGCACGCTACCCGCAGTGTTCAAGCGTTTCCTCACGGAAGTCGCGCTCGTCGAATCGTCGCCATCCTGTAACACTCAGGGCGGCTGCAACGACAGACAAGTGTGGACGGTAGCGGGGTGATCTCGCTTGGGCGACGTTGTTCGCGATGTCGTTCAACCCGTCGGTGGCTGGGGTCACCGGCGGGCTGGCCGGATCGGGAAGTCACCGTCGGCAACCCACGGATCGCAACGCTGGAGGCAGCTGTGCCCTGGTGACGTTGCCGAAGCTTGTACGACTGCGATCGGCACCAGAGGCCATCGGAGCAGCCTGTCGGCAGGGCTCACTGCGCACCTGCAACGGTTCCGCCTCACCCGTTTGGCCCCAGGAGGCCGCGTATGACCGCTATTAACCCTGCTTCCGTCCGGCTTCGGTCCAACGGCTTGTCGAGCCGCAAGGTTGGTGGGGAGTTGGTGGTGCTCGATTTCAATAGTTCTCAGTACTTCACTATCCGCGGTAGTGGGATCTTCCTTTTCGAGCTCCTGCAGGAGAAACGTAATCGCGAAGAGTTGATTGCTGCGTTACTGGCTAGGAGGGTTATTCAGCCGGCCGC
>QHBY01000420.1:0-715 GCA_003244245.1 Pseudonocardiales bacterium
TCCCGGCATCGCAACCCGGGTTGGTGGTTTGACGCCTCCACGGTCAGCGCCGCTCGGCCCGCACTTACACGACGATTAGGAGTTGTTCGCGGCAGGATGCGAAATCAACCCCAGCCAGAACGGGACCCCGTTGAACCGGCAGGCCGCGGCGCCCGTGGGCGCGCATCCGTCATAGAACCCGGGTCAACAACTGGGGTGGCAGACAACGACGCGTCGGCATCGGGCCGACCCGCTGACCCGCGGCCTGCGCTGGCAGTCGCCGCTCTGCTCGGCCTCGCGGGCGGGGTCGCCCTGGTACTGGTGATCTTTGCGGGCGGTTACGGCTATCACCGTGACGAGTTGTACTTCCTTGCGGCAGGCGATCATCTGGCCTGGGGTTACGCCGATCAGGGTCCGCTCACCCCGCTGCTCGCACACGTGATGGACGGGGTCGCTCCGGGCTCCTTGACGGTTCTGCGCCTCCCTTCGGCGCTCATGGCAGGCTCCATGGTGCTCGTGACCGGGCTCATCGCCTACGAGTTCGGGGCCCGTCGGCGCGCGCAGCTGATCGCCGCGAGCTGTGCGGCGGTCGCTTCAGTGCTCTTGGTCCGGGGGCATCTGCTCAGTACCGCCACGTTCGACCTGCTCGCGTGGTCGGTGATCACCTGGCTGGTCGCCCGCGTGATACGCCTCGGCGACCAGCGTCTTTGGGTGCTGGCGGGAGTCGTGGCGGGGG
>QHBY01000420.1:748-2358 GCA_003244245.1 Pseudonocardiales bacterium
AGGGCGTCGGGGTCGTGGTGGTCGGGCCGCGTCGCCTGCTGCGCAGCGGCTGGCTGTGGGCGGGCCTGGTCATCGCGGTAGTGCTCTGGTGTCCCTGGCTGAGTTGGCAGGCCCGCCACGGGTGGCCACAGCTCGATGTCTCCTCGTCGATCGCCGCTGGGGGCTCGGCGAGCTCGCAGCCACGCTGGGCGCTGCTGCCGTTTCAGTTCCTGCTCGTCAGCCCCGTACTCGCTCCGGTGTGGATCGCGGGCCTGGTGGCTCTGCTGCGCCGCCGGCCCATGCGGCAGTTCCGACTGTTTGCAGCGGCCTGGCTCTTCCTGGCGGTGGCGTTTCTCGCAACGGGCGGCAAGCCGTACTACCTGGCCGGCATGTTCCCGGTCCTGCTGGCGGCGGGAGCGCTCGAAACCGACGCCTGGCTCGAGCGCGGTTCGCCCCGGCGGCGCGCGACCCTGCTGTGGAGCATGGTCATCCTCAGCTGCCTGGTGTCGGCAGTTATCGCCCTGCCGCTCCTGCCCGCGAAAGACACCGGCCCCGTGATAGCCATGAACGCAGACGTCGGGGAGACGGTCGGCTGGCCCGATCTCACCCGGACCGTATCGAGCGTCTACCGGAGCGCGGGCCCGGACGCTGTCATCTTCACGGCGAATTACGGCGAGGCGGGTGCCATCGACAGGTACGGGCCCGCCCTCGGCCTGCCTGCCGCCTACAGCGGCCACAACGCCTTCGGCTACTGGGGACCGCCGCCGGACCGTGCGGGCCCCGTAGTCACAGTGGGCCTTGACGACACGCAGCTGCGCCATTTCCGTGGATGCCGCGTCGCGGCCCGCATTGACAATTCGGCCGGCGTCGACAACGACGAGCACGATGAGCCGATTGACCTCTGCTCCGGCACGCGCGGCCCCTGGTCGCGCAACTGGCCCGAGCTGCGGCACCTTGGCTGAGGCTATGTGTGGCTACGCTTGTCGTTGACCGATCGCGGCGCCGGCAGCTGCGGATCGGGCCGCGCGGGATGAGCGAAGAGCTCGGCAAAGCGGCTGACGTTCTCGCCCGCGGCATTCGCCGAGGCGGGGAGCGCCGTGGCAACCGGCGTGGTGCCGAGGGCCACGGATGCCATGGCGCCCGTGTCGACCCTGGCGCGACGCGCCGGCGGGAATCTGTGGCGCCTGGCAAGTAAGCGATAATCCCGCTGTGAGCAGCCGTGAAGATGGGCGCGTCAAGCGCGTGCGGGAGGTGGGTCTCAAGGAAATCGCGCGTGGCGGAAGCTCGTTCCCGCCCATCGCCGAGTACGGCTTCCTCTCTGACGGCGAGACGACCGCGCTGGTGGCACCGAGCGGCAACGTGGAATGGCTGTGCCTGCCGAGGATGGACAGCCCGAGCGTGTTCGCGTCGATCCTCGACCGCGACGCCGGCGGCTTTCGGATCGGCCCCGCGGACACGATGGTCCCGGTCGCCCGGCGCTACCTCCCCGGCACGATGGTCCTCGAGACGAGCTGGGAGGAGCACGGCGGCTGGATCGTCGTCCGGGAGGCCCTGCTCATCGGCCCCTGGCACCACGACCACGACCGCTCGCACACCCACCGTCGCGCGCCCACCGACTACGACGCCGACCA
>QHBY01000421.1 GCA_003244245.1 Pseudonocardiales bacterium
CGCTTCACACCAGCCACCTAGGGGAGCAGGAGCCCTCCGCCGAGGCGCGCACCCTCGCCGACGAGATCCGCCGCGCCTGGACGAAATTCGCCGTACACGGTGACCCCGGCTGGGCCGCCTACCGGACCGATCAGCGGCTCACCCGCCTACTCGACACCGACCCGAGCACGGCGCCCTACCCAGAGGAACCCTCCCGGCGGATCTGGAACGGACACTGCTTCGATCCATTCGACCTGCTCTGACGGCTTGCCATGCCGCGCCCGCGCTCCCAGCCGGGTTACCGAAGCGGCCGCCGATGGCGGTCAGCCTGACCAGGTGCTGAGCAGGTCGCCCGGGCCGTCGCCGAGCTCATCGACAAAGCCGCACACGTGAACCAGGATGGTGCGGAGGTCCAAGACGGTGTGGATGCTGCGCAGGAGCTGACGGAGATGCGCGAGCGGATGGCTGTGATCAAGCAGGAGGCCGCCGCCGAAGTTGACCGCAAGTGGGTCTCACCATGGCGAACCCCAGATGTGTTCGATCTGAAGGTGAAGACTGAGGTTGACGGCTCACGAGGAGTACCGGTCGTTGCAGGCCCGGGTCCGGCATGCGGAGGGCAGCCTGGCCGCCGAACCTCGAGGCCGGCACGGTGAGCTAGTCACCGCTTGCGGCCTTCCTGGTCCACCTTCGGAGTGAGGGGCCTGCTGAGGTCGGCGTCACACTGATGCTTGGGTAAATGCTCTGGTGGCGCCCCCCACCACGCGGGACCATAAGAGAACCTGCGTCGTCGGGAGGGACACTGATGAAGGTCGCGGAAATTCTCAAGTCCAAGGGCCGATCGGTGGAGACCATCGAGGTCGATGCGACCATCGCCGAGGCGATAGGCCGGCTGAACGGCCCTCCTCAGATCGGGGCGCTGGTCGTTTGCGACGAGCACGAGCAGCGGCCGATCGTGGGCACGCTGACTGAGCGCGACATCATCCGCGGCCTCGGCAAGTACGGCGCCAAGCTCTTGACCATGCAGGTCACCAATGTGATGTCGCGCAACGTTCCAGTGTGTTCTCCAGAGGACAGCATCACGCGCCTGATGCAACAGATGACGTCCTCCCGTTACCGCCACCTGCCCGTAGTGGACCATGGCGAGCTAGCCGGCCTGGTCAGCATCGGCGACGTGGTCAAGGCCCGCATCGCGGACATGGAACTGGAGACGGGGCTGCTAAGGGACCTCTACATCGCGCGCGGCTAAACATCGCAGCCCGGCCGGAAACGGCCCTTCTACCGGGAGCCGTCGTAGGTAAACTCCAGGATCGCTCCGGGGTTGTCGAGCTTCTCAGTCGGAGATCCGAACTTGGGTCCCGACAGGCCGGTGCTGTCCGTGGAGATATAAACAGCTCGATGGTCCGGGCTCAGCGCCAGATCCCGGTAGCGGTTAGTGGTCTTAAAGAACTGAGTGATATCGCCCTGCACTGAACCGCCGTCCTGGGTGAGCCTCAAGCAGTAGAGGGCACCATTCTTCAGACTCGTCACCAGCAGGGAGTTACGCCAGCCCTCGAATCCACCCTGTTCGGCCGGCATGTAGTCCACGCTGGAAGGCGCGATCGACGGCCAGCAGATGTACGACTGGTCGCCGCAGGCCGGATCATGAAAATTGTATCCGTTGGGGACTGTGTAGAGCGTCTTCAGCGGCTCTACATAGTCGGGACTGCTCCAGTCGGTCTCCCGCTGTTGAGGCACAGACGGCGGGATCGCGAAGTTGTCGTAGTGCAGGCTGGCGCACGGTGGCGTGGTGGACGCGGACCAGTTCCCATACACGTATGATTCATCGTCCTTGAAACCGGACACATACGGCCAGCCATAGTTCTTGCCGACCTGGATCAGGTTGATTTCATCGTCGGCCTTGGGACCATGTTCCGCCGAGAACAGCCGGCCTCCCGGTCCGAAGACCAGGCCCTGTGGGTTCCGGTGGCCGTACGAGTAGATATGACTCCGCACCCCCCTGATCACCGGATTATCGGACGGAATGCTGCCGTCGAGGTTCAACCTCAGGACCTTCCCGACGTATGTTGTCCAGTTTCGGTTACCGACGTCTTCCGCAGTTGGCAGATCCTGCGCTCGGATAGGGTTACAGAAGCGTTTGAACTGATCGTTCCCCTGGTCCCCGATCGAGTAGTAAAGCTTCTGATCGGGGCCGACCAGCAGGCGCCCCGAATTATGATCCGTGCTCGCCGACAAACCCGTGATCAGGTCGACCGGTCGGCTCAACCTGTGCGCTGCTGGATCGTAGGTATAGCGGACTATCTTGGTGCGACGGTCGACCGCGGGGCCCGGATCGGCGTCATAGGTATAAGCGAGATAGACGTCATTGCTGCCCTTCAAAAAGTTTCCCGGAAAAGCCATGCCGAGCAGGCCGTCCTGACTCTCAGTGGAGTACACGTCAGAGATGGTGATCACAGTGCTCTTTGAGCCGTCAGACGGGTTCACGCGGGTGACTCGCTTGCCCGTCTTCTCGGTGACCCAGAGAAAGCCATCGGGGCCCCACGTGATCTCCCACGGGTCCGCCAAGCCGGTCGTCAGGACTCGAAAGGTGAACGGCTCACCCGAACGTGTTTCGCTCGATGGCTTCTCTTGGGAGGCTGTACAGCCTGTCGCTGACAACACGAGCAGGGTGGCCAGGGCCAGAAATCGCTTCATGCGTGGCCTCCGGGCTCAGATCGGTGGAGTGGGGACTCGTCGGACATGCGACCTCGTGGCGGTGGGCCCGGCCCGCGGATCAGCGTCACCTACCCGCACACCGCACCCGACCCGCCCGACCAGCCAGGGTCTGTTCGTGCCAGCAGCTCCGTGCCCCGACCATGCGGAGATCAGTGCTATGCAGCGGGACCGCCAGCAGCGTTGACGCCGTGGTCGCCCCATCCGACACCGGTACCGGCGGGCAACATGTTAGCCATGCGGAGAAGATCCATGGCGCCGCCGTCATCGCCACTGTGGCCGCCATCGGTGGGCTGGCTGACGAACATCGACGCGACGGTGCGAGCCGGCAGCAACTCCACGTGCTGACAGTCCAGCTCGGCGGAGCCCAGTACGTCAGACATTGAATCCTCCTAGGTACAGGCGCGCCCGGCTGACCCCGGGGCGTGGGAAACGCCTTGTCGGCGGCAGTGCCGGTCGGTATGACATACCGTGCCCACCAGTAATGTCCGGTGGCAATCAGTAGTCGTACCGAACCTGTCGAGGCTCGGTACGTAGTCCTCGACGCGGGTCTGTCGAGGGTGCGCGCCTGCACCTAGGCGCGGTAGCCGTCCCTGAGTTGGTCGACCGCAACGGCCGCGGACTGTCCCGTGGTGGCGCCGTGGAGGCGTGTGCGTAAGGTGTCGACCCGTAACCTGGAGACCACGGTGGGTAGCGGCAGCGCGACCGGGGCAGCTACCCAAGGTGTTCAAGTGAGGCACGCGTTCCGAGAGGTGGCGGCATGGCGCTTAGACAGCAACAGCTATTGTCCCCGCGCCGCGAAGCTGCCGCGTTGGCGCGAAGGTCAGTCGCCCAACGCCACAGTGATCAAGCGGAGGTGTGGCTGGGCCGCGCCGAGTTCAAGGAGCTGAACCGCCCGCCGCTGGCCGGGACCGTCGAGGCGTTGCGATCCGATATCAAGACCACCGCCACGCCAGTCCCGACGCCGGCCGAGGCTCGCGGACTCGCCGGACCCGACGTCCGCCCACCGGCCCCGATCCAGGTCCCGCAGCGGCCATCCGTGACCACCATCCCGCCAGGATCCACCCATGTCCCGCACCGTCAGGGTGCGCCGCGCCGGTTCACCCGGTTCGCGGCAGCGGGCATTCTCGCGCTGGTCGGGGGTGCGGCGTCCGTACCGCTGATAACGCCCCACAGCGGCTCCATCGCTTCGGTCACCGTCGGGAACCCGGCGCCCGCAGCCCCCGTGGCTGCCATCCCGGAATCGGACCTCGCCGGCATTCCCCGCGGCGATGACTCCAGCGGGGCATCCGTCGCCGCACCGAACAAGCCAGCCGACGGCGTGCGCTCCGCAGCCGCCGCGGAGCGCACGCCTCAAACCACCCGGAGCACCACCCGGTCCAGACCTCCGGCCATCATGACGCCCCGTCCCGCGCCGCGGACCCCCGCAATCCCAGCTGAGGCCTACGCGGCGTGGTCGCGATTGGCTGAGCTCAGCGCGAGTGATCAGGGCAGGACACGAGTTCGTCCAGACGCTGCACCGCACCGGTAACGTCGCCGATGGCGGCATCGGGTCAGTCCTGCCACAAGTCAGGGGAGCCGTCGGGGACGAAGGGCGACAACGACCGGCACATGCGGGTGATCGCCGCTGTGGCCTGCGGCCAGGTCGTGTGCGTCGGGTAGGTGGTGAAGACCACGACGATGCTGCGCTCGCCCGGACCGATCGTTCCGGTGGTGTGCAGCAGCGGGCTGACGAGGTCCGGCGGCGGGTTTGGTTCCTCCTTCATGGCGGGAACCGGTCCGGCGAACTCTCCCATGCCGGCACGGTCCTCGAAGCAGCGCTGCTCGTCCGGCACGGTCGCACCCCAACCCGACCAGCCCTGCTTGGCACCCCACGGGCGGGCAAAAACCCGGGGGATGCCGAAAGACTGGTCCCGACCGTCCTCGGCGCACCGGGTCGAGGCGTGCAGGTTACCGATGATGAAGTCCCGATACTTGGTGGGCGCCACATCCAGGATGTAATGGTAAGTCTTCGCGACATCCACGGCCGAAGTAGCCGTGTAGCCCCAAAATCCGCGCTGTTCGGGGGCGGGGGGCGAGGTGTCCGGCAGTCCGATGAGCGTGGTCATCCGGTCGATGATGTCGGAGTACCCGCCCCGCACCCAGAACACACTGGCTGCGTAATCCCAGCTGCCCCGCAGCATTGTGCGCAGCGCGAGGATGTCCATGCGCTGCTCGTCGGTGGTGGCCTGCTCCAGGTCCAGCATCGGATCGTGCTGGACGAGGTAATCCAACGCGATGAGCAGTTTGACCACCGACGCTGTGCGAAACCGCGCGCGCGGATCCCGCACGACAGTGAATTCCTGTTGCTCGCGGTCATAGACCGCGAAGCTGGCGGTGACGCCCGGCGGCACCGGCACCAGGGAACCGAGATCCTCAGCGCGCATCGGACCAGCCGCGGCCGGGGACGACCCGATAACGACGGTCGCGAGGCAGACGAGCATGCTGATTACCCCGGCGCCCAGGAGTTTCACGATGCGGAATGGTAAACCATTGGCGGTCATGGGGACCCGCCCTCACCTGGCGGGTTGGATTACAGTCAGCCCCGCTGAGGCGGTACGCCCCGATGTCAGCCCTGTGACGGTAATGGTGTAGTCCCCCGGCGGGTCCTTCTCCAAGACTCGTTGCCACCTGCCGCCACCAGTGCCGACGGGGAAGACACCTATCACGTCGTTGGTCCGGTTGATGGAGAACCTTACGTTTTCCTCGGGCGAGAACCCCCATGCGGTGGCAAAGTAGGTATCACCAATCTTGACCTCGGAGGTTGACAGCACCAACCGGGCCGCGCCGGTGCCGGTAACGACCCGCAGCCCAGCCGAGGCGGTACGCCCCGATGTCAGTCCTGTGACGGTAATGGTGTAGTTCCCCGGAGGGTGCCGCTCAAAGACTGGACCGGGCGACTTGCGGCCACTCGAGTCGGCGGGGAAAACGCCCATCACTCCCTCGGACGGGCCGGTCCAGGAGAACCGCACGGCTTCCCCGGGCGAGAATCCCGAGGCGGTGAGGAGATAGGTATCACCAATCTTGACCTGCGATGTCGATAGCACCAACCGGGTCGCGCCGGCGTTCGCTCTGACGATGAACGGCTTCAGCAATGCGAATACCGCGAGCGCTATCGCGATGATCAGTGCGGTGGCGGTGGTGAGCAGTAGCCGGTGTCGGCGTTGGCGGCGATCGGTATTAGGCATGCGGCCGTGTCTGGTAGCTCGTGGTGGGCGAGGCGCCACGATCGTGTCGAGTGGAGGAATGTTGGCGGCGTGCACCGCGTCATTGGTTGAGGCCCCCGCCGACATCGCCGGCTGAACATCTCGTGGTGGAGGGGTGTCCACTACCCCATCGACATCCGACCGGGTGGTGCCCACGTCGAAGCCGTCACGCAGGGCGTAGGCGGTGGCGTGGCTGCGGATCTGGTCGTGCATGCGCCAGCGCCCGGGCTGGCGGCACTCCAGCAGGTGCGCCCTTGCCAGCGCGGCCAGAGTCTGGCGGACCATCTCGACGGGCTGATCAGACAGGGCGGCCGCCGCCTGGGCCGACACGTCGGCGCCGGGCACCGTTGCCAGCAGACGAAACAGCCGGGCGGGGATGTCGTCGAGACGACGGTAGGCCATCTCGACCGCGGCGCGTCCCGCCCACCGCTCGCCGGGCAAGCCCTGCAGTCGGGTGGTCTCGTCGGCCAGTTCCTCGACCAGTTCGGCGGTCGGGCGGGCAGGGTCGTCAGCCATCAGCACGGCGATGATCTGTAACGCTAACGGCAGATGCCCGCACAAGCGGGCTAACTCCGCGGCCGCCGCCGGGTCTGCGCCCAGCCGGGGGTCGCCGGGGCGGCGAGTGCCCAGCAACTCGATGGCGAGGTCGGGTGCTAGCACGTCAACATCCAGCCGGCTCGCGCCGGGCAGCCCCTCCAGGGGGTGCCGGGAGGCAATCAGGACCCGATGCGCCCCACCGGCAGGTAGCAACCCGGCCATCTGGTCGGTGTGCTCGACGTTGTCCAGCACCAACAGCATCGGCTTGGTCACCTGGTCGAGGTGAGACATCAGATGGTGGTGGGCGCTGGTCTGCTCATCGACGGTGGCGGCCGGCGAGTCCGGATCCAGGGCACGCAGCAGCGAGTCGTACACCCACTTCGGCGTTACCGGGTTGGGGTCAGGGCCGCGCAGGTCAACGATCACCGCCCCACCGGGAAACCAGCCTCGCCCGACCGCGATCCGGGCGGCCTGGCAGGCCAGCGCGGTCTTACCCACCCCAGCCATCCCCGTCAGCACAACCCCGGCCGGCCCCTGTGGGCGCGGATCGAGCAGGGCCAGCAGCGCGGCGAGTTCCTGATCGCGGCCCACCAACCACGATGACGGTTCACCCGCCGCGGCACCCGGCATCACCACTCGACTGGCCGAGGATGTGCGCGACGAGGTGCTGTTGGCCAAGCGGTACCTGTAGAGCAGGCGAAGCGGGCCTGAAGGCGCGTGAGCGCGACCGTGCGCACCTTTGTCATCCACACGGAGGGTTATTCAGCCGG
>QHBY01000422.1:0-968 GCA_003244245.1 Pseudonocardiales bacterium
GCGACTCCATCCTGAGCATTCAGCTCGTTTCCCGCATCCGGAAGGCCGGGTTCCTGCTGGGCTCCAAGGATATCTTCTTCCACCAGACCGTCGCCGAGCTCGCGTTAGTGGTCACCGCAGCGGACGGCGAGCAGGTCGATCGGGAACCGGTCATCGGTTCGACCGCGCTCACTCCGATCCAGCAGTGGTTCTTCCAAACACACCCGGTCAATCCGCATCATTTCAACCAGTCGATGCTGGTGGAGCTGGACGAGGACGTGGACGAGCAGTCCCTCAAGCAGGCGCTCGACGTGTTGCTGGTGCACCATGACGCGCTTCGAATGCGGTTCGATCAGGTCGACGGGCAGTGGCGACAGGACAACGCCCCGCCGAGACCGATGAAGGTGCTTCACCGAGTCGACCTCTCGGATCTGGTGGAGGAAAACCAGACAGCGGCCATGGAGAAGGTCGCCGACAACATTCATGCGAGCTTCGATCTCCAGGCGGGTCCGCTGCTGAAGGCGGCGCTGTTGGTGTTCGGCGCGGGGCAGCCATATTATCTGTTCCTGGCGGGGCATCACCTCGTGATCGACGCCGTCTCCTGGCGCATCCTGCTCGAGGACCTCGAAGCGACCTACCAGCAGGCGGTACGTGGCAAGAGTCTCCCGCTGGAAGCGAAGACGACGTCCTTCCAGAATTGGGCGAACCGGCTGGAAGAGTACGTGGCGAAGGGCAGCGTCGACCACGAACTGGACCACTGGGTAGACGCGTTGGAGGCGCACCAGTTGCCAGTGGACGTGGCGAGTCGCGAACCAGGCGCTCTGTCGCACGCGGTGTCCGTACTCCTGGACGTCGAGGACACCGAGTCGCTGCTCCGGTCCGCCCCCACCGCCTACCGCACTCGGGTCAACGACGTCCTGCTCAGCGCGCTCGCCTGGGCGCTGTGCCGGTGGACCGGCGAAAGGAGGGTATCGATCGATCTGGAGGGC
>QHBY01000422.1:994-4806 GCA_003244245.1 Pseudonocardiales bacterium
GTCGACCTGTCCCGCACCGTCGGCTGGTTCACCACCATGTTCCCGGTCGCGCTGGCGGTTCCCGATGGAGCCGAACCCCGCTGGCGGGATCTGATCAGATCAGTACGCCGGCAGCTGCGCGCCGTTCCCGGCAATGGTTTCGGCTTCGGGGCATTGCGCTACTTGGGTTCCCCGGCGGCCCGCCAACGCCTCGCTACCGCCGGACCTGGGCCCCAGATCGGGTTCAACTACCTCGGCCAGTGGGAGGGTGGGGCTCAAGATGCTGGGGCCAAGGGCCCTGGACGCGGTCTCTACCGAGCCGTGCACGGCTCGATCGGGCAGGCTTACGATCCGGCCGACCCGGGCGCACATCTGCTGGAGGTCGTCGGCGCGGTGCAGAACGGGCAGCTGGGATTCTCCTGGCTCTACCAGCCCGATCGCCACCACCAGGCGACCGTGCAAACCGTTGCCGACGATTTTGCGGAGGCTCTCCGGGGCATCGCCCGAGACTGCCGGGGCCCTAGGTGAGCGCACCAGCCGCACAGAGCGTGTCGCTGACCCGCAACCGCAACTACCAGCTGCTGTGGATCAGCCAGGTACTGTCGGGCGTCGGCCTCAGCGCCTCGGTGATCGCTTTCCCGCTGCTGGTGCTCGCGCTCACCGGTTCGGCGGCGGCATCCGGTCTCGTGTTGGGGACGATCGCCGCAGCGCAGCTCCTTGCCGGGCTGCCAGCGGGAGCTCTGGTGGACCGCTGGGATCGTAAGATGATCATGCTGGGTTGCGAGGCGACACAGGTGCTCGCGGCTGCGAGCCTCGTTGCAGCCCTGTGGTGGGGCCAGGCCCGGCTCACCCACCTGGTCGTCGTGGCCGCCGTGATGGGGGCGTCTGCCGCGTTGTTCCGACCCGCAGAGGACGCGTGCCTACCTCGGGTGGTACCGGATGACCAGCTATCCACCGCGGTGGCACTGAACGCCGCACGCTCGTCCATGGCGCAGCTGTCGGGCACCGCGGCGGGCGGGTTCCTCTTCGCCATCGCCCGGTTCGTGCCTTTCGTGGCGGACGCGCTGGCTCACGCCGTGGCCTGCACCCTGCTGGTGTTCCTCCGGGTGCCCCCCCGGGAAGCGCGACCGGAGCCGACCCGTCACCTGGGCAGGGAGATCACGGCCGGTCTCCAGTGGGTGTGGGGGCAGCGCCACATCCGGGTCACAGCGCTGTGCGCGGTCGTGCTCAACCTGTTCTTCAGCGCCTTCTACCTGCTCGTCATCGTGCTAGCGGTGGCCCGGGGAGTGCCCTCGGGGCAGGTTGGCATCATGGCGGCGATGCTCGGCGTGGGCGGGCTCCTGGGTGCGCTGGTCGCATCGCGTCTGGCCCAAGCTGTGAGCCCTTACGTCTCGATCATCGCTGTGTTCTGGGTGATGGCGACGCTCATCCCGGTGGCTGTCTTCCTCGACAGCGGCTATCTCCTCGGATTGTTGTTGGCCGCTATGGCGTTGCTGCCGGCGACAGCGAACACGACGATTATCACGCGGCAGCTGCTGCTCACCCCCGACGAGCTGCGCGGCCGGCTGAGCAGCGTGCTGGGCATCGTCACCGGTGTCGCCGCCACGCTGGGTCCGGTGCTGGGAGGGCTGCTGGCCACGGCGGTTTCCGGCACCCTCGCGGTGCTGGTGTGCGCAGGCGGCATCGCGGCCGCCGCGATCGTGGCGACGCTGAGTCCCACCCTACGTAGCTTCCCCCGGCACCCAGTCGTCGCGGAACCACACCGCGGCCCGTAGTGTTGATCATCATGATGGTTCCCCAGAAAGGAGATCAAAGATATGGACGACGACGCGAGGTATGAGGTGCTGCGCAACGACGAGGAGCAGTACTCGCTGTGGCTGGTCGGCCTGGACGTGCCGGCGGGCTGGTACCGGGTAGGTAAGGAGGGCAGCAAGGAGGAGTGCTCAACGTACGTCGATGAGGTCTGGACAGACATGCGGCCGCGCAGCTTGCGCGAGCAGATGGACGGTGCCCAGTCCTGATCAAGCACAGTCCTCATCAAGCCCAGTCCTGATCGGTCGAACTCGCCATGACCCGTTCGCCCTGGACGCAGGTCAGCCGCCCGCGGGCGGCTGCGCGGTTGCGTCTCATCTGCCTGCCCGCTGCCGGTGGCGGAGCGAGCAGGTACCGGGACTGGCCGGCGCTGCTCCCCGACGACGTGGAGGTCGTGTCGGTCCAGCTGCCCGGTCGGGAAAACCGTTTCAACGAGCCCTCGATCGAGTCTATGGAGCAGCTGGTCGGGCCGCTGCTGGATGGATTGGCCGGCTATCTCGTCCCCCCGTTCGCGCTCTTCGGCCACAGCATGGGCGGCCTGATCGCATTCGAGATGGTGCGCCGGTTACGCAGGAGTGGTCCGCAGCCGGTGCACCTGTTCGCCTCCGGATGCCGAGCCCCCCACCTGCCGAGCCGCTCGCCAGACTGGCACACCCTGCCCGACCGTGAGTTCATCGCCGCCGTCGAGGAACTGGGTGGGATCCCGTCGGAGCTGCTCGGGGATCGCCAGTTCCTGGACACGATGCTGCCCATGTTGCGTAGCGACTGCACGCTGATCGAGACGTACGTGTGCCGCCCGCAGGTCCCGCTGAGCTGTCCTGTGACCGCCTTCGGCGGCTTACAGGACCGGGAAGTGTTTCCTGAGGACGTGCGTGCCTGGTCGAGCCACACGACCGGACCCTTTCGGGCCCACCTACTGCCGGGAGACCATTTCTTCGTCAACTCGGCGCGTTCAGACCTGCTCCGGCTGCTGGTGTCCGAGCTCGACGCGGCAAGCGCCGACCCGGGCGGAGCCAGCGTGGTTCGATGACCTCGTCGACCAGTCGTCACGCAGCGTGGGCCGGAGTCGACGTTAGCGCGTAATCAACCGTCGCGGCGTCATCTCCGACAGCGGGCTCGGTCGAACGTCAATCTCCGCCATCTGGCGGACGTAGTTCTGGTAATGTCGGCGTGCCTCGCCGAGGCGGCCTGCGTCGAGCAGAACTCCGACGAGGCTGCGATGGGCATCCTCGTCATAGCGGTCACGCTCGAGCAGCCGCAGCGTGTATTGCACCACCGCGTCGGTATCGCCGGCGTCACGCAACCGTTGAGACAATGTCCGGAGCAGGGCGATGTAAGTGGCCCGGACTTCTTCGGCCAGCGTGGAGGCCCACTCTTGGTAGGGGTCATCCTCGAGGAAATCCCCGGTGTGGAATGTGACGGCGGCTTTGAGCCGCGTGGCCGCATTGGGTTCTCTGGCCCGGTCCGCCTCGAGTGCAGTGGTGGCATGGGTGAGGAAGTCATCGACGTCGACGCTGATTCGGGCACGGTTCAATGACACCGCGCCATCGGTGGTATCCAATGGAGGCTCGCCTATGGGCTGGGGTTGCAGCACATCGCGAACCGTAGAAAGCAGTACGGAGAGTCGGTTGCCGGCCACAGCCGGACCCACCCTCGGCCACAACAGCTCCATCAGCTGATCACGGGGGGTCGGCCGGCGACGCGCAATAAGGATCTTCAAGAGGTCTCGGGCTTTTTTCGACTGCCATGCGGTATTGGGAATAGGGACCCCGTCACGGATTACCCGGAAAACACCCAGCGTCTGGATGGACACCGTGGGCGCGGAACGGACGAGCACACCCAGCGGTCCGGCGACGCGCCGCGACCCGATGTCGACGCCGTAGCCTCGAAGTATCTGGTCCGCGAGATGGGCGTCGAGGTGGGGTACGGGCGCGCCGAGATGAGCGGCCACGACTCTGGTCGCAGCCTCCTCCGGACGGCAGCCAGTCTCCTGCCAGATGTTGATGGCCTCTTGGAGCGAG
>QHBY01000423.1 GCA_003244245.1 Pseudonocardiales bacterium
CCGGCAAAAACTTCTGAAAAAAAAGTTCGGCCGAAGTTGCACTAACGGCCCCGAAATTTCACCTGCCCCTAGTGAGAGCACCCCTCACAACCGGGAGCAGGCATGGACAGCACCAGCGGCATCGCCGGCAGCAGCCGTGCGCCCGCGGACAAGGTCAGCGACCTAACACCGTCGCCGTTTGCACCGCGGCCCGCTACTCACCCGCACAGCCACAACCCATCACCGAGCAGGGATTGGCAGCACCGTGCGCCCGCCATTCTCGGCCCACGACTTGACGTCCGCGTAGGACCAGATCTTGCCGACCGTCAGCGTGGTCAACGGCGCCGGGAAGTCGGGCTTCGCTGTGAGCTGAGTGACCCGTTGACGGCTCACGCCAAGCATCGCCGCGATCTCCGCTGCCGCGACGACCGATCCCTCACTGCTCATGCCTCCAACCTTATAGGCAACTCGCCCATTTACTACTTGCCTATAGGCTCCTGGCCTAGTAGACTAGGCAACAAGCCTAGTCCCCAAGTATCGGAGGTGAGCGGGATGACCGCCACACAGATCGTTAACACCATCGTTTCGACCTATCAGGTCGGCGACCGCGTCGAGGTCGAACGCAAGGGCCAGTCCACCCCGGGCCGGATCAGCTCCATCCACCGCAGGGACCACGGCATCGAGTACGTGGTGCACACCGATGCCGTCGACGGCGGAATGGGCTGCGTGGTCAACCTCTGGACCACGTCGGGCCAGTCCTCGTTCCTGCGGCCGGCACCGGCGGGCGGTGCGTCGCGATGACCACCACCACGCACGAGACCGACCGACTGTCCTGGACCGCACTGGGCGTGCGGATGGGATTCACCAGCGAGCAGCCCCAACGTGACGAGATCCTCGCCGCGATCGACCGGATGAACTGGGTCGAGACGCCCGCCCGCCCGCACTACCTCGACAGCCAGGCCGTGCGCGCGATCGTCAACGCCGTCTTCCACCACCGCCGCGACCAACTCCACCTGGTCGGCAGCGCCCAGCTCAACGGCGGGCGGCAGCTGATCGGCCTGGAGGACAGCCTCGGCACCCGCAGCTACGTCCTGGACCTCGACGCCGAAGCCATCTACGTGCTCGCCGAGTTCGCCCACCCCCTCACCCGCCGTCAGCGCAACCGCGTCGCCTGAGCGCGATCACCCGCGACCACGACGGCCACCAAGGAGCCAGACATGACCGACGAGTTCACCTACACCCCCGAGCAGGCGCTCGCGCGCAGCATCCTGCTCACCGCCGTCAACGGCGGCATCAACCACTGGGCCCGCGTGCACGGTTTCACCGTCGACTGCCCGCCCGAGCAGGTCCGCGCCGAAGGCATCGACACCGTCGATGGCCGCTCGCTGTGGCACGTCGACCTCGACGACATCCAGCTCTCGATCACCAAGCTCATCGAGCAGCCCGAGCAGTGCGCCGCACCCGACTCCGGCATCGACTTCGAGCAGCTACACGCAGTCGGCGAGTCCCTCACTGACGCCATTACCCGGCGACTCAACGACCTCGCCGACATCCAGATAATCCCCGCCCGCCACGCCGACAAGATCCATCTGATCATCGCCGACCACGTCTTCCAGGTCGCCGTCGCCGGCGAGGTGATCTACTGATGATCACTCCGACCCAGACCCCGAGCATCGTCCACGGCGAGCGGTCCATCAGCTACCGGTGGGAGATCGGCCCGTCCGCTGAGACGTGGTCCGGCAACCCCGGCACCGACGTAGCCGAACTCCGCATCCACCACTTCGGCGACAGCAAACAGTTCGTCGCGTCCCTGCGCCAGGTCACCGTCTTCGGCAACGGCGTCACCCAATGCGCCTACAACCTGTCCGGGCCGTCCTGGAGTGTCCGGGAGCAGGTCGCCCGCTACAGCGCGGCACGCCTGCAAGCCTTCGCCGACCGCGCCCTGCACGACCTGCGCGAGGCTGACCTCGACACGGTCGCGTTCGCCTTCACCCTGGCCGGTGCGGCATGACCGGCCCGGCCATGATCGACGCCGAGCAGATCAACGGCGATGTCGCGGTCGCTGCCGTGGAGCAGTGCGAGCGCCGCGCCCGCGCCTTGATCGGCCAGGGCGTCGACGAGGAAACCGCCATCGAGCAGGCAGCCGACGAGGCGATCCTGTTCACCCGCCGGGTGGCCCAGCTCGCCCGTCAGGGCCGCGCCCTTGTCGACCTGGTCAACGCCTACGACGGCAACACCTACCGGCTGCTGCGCGACCTGGGCGACCATCTCGCCACCAGCCTCGCCTACGTCGACCGGCCCACCGTCGAAGCCCATCTGGAGCGGACGTTGTCCGAGGCCGAATGGGCCGCGACGAACGACCAGTTCACCGCCCTGGACTTCGACGAGCACGTCGGTGATCACGGCAGCTTCCGCACCGACTGGATCGAGTCGGTCCTGGAGAAGGCCGGAGTGCCCGGCTACGGCTACACCGCCGACGGCGAGAGCGCCGCTCAACCCACTCAGAGCGTGACGGGCGGTGCGGCGGCATGAGCCTCGACTTCACCGACATCTTCTGCGGCGCAGGCGGATCAAGCATCGGCCTGGTCGCGGCCGGGCTGGAACTGAAACTCGCGGCCAACCACTGGGACCGCGCGATCGCCACGCACTCAGAAAATTTCCCAGCGGCCGATCACCTGGTCGC
>QHBY01000424.1 GCA_003244245.1 Pseudonocardiales bacterium
CGGGAACTCCGAATGCTTACACCTCATCGACGCCCCTGGGCGCCCTCACCGACGGCTGGCGCCACGAACCTTCCCGCCGGCCGCGGACTTCCGACGAGAACCCCGCCGATACGGGGTGCGGCAGTCGATAATTGTCAAACTACTTCTAATACGGAGCATGAGTTGCAAAGACGATCTTCACGATCGGTGGGAAGTGGTTCTCCGCGGGATCCGGATGGGTCAGCGGGTCGCGACCTGGGCTCCAGATCGGTGTGAGCGGAGTTTCACGGGAGCGGAGGCTGGCGTTCGGGACCCACGAGCCGGGCGAGGCGTATAGCGCCGCCCTGGCGACATCGTCGCTGAGGACCGGCCCTGGCTGTTGAACCTGGCGGACAACAGCGGAGTGTTGCGCGGCATGGGAGATCCGGCGACAGCGTGGTGTTTGTCCTTGCGTCTGTGGTGCCATCGTGGCTGATTTTGAATATCCCGTCAGCTATCTGTGCTGAGTCGCGCCCGATCTTGTTTTCAATTTCAGGTAGCCACTGAGTCTTGAACTGACTAGCGTAGGCCCTGCAAGGGAATCCCGGCCATTCACTTTCCGCTGCCACGATGACAAACGGGTGAGCACAGTCAGGATCTCGTGTCGCTGTGGCCAGGTCGCCACGTCGATCGAGACTGGCAACAGCAAGTTGCGCTCAGCTAGCTGCTCGGCGGGGTCTTCCTCGAAGCAGGCGATACGGCTCGCCAACTTCCGAGATGCTGCTGTTCGGAGGTGCGATCGCAGCGGTTCTCGCGAATCCGGCCACTTCCCGGCGGCACCCGGGCCACCGGAATCAGCAGACGACCGACGCCCTGGACAATTACTGACGGTCCAGCCCTGTCGGCCCACATTCGGGTAACACACACTCACTGCAGGATCAACCATCTCACCCTGGTAGCGGATCGTCTTCGCGTTATGCACGCAGTCGCCGAGATTATCAGCGGTGCGGTTGAGCAGGATCACGAAGTGACAGATCCTAGAGCGGCAATCAACAGCGTGATGACGACAACCGTTGACACGGCAAGGGTCATCTTCATCCTTTCCAATCGGAATCCGGAGGCCCGGCCACGGGTTCGCGACCCGGTGGTTTATCCGACGTTGATCACCACGATGCCCAGCAGCAACGGTCCCGCGGCGGCGGGCACCGTCCGGAGCGGCCGGGTGAGCTGCTGTGGTGGTCATAGCGGCCAGCCAGCCACGATGGCGAACACGCAGACCATGGATAGAGGCCGCGTGTCGAACCGCAACGGTAGCTACCTTCCGGCGACGATGATCATTTTCTCATGACAATACCGCAACTCTGATCATCAAGCGTTTAGTCCGCGAATACGGAAATAACGCACCTGGACATCCACAACTGCGAGGATGATGTTCAGGCCGAGCGGCCCGTCAGCACTGTGCAGCCGCCGTGCCGTGTCCGGGTCGATTTGCCGATCATCTGTGCTGCGGTACCGGTCACGGTCAGCGAGGTCCGGCGAGGCCGAGCCGCTTAGAGGGCAGGGAAGCGTCGGCGGGGCGAGCGGCCAGGGTTGAGGATCTCAGTGTCGGTGACCTGCGGGCCGCCCTGTAGTGGCGACGCCCCGGGAGCGCTGCATCCCGGTTCGCGTGGTGGGCAGGCCGTCGGCACGTGATCCCAACCGGTCGTATCCAACTAATCTCGATATAGACCCTCAGTGCCACCGCCGATAAGTCTAAAACAGCGCAGGATATCGCCCGTGATCGACAGGGAGAAGATCTCAGGGTTGCCGATGAGCCCGCGGACAAGGTGATCGCCGCGGGGGTCGGAGTACCTCCAGTGCGCCCGCGTGGCGTGGGCATGTCCACTCCTGGCCATGCCCGTCGCAACCTAATCATCTCGCCGTTTGCCCGCGCCACGAGACCAAAATGGAGATCCTATAGACGGCCGCGACGACCTGAGCCCCTGGGAGCAGTAATAAGATCCGCCGACCGCTCGCCGCCCCCGTCGCCCCCGCCCACAGGCTCGCCCACAATCAGTTGGTCACACTGGTGCAGACGACGCTAAGCGCCCGCCATTACCGCCGCGGCTACCAATTTCCCCATAAGTACCATCGCAATACTAAACGGTCCTGTGTTGTCGTCACGCATCCATGGCGCCTAAAGTCCCCCGAGGTGCCCCATCGTCCAGGTAACCCACACCCTGCGGAGAAGGCGCACCAACCGCAACAGGAGCCGCAGAAGGAGCTGGCGCAGGAGCTGGCGCAGGAGCCTCAGAGGTAACTGTAGTGCGAGCTGCGGAAAGAGGTGAGTAAGGAGCTTCAGGATCGATATATGGCGCCCCCTTAGCGACGCCGATTTGCTCAGCGCCATCGCACAGCAGCGGCAGTGCGCCTATCACTGTTGTACCGGTTTCGTTGATGCGCACGACGCCAGGCCCGATCACCCCGGCCTGTTGAGCGATGTTCTTCACGTTCTGTGCGCAGTCATCGAGATTGTCGGCGGTGCGGTTGAGTTGCACCCCGATCGTAAAAAGAAAAATCGCCAGAGCGGCAATCAGCAACGCGATGACGACGACCGTCAAGACCGTAAGAATCATGTCACATCCTTTCCCATTAGGATCCCGGAAGCTCGGCCACGGTCAGCGCGACCTGCGGACCACCAGTGGTTAACCACTCATCGAGACCGCCCTGCCATGGTGGTGGTCGAGTGGTCGTGGCGGCCAACCGCCCAGGGCGACCAGCAGCCCAACCACGGACAGAACCCGCGTGCCGAACCGCACCTGCAGCCACCTCCCGGCTACGGTGATCATTCAGGCTTATGGTGACGGCGCAGACGCGCTAAGTCAAGCCATCATCATCCGTAGACACGATATATCATCTAGATGGCTACTCAACTGCGGACGAGCTGCACGCACCGAGCTGCTAGGCGTGCTGTCAGGGAGCGGTTCGACACCACGGGGACATCCTCGTGTCACTTCGATCGCAGATACGGAGTGCGCATATGTGTCCGCTATGCGGGAGGTTGGTCGATGATCGCAACACAGGTGGCGGTGCTTCTTGAGCGTTACCAGCCGGGACGGGCGCTGAGCTCGATCGAGGTTTCCGCCGGGCTTCCCGCGACGTGCCTGACCCAATGGGTCGACCAGACTGCTCCTTCCCGACCTGCCGCACCGGTTTCCGTGGACAGGATGCGCTGCGTCGCGGCGGCCACGATCGATGTCCGTCCGAGTCGACGACGGAACCGAACACCGCGAAAAGGCCGAGACCGAGGGCCAGATCTGCGATCTCAGCGGCGGGTGCCGGTGCAGCACCCCGCTCCGCCTTTAGGGCTTGCGCGGGGTGACCGTCGGGTGAAGCGGGCGCGCTGGCTGCGGGATTGTCGCGATCACTGCATTCGACGCGGTGTCGAGCACGTCGATCACATTGATCGTCCCCTGATCGTTGAAGATGGTGACGTACAGCGTCCGGCCGTCCGGTGTGAACGTGAGGAACTGGGGTGGGCCTGCCGCAATCGGGATGGTCGCGGCCACTTGGTCGATCGCGGTGTCCCCCACGGTGATGACCCGGGCATCTCCGTTAGCGATGTAGGCGTGGCCACCGTCGGGGGAGACTGCGACGAAGCTGGGAGTCCTCCCGACCTGGACGGGGACACCGAGAGCAGGCGTCGCGAGCTCCGGCCCGACGGCCGCCACCGCGGTGGGTGCGGACGTGGACGGGCGCGTTGAGCCCGACGGTGGCCACGTCTGGGTGTCGTTCCTGCCGCCGAATATGGCGAGGACGATTATTCCAGCTAGTGCCACCGCCGCGCCGGTGCCGATCAGGACCCGCTCTCGGTCGGTTAATGCGAAGCGTCGGGGCCGCCCACCGTTCGGGCCCACGTGACGCGTGTCCGGCAGCGGCGTGTCGACCGTTGGCCGGGGGTGCGCGGGTCGGGATTTCGCCATCAGGGCCGAGGTCTGCATGGTCGCCGCATCCGGGCCGGCGCCACCCCCGAGCGCGGTGCGTGCGGCAGCGGCTCTCGCTTCCTGCGGTGGCGTGCGCTGCGTCGGGATCACGTCGGCCGGGCGCTGCGCCGGTATCGGCGGCTGCGCATCTCGTTGCTGGGGACGGGCATCGAGCACCGCGTTCACCGTCGCCGTTGGAATTGGGGCCGTGGTGCCACGACTGGCGTGTCCCCTGTGGTGCTGCCGCCCATAGCGCTGCCGCCTGTCGTGCTGGGGCCGGTCGTGTTGAGGAGGGCTCGCATGGGAGGCCAGCGTGGCGGCACCGAGCGCCACGACGTGCTGGGGATGCGTGTCCACGACAGTGCAACATCCCAGCTCAGCTGAGACCATCCGGGCGACCAACGGGATTCGCGATGATCCGCCCACCAGCAGCACCGCGCGGAGGTCCGCAGGCTCGACCTGAGCCGACTGCAGGGTTCGCGACAGTGTTCGGATCGTGGACTCGATGGAGCCTCGCACCATATCCTCGAAGTCGGATCGCGCGAGATGCACATCGAAGCGGCGGCCCGGCAAAAATACCGGGAAGGTCGTCTCGGTGTCTGCTGAGAGAGCCTCTTTGGCCAGGACACAGCCCTGTCGCAACCCGGCGAGTGCGACGAGAGTCTGGGGGTGCCGCGTGTCTAGCTCGGTGAGCGACCCGCCAACGGTGTCGTTAACGTAGGACAGGATCGCTTCGTCGAAGTCGCTGCCACCCAGCCGTTCGATGCGCTCGGGCTTACCCACGATCTGGACACCGCCGGGTTGTTGGCGCAGCACCGTGGCGTCAAAGGTGCCACCGCCCAGGTCGTACACCGCTATCGTCTCGCCGTCGCCCAGCTGCCGGGACGCGGCGTAGTACGCCGCAGCGGCTTCGGGCTCGGTCACCAACCGCGGATTCTCCAGCCCCGCCTGGTGCGCAGCCTCATCAAACAATGCACGTCGGAACGGGCCCCACCTGGCTGGGTGGGTCAGCACGACGCGATCGGGAGGTTCGCCTTGGATCTTGGTGACCTTCTGAACCAGGTCCTGCAGCAGGCCGCTGAGGAGAGCGGTGACGGGGTACGGCGCACCACCGAGGATCACCGGCATTGCATCGCCGAGCCGACTCATGAATCCACGGCCGACTCGATCCGGACTGCTCACCGCGAGGCTACCGGTGGCCTGTCCGGTAGCCAGAGTGCCGTCATCCCGCAAGTACACAGCCGCCGGGATCACCACGGAGCGGTCACCGAGGGTAAACATCCCGACTGTGGTCGTATCGGCCCGCGCGGCCGTGACAAAGGTCGTGCCGAGGTCGACCCCGAGATTGTAGCTCACCGTGCCTCCCCTGAAACGGAAACCCATAGAGGGTTATTCAGCCGGCCG
>QHBY01000425.1 GCA_003244245.1 Pseudonocardiales bacterium
TCGGCCAAGGACATGGGCACTGGCAAGTCCCAGGCCATGACCATCACCGGTGGGTCCGCGCTGCCCAAGGACGACATCGACCGGATGATGCGCGACGCCGAGGAGCACGCCCAGGAGGACCGCGAGCGCCGCGAGGAGGCCGAGACGCGCAACCAGGCCGAGTCG
The DNA here is from genome assembly GCA_003244245.1 of Pseudonocardiales bacterium. GTDB lineage: Bacteria > Actinomycetota > Actinomycetes > Mycobacteriales > Pseudonocardiaceae. Next base: position 166 of record QHBY01000425.1, read on the forward strand.
CTGGTCTACCAGACCGAGAAGTTCATCAAGGACAACGACGAGAAGCTGCCCGCTGACGTCAAGGACAAGGTCAACGCCGTCCTGGGTGAGGCCCAGGAGGCACTCAAGGGCACCGACACCGCGGCGATCCGGGCCGCGATGGAAAAGCTCGCTACCGAGTCCCAGGCGCTGGGCCAGGCGCTGTACAAGGACAACGCGGCGCCCGGTGGCCCAGGAGGCGGCACGGGCGACGGCGCGTCCGCCGGCGGTCCGACAGGGTCGGCTGGGCCGTCGTCGAACGCTGACGACGTCGTCGACGCCGAGATCGTCGATGAGGAGCCGGGGAGCGCCAAGAAGTGAGGCACGGTGACGGCACCTTCGGCGACGGCGCCGCTGGTGAGGAGCCCAGAGTCGTGGTGCGAGACAAGCGGAGGATCGATCCGGTGACGGGTAAGGTTCGGGTCCCACCGGCGGGCGAGGAGCCCTCCGGTGGCGGCGTGCACGTTGATGAGGCCGACCCCGGCGCGGCTGGCAGTGCGGCTATTGGGACCGCGAGCGCCGAGCTCGATGCATTGCAGGCCCAGCTCGACGAGCGGACCGGTGACTTGCAGCGGATCTCCGCGGAGTACAGCAACTATCGCCGCCGGGTCGAGCGGGATCGCCAGCTCGTGATCGACGTCGCCAAGGCGCAGGTGACCAGCCAGCTGCTCACCGTGCTCGACGACATCGAGCGGGCGCAGGAACACGGTGACCTGTCCGGGGCATTCAAAGTTGTCGCGGACAAGCTGGTGGCGGCCCTGCACGCGCAGGGCTTGGAACCGTTCGGGGTGGTCGGGGAGGGTTTCGACCCGGCGGTGCACGAGGCCGTGCAGCACGACACCGCCGCGGACATCTCCGAGCCGACCGTCACCGCCGTACTGCGCCCCGGCTACCGCTTCGGGGAGCGAGTACTGCGCCCAGCGATGGTGGCGGTGACCGATGCGGAGGCAGCAGTGGTGATGTTCCCGGACACGGAGACCTCGCCGGGCGCTGACTGGGACCCTGAACACCGCGGCCCCGAACAACTGCAGGACGAGTGACAGTGATGTGGGGAGGAGGTGTCCGGTGAGCGCCCGGGAATGGATTGAGAAGGATTTCTACGCGGAGCTGGGTGTCTCCTCCACCGCGTCGGCTGAGGAGATCAAACGGGCGTACCGCAAGCTCGCCCGGGAATTGCACCCCGACGCCAACCCCGGTGACGCTAAGGCCGAGGCGCGCTTCAAGTCGATGTCCGAGGCCTACGGGGTGCTGTCGGACCCGGAGAAACGCAAGCAGTACGACGAGGCCCGCAGCCTGTTCAACGGCGGCTTCCGACCCGGCGGTGGTTTCGGCGGGCCCGGCGGGCCGGGCCAGGGCGGGTTCGATGTCGGTGACCTGTTCGGGGCGCAGGCCGGTCGCGGCGGTGACCCGGGCGGTCTCGGTGATCTGCTCGGCGGGTTGTTCGCCAACCGAGGCGGTGCCCCCGGAGGCGCCGGGGCCGGTCGGCCCCGGCGGGGGACCGACGTCGAGACCGAGCTGCGGATCGACTTCACCGAGGCGATCCACGGTGCCACCGTGCCGCTGCGGATCGCCAGCCCGGCTAGCTGCGGCAGTTGCGGCGGCTCCGGGGCCCGCGCAGGGACCGTTCCACGGGTCTGCCCGGTCTGCGGGGGCACTGGGCTGATCACCCGCAGCCAGGGCGCGTTCGCCCTGTCCGAGCCGTGCCGGGATTGCCGCGGTACGGGCCGGATCATCGAGGACCCGTGCACCGAGTGCGGCGGTCGCGGGGTGTCCAACCGCTCCCGCAGCCTGACCATGCGGATCCCCGCCGGGGTTGCCGACGGTCAGCGGATCCGGCTGGCCGGGCAGGGCGAGCCGGGGATGCGTGGTGCTCCCTCCGGTGATCTGTTCGTGCTGGTGCACGTCACCCCGCATCCGGTGTTCGGGCGCGCTGGTGATGACCTCACCCTGGCGGTACCGGTGTCGTTCCCCGAGCTGGTCATGGGCACGACGCTGACCGTGCCCACCATGGACGGCCCCGACTCCGACGGCACCGTCAAGCTCAAGGTCCCGGCCGGCACCGCCAACGGTCGCACCCTGCGGGTGCGCGGCAAGGGCATCGCCGGGCGGCACGGGCGAACCGGCGACCTGCTGGTGACCCTGCAGGTGGCAGTCCCCACCAAGCTGGAGCGGGACGCCAAGGCGGCACTGGAGGCCTACGCGCAGGCCACTGTCGGGGAGAACCCGCGGGCGGAGCTGTTCGCCCGCGCGCAGCGCCCGGGGACTGGGCGGCGATGATCCCCCCGACGCCACCGGGCGCGGATCAGGACACCCCGGTCTTCGTGATCTCCGTCGCCGCCCAGCTGGCCGGGCTGCACGCGCAGACCCTGCGCAGCTACGACCGGCTGGGACTGGTCTCGCCCGGGCGCAGTGCCGGGGGTGGGCGCCGCTACTCGGCCCGCGACATCGCGCTGCTGCAAGAGGTGCAGCGGCTGTCGCAGGACCATGGCGTCAATCTGGCCGGGATCAAGCGAATCATCGACCTGGAGAACCAGGTCGACGCGCTGCGCTCCCGATTGACCGAACTGGCTGCGCAGCTCGACGAGGCCCGCACCGAGCTGGCCCAGGCGCAGGCGCTCGCCCACCAGGCCGCCGCAACCGTGCACGCCTCCTACCGCCGCGACCTGGTCCCGCTGCGCCCCGGCACCGAAACAGCCCTGGTGATCTGGCGCCCCAGTAGGTAGCCCTTCAAGTACCGACTTGAAGAGCCCCCAACTAGTCCAGGGTGAACGGGTCGTAGGTGATCCGGTCGAGCGAAGTGCCGGCGACCAGCATCCGCGAGACGGTGGCCCTGATCATCGCCGGAGAGCCGCAGATCAGCACGTCGCGGTCCGGCCAGGCGCCGAAGCGGGTGACCACGTCGGCCAGTGTTCCGTGCTCCATCCCCACCATTCTGGGATACGACTCCACCACCGGGATTACCTTCAGCCACGGATTCGTGGCGGCTAACGCGGTGAGCGTCTCCAGGTCGTGGAGGTCGGTGCGGTTGCGGCCGCCGACGAACATCGTCACCTCCGGATTGTCTCCCCATTGGCTGAGCTCTTCGAGGATCGCGCGCATGGGGGCAGTTCCGGTACCGCCGGCGACCATCACGACGTCCCGGTCGGATTCCCGATCCACCGTCATGAGACCCATCGGGGAGCCGATCCGCCAGGTGTCACCGACCTGGGTGTGACCGACGATCGACCGGCTGACCGAGCCGCCCGGCACCGCGCGAACGTGAAACTCGATCGACCCGTCCGGGCGGGGGGCGTTGGTGGGAGACAGGTAACGCCACAGCCGCGGGCGCTGGGGCACCTCCACACCGACGTACTGCCCAGACCGGTAGGGCACCGGCCGGTCGGGGGTGACCCGAACCACGGCCAGGTCCCAGGTCAGCCGGTGGTGATCGACGACCCGCGCGGTCCACCAGGCGGGACCGGTTTCCGCCTCGGCCGCCTCCTGCATCGTCTTGGCGATCAGGCCGTAGGCGTCGCTCCACGCCTTCTCCACCTGGGGCGTCCAGGCGGCACCCGCGTACTGCTTCAGCGAGGTCACCAAAGCGGTCCCCATCGCGTCATAGTGCTGCTCGAGCACCCCGAACTTGCGGTGGTCACGGCCCAGTTGGTGCAGGAACGGCACCAGCTCGTCGGGGCGGTCGAAGTTCTGCACGATGTGCACCAGAGCGCGCCAGAACCGGCTGCGCTGCACCTCCATGTTCGCCGCGAACAGCTCCCGGGTGACCGGAGCGATCGCGAACAACATCGCGTAGAAGAACCGGGTCGCCTCCTCGGCGCGTGGCGCGACCTCAGCGTAGCTCTGCCGAAGCAGGCGCACCATGACCGCAGCCGTACCGGTGCGGTGCGGCTGGCGGTCGGGCGGCGGAATCGTGCTCCGCACGGCATCGGCTGTCATGGTCCGGGAGCGTCTTCTCCAGGGTCGATGGCGAGCAGTGGACCCGTCGCGGGCGATGCGAACTCCCTGAGGGCTCCGGAACCCTACCGTCATTCGCTACGACCCTCTCCGACCGCTCATTCGAGTGTAGATCAGTCACTATAGGTTGATCTAAGCCCTCAATGTTTCGCTAACGATGAGCTGTGGAGCACGGACTGTGACGATGAATTCAGCGACCGTTACAGTTCACATCTGGGGCGTCGTGGGCGATTCATGACCCGGCTTGAGCGGAACAGACTCAACTTTCCTCTCGTTGAACCCAGCAGCGGATGCAAGACGCGAGTGTGAAGGGAACGCTTCGACGATGGACTCCTTCAACCCCACGACCAGGACGCAGGCTGCCATCTCCTCAGCTGTGCAGGCCGCGTCGGCGGCGGGCAACCCGGACGTGACGGCGGCGCACCTGCTCGGGGCGCTGCTGGCCCAAGGCGACGGCATCGCGGCGCCGCTGCTGGCTGCGGTGGGCGCGGACGCCACCGCGGTGCGAGCGGAGCTGGAAGCCATCACCCAGCGGCTGCCCTCGGCTACCGGGTCCACGGTGGCCGCTCCGCTGTTCGACCGCCAAGCACTCAAGGCGCTCACCGATGCCCAGAATTTGGCGACCGAGATGGGGGACTCCTACGTCTCCACCGAGCACCTGCTGGTGGGGCTCGCCGCGCAGGGCGGTGCGGTCGCCCAGCTGCTCAGCAGGCACGGCGCCACCCCGGACGCTCTACGCGAAGCGTTCCAGGCAGTCCGAGGCTCAGCTCGGGTGGCCAGCCAGGATCCGGAGGACACCTACCAGGCGCTGGCCAAGTACGGGCTGGACCTCACCGAACGGGCCCGCTCCGGCGAGCTGGATCCGGTGATCGGCCGCGACGCCGAGATCCGCCGGGTGGTGCAGGTGCTATCCCGGCGGACCAAGAACAACCCGGTGCTGATCGGTGAGCCGGGCGTCGGCAAGACCGCCATCGTCGAGGGCCTCGCTCAGCGCATCATCGCCGGTGACGTGCCCGAATCGTTGCGCGACAAGCGGGTCGTGGCACTGGATCTGAGCTCGATGGTGGCCGGCGCGAAGTACCGCGGCGAGTTCGAGGAGCGGCTCAAGGCGGTCCTGAAGGAGATCACCGACTCGGCCGGCCAGATCATCACGTTCATCGACGAGCTGCACACCATCGTCGGAGCCGGGGCCACCGGGGAATCCGCGATGGACGCCGGAAACATGATCAAACCGATGCTGGCCCGCGGTGAGCTGCGGATGGTCGGCGCGACAACGCTGGACGAATACCGCAAGCACATCGAGCGTGATGCCGCGCTGGAACGTCGCTTCCAGCAGGTGCTCGTCGGGGAACCGTCGGTCGAGGACACCATCGGGATCCTGCGCGGGCTCAAGGAGCGCTACGAGGTGCACCACGGCGTGCGGATCACCGACGCCGCGCTGGTCGCCGCCGCGACGCTGTCCGACCGCTACATCACCGCCCGGTTCCTTCCGGACAAGGCGATCGACCTGGTCGACGAGGCCGCCTCGCGGTTGCGGATGGAGATCGACTCCCGGCCGGTGGAGATCGACGAGGTGGAGCGTGCGGTGCGCCGCCTGGAGATCGAGGAGATGGCACTGGCCAAGGAGTCCGACCCAGCCTCCGTGCAGCGGCTGGCCGCGTTGCGGGCTGAGCTGGCCGACCGCCGCGAGATCCTCGCCGGGCTGAGCACCCGCTGGCAGAACGAGAAAAACGCCATCGAGGCCACCCGGGAACTCAAAGAGCAGCTCGAGCAGCTGCGCGGCGAGTCCGAGCGCGCCGAGCGCGACGGTGACCTGGGCCTGGCCGCCGAGCTGCGCTACGGCAAGATCCCCGGGCTGGAAAAGCAGCTCGCGGAGGCGAGCGCGTCCGCCCGGGACCCGCAGGTAATGCTCAAGGAGGAGGTCGGCCCCGACGACGTCGCCGACGTCGTCTCGGCGTGGACCGGGATCCCCGCGGGCCGGCTGCTGGAGGGCGAGACCACCAAGCTGCTCCGGATGGAAGAAGCCCTGAGCCGCCGGGTGGTCGGCCAGCCCGAGGCGGTCCGCACCGTGTCGGACGCGGTGCGCAGGGCCCGCGCCGGCGTCGCCGACCCAGACCGCCCCACCGGATCGTTCATGTTTCTCGGGCCCACCGGCGTCGGCAAGACCGAGCTGGCCAAGACGCTCGCGGAGTTCCTGTTCGACGACGAGCGCGCCATGGTGCGTATCGACATGAGCGAGTACTCCGAGAAGCACTCGGTGGCTCGCCTCGTCGGTGCCCCGCCCGGATATGTGGGCTACGACCAGGGCGGCCAGCTCACCGAGGTGGTCCGCCGCCGGCCCTACAGCGTGGTGCTGCTCGACGAAGTGGAAAAAGCCCACTCCGACGTCTTCGACGTGCTGCTGCAGGTCCTCGACGACGGCCGGTTGACCGACGGCCAGGGCCGCACGGTGGACTTCCGCAACACCATCCTGGTGCTCACCTCCAACCTGGGCTCGGCGGCACTGGCCGACGACACACTCGACGAGCGCCAGCGCACCGACACCGTGCTCGGGATCGTCCGCCGGTACTTCAAGCCCGAGTTCCTCAACCGGCTCGACGACCTGGTGGTGTTCCACTCACTGACTACCGAGGAGCTGACGGCGATCGTGGACATTCAGATCGGGCAGCTGGCGCGCCGGTTGGCCGCCCGGCGCCTGCAGTTGGAGGTCACCGATGCGGCGAAGGAGTGGCTGGCGCTGGGCGGGTTCGACCCGCTCTACGGAGCGCGCCCGTTGCGCCGCCTGGTGCAGTCCGCGATCGGCGACCAGCTAGCCCGCGCCCTGCTGGCCGGCGAGATAACCGACGGCGACACCGTCCGCGTCGACCTGGACGACAGCGGCGCGGGCGGCACCGGCGCCCTCACCGTCACCCGCGACTGACAGCTGGCGCATCTAGGCACATGCGGCACTCAACGCGACAACCTGTTCAGGAGCCGCAACGCCAATTCGTCGCACTCGTCCTTCGGACAAAGGATGACGGTTGATCGCCACGGCAGTTGTTCTGCGTGCCACGACCTGTGGCAAGGTATCAATACGGTATCATCGCTGGAATGGCGATGACACTGCGGTTGACGGATGACGAGACGCAGGCGCTGCGCATCCAGGCCGAAATCGAGCATCGCTCCATGCAAGACGTGGCGCGGGCAGCGGTTCGCGAGTACGTGCAGCGGCGCTGCGCCGCCGCGCAGGTCGACGAAGCCCTGCATGTGTTGATTCCGCGCTACACCGGGCTGCTCGACCGGCTCGGCGACGCGTGACGCGGCACCTCACCCTGGACTTGCTCCTGCGGGTCGCCGAGCGGGCCTGCGGAACACCGGTGCTGGTCCGCGACTACGGCCTACTCGAGTCGGCGCTCGCCCGGCCCGCGGCGACTGTGTTCGGCGCCGACGCCTACCCCACTGTGCACGGCAAATCGGCAGCGCTGTTGCATTCGCTCGCCAACAATCATGCCCTCGTCGACGGTAACAAGCGGCTGGCGTGGGCCGCGACAGCCGTATTTCTGTGGATCAACGGCCACGACCTCGACGCACCAGAGGATGGTGCGTTCGACCTGGTGATCGCCGTGGCCGACGGGTCATTGGCAGACGTCGAGAAGATCGCTGAGCGCTCGGCCGGATGGAGCCGGCTCCGCTAACCCCAGAGGCTGAGTGCACCCAAGATCCCGCGGCGGCGGCGTGTGCTGACGGGAATGGGGGCAGGGCGGGGTTAGGGTCGGGCGGTGTCAGTGTGGGTGTGGTTTGTGATCGCTGGGCTGGCCGCTGCCGGCGGTGGCGTGCTGCTGGCGATCGATGGCGGGCAGCAGAGCGCGCATCAGCGGGAACGGCGTCGCTGGGCGGCGCTGCGGGGGTGGCGGTTCGTGCTGTCCGATCCGGTGCTGGCTGATCGCTGGCGCCACGGGGTGATGGCTCGCGGTGGCGCGGGGCTGGCGAAGGATCTCGTGATCGGCAGCCTGTTCACACCGCTGGGTCGTCGCGCGGTACAGATTTTCGACCACGAGCAGGGTGGCCAGATCTCCAGCGTGGTGGTCGCGGTGCAGCGCCGAGTCCACGCCGCTGATCTTGTCGCCGAACTGTGGGTGCCTGACCAGCCGCTACCCCAAGATCCCGGTCTGCGCACGATGGGCTCAGTGGGTGACCGGGTCGCGCTGGTCAACGAGCCGGACCGGGTCGGGCCACTGACGTCATCCGAATTCGTCCTGGCAGCCAACGCGCTGGGCGGCGACATCCCGGTCGCCTGGGTGGAACAGGACTGGGTGCTCGCCGCGGCGCCGTGCAGTTCCACGCCCTCCCGGCTGGAGCGGCTGCTGCGGGTCCTGGACGAGATCGCTGACCTGCTCGATGCCGCCGACCTCGGCAAGACTGCTGAGCCCACTGAGCTCGCCGATTTCTTCCGTCCCGGCCAATAGCCTGTTGGGTGCTCTTCAAGTACCGCCAACTCCCGCGTTGATCGTCTTAGCCAGCTACCAACCCCACGCTTTCTCCCCTGAGAGCTCGGAATAGTTCAGGCGGTAACGCCGGGGCGGGGCTGGCCGATCTTTCCTCACACACCGTGTGAGGGGACGATCATGGCGGGATCCGATACTGTCGGCGCATTCCCGATCGGCGCGACTGCGGTAGCGCAGCGGTCGCTGGCGCCGGACCTGGCACGCGGCGCCATGCTGTTGCTCATCGCGCTGGCCAACGCCCCCCTCTACCTTTACGGGCCAGGGACCTTCGGGGACGGCGTGTGGGTGCGCGGACACCCGGCAGTTGACCAGGTGGTTTTGTTGCTCGAGACGATTTTTGTGCGTGGTCGCGCATACCCTATGTTCGCCTTGTTGTTCGGCTATGGAATCGTCCAGTTGCTCCGGCGGCATACCAGCAGCGGGGTCGATGAGCTGACCGTCCGAAGACTCGTACGCAGACGGGGATGCTGGATGGTGTTGATCGGTTTCTTCCATGCCCTACTGCTGTTTTCTGGTGACATCATCGGCGCGTACGGACTACTCGCAGTCCTGCTGGCCGAGGTGCTGATCCGGGCCCGCGACCGAACCCTACTGATCATGGCTGCGTCGTGGACGATACCGATCGTGCTGTTCCGTACGCTGGATAGCCGGTTGACTTTCCTCAGCGCGAAGGCCAGCTCCACGCCGGATCCGCTGACCGCAGCAGGCATCCGAGTGCTGGAATGGGTGCACGGCAGCATTATCGGTGCGATCTTTTCGCTGGTTCCGACCCTGTTGCTCGGGGTGTGGGCGGCCCGGCGACGGCTGCTCGACGAGCCGCAGCCGAACCGGAAATTCCTGCTACGCGTCGCGGTACTCGGTGTGGGGTTGGCCGCCGTCGGCGGTCTGCCCTGGGCACTGGTGAGGGCTTCGTGGTGGGACCCGCCGTCTGAGGCGGTGGCCATGCTCGCGGGCGTGGTGCAGACCCTGACCGGTTACGCCGGCGGGGTGGGCTACGCCGCGATCGCCGGGCTCGTCGCGATCCGCGTCGGTAGCGGTAGCGGTAGCGGTAGCGGTAGCGGTAGCGGTGAGGCGCGGAAACGACCCGGACCCGTGCTCAACGCGTTGGCGTCCTGCGGGCAGCGGTCGATGACCTGCTACCTGCTGCAGTCCGTGGTGTTCGTCGCGGTGCTGGCCGCCTACGGCGGTGGTCTCGGAAATCGCCTCGGGCTCGCCGAGATCGCCGTGTTGGCAATAGTGACCTGGACGTTGACGGTGCTGCTTGCGCAGGTGATGAGTCGCCGCGGCTACCGTGGGCCCGCTGAGGTGCTCCTTCGCCGCCTCACCTACGGTGCGCCAGTGGCCCGGATTCAGTAACTCTAAGTAGCAAAAGTGGGCTCCGTAACGCCCGGACGGTGGGGCACGATCTCCCCTAACGGGGGATCATGACGAAAGCGGTCGATGCGCGCCCGATCGGGGCGGTAGCGGTATCGGCGCGGTCGCTCGCGCCGGACCTGGCGCGGGGCGCCATGCTGCTGCTCATCGCGCTGGCCAACGCCTGTCTCTACCAGTACGGGAGCACCGCGCTGGGTGACGGCTTGTGGCTGCGTGGCAATCCGATCGCCGACCAGGTGCTCCTCCTGATCGAGACGATCTTCGTGCGGGATCGCGCATACCCCATGTATGCGTTGTTGTTCGGCTACGGCATCGTCCAGATGCTCCGCCGGCACAGCGGCCGGGGCATCGATGAGATCGCCGTGTGCCGGCTCGTCCGCAGACGCGGATGGTGGATGGTGCTCATCGGCTTCTTCCATGCGCTGCTGCTGTTCTGCGGCGACATCATCGGCGCTTACGGATTGATTGCGATCTTGCTGGCCGAGGTGCTGCTGCGGGCCCGAGACCGAACGCTGCTGATCACCAGCGCATTGTGGGTGGTGCCGATCGCTTTGTTCCGCGGGTTGGAGCACCAGTTGAGTCCCCTGCATCAGACGGCGGCCGCCACGCCGGACCCGTTGTACGCAGCTGCGATCCGGGTTGCGCAATGGGTGCAGGGCAGCATCATCGGTTCGATGTTCATGCTGGTCCCCGCTGTGCTGCTCGGAGTGTGGGCGGCGCGCCGGCGGATACTCGACGATCCTGAGCGTCACCAGCAGTTCCTGCGACGCGCGGCGGTGCTCGGCATCGGGATGGCCGCGATCGGCGGGCTGCCCTGGGCGCTGGTCCGAGCCACCTGGTGGAGGCCGTCATCCGACGCGGTGTCCTTGCTCGCCGGCGGGGCGCACACCTACTCCGGTTACGCGGGCGGGGTGGGCTATGCGGCGATCGCTGGGCTCGTCGCGATTCGCATCCAAGCCCGGGACCGGCGTGGCCGGGTGGTCAGCGCTCTGGCTGCGTGCGGGCAGCGCTCGATGACCTGCTACCTGTTGCAATCGGTGGCCTTCGTCGCGGTGCTGGCCGCCTACGGCGGTGGCCTGGGCAACCGGTTCGGGCTCGTCGAGATCGCGACCCTGGCCACCCTGACCTGGGCGATGACCGTGCTGTTGGCTGAGGCGATGAGCCGCCGCGGTTACCGGGGGCCGGCTGAGGTGCTGCTTCGCCGCCTCACCTACGGTGCGCAGGTCACCGCGTCACGAGGCCAACGGTTGGTCCGAGCCAGGTCGTGACGTCGTCGTCGGCATTCTCCACGGGCAGGTCGACGTCCGCCCCGCGCCGCGGTGCGGACCGCATCGGAGCTCCTCGGCGTGCTGATGAATCATGGCAACAAGTGTAGGCCAACACACGTTGACATGCGTCGATTCAGCCGTCTAGTGTTGCCAACAAAGGTGGCAAACAGTCGTTGACTTGGGGCGGGATGATGAGACGTGGTGGTTGTGGGAGCCGGACCGACCGGCCTCATGCTGGCCGGGGACCTGGCCGAAGCGGGCGTGGTGGTTACTGTCCTCGAGCGGCGAGCCGACGAATCGAACGTCACGCGGGCGTTCGCCGTGCACGCCCGGACCATGGAGGAACTTGAGATCCGGGGTCTGGCCGGAGAGCTGGCCAGGACCGGCACCCCGATCCGGGCGCTGCGCCTCTTCGACCGGGTGCAGATCGACCTGTCGAGGTGCCCAGTGAGTACGGATCACTGCTGATCACGCCGCAGTACGAGACCGAGCGGGTGCTGATGCCGACGTCCGGCTCAGCGTGCCTCCGGGCGACGTGCTGGCGGTCAACGGGGTCGGCGACGGGTTCGCCTTCGTCGCGCCGTTCGGCGACGGGTGGTACCGCATCTTCGCCTGGAACCGGCGTAACCAGGTCGACGACAAGGCCCCGCTGGAGCTGGATGAGATCAGGGAGGTGACGCGGCGAGCGCTGGGCACCGACTTCGGCATGCACGACGCCCGTTGGCTGTCCCGCTTCCACAGCGACGAGCGCCAGGTCCCGAACTACCGGGTAGGCCGGGTGTTCCTCGCCGGCGATGCCGCGCATTGCCATTCCCCCGCTGGTGGGCAGGGCATGAACACCGGGATTCAGGATTCCAGGCGGTGGGTCAGCTCTGGTCTTCAGCCAGCGAGCCGGTCAAGATGTGCTGCATCAGCACCGCGAGGGAGGCGACCAGCGTGTCGGCGTCGACGACGGGCGGCAGTTGCAGGATGTACCGGCACAGCACGGTGCCGAGCAGGTGCGTGCTGAGCAGGGCGGCTCGGACGTCGGCGTCCGCCACGTCGCCGGTCGCCTTGCGGACCAGCGGTATCACCTGATCGGTGAACACCGTGCGGACCCGTTCCGCGGCAGCGGGGTGGGATGCGGCCGACCTGAGCAGGATAAGCAGGGTCTCGCGGCCGAAGTCGCTTTCCCACAGATCGACGAAATGCCGGGCGAGTATCCAGCCCAGCTCATCCGGCGGCACGCCCGCCACGTCCGGCAGGCGCAGGTCGACATCGACCGCGGCACTGAACAGACCGTCCTTGCTGCCGTAGTAGCGTATGACCATGGACGGGTCGAGCCCGGCATCCGCTGCGACCATCCGGATGGTCGTGCGCTCGTAACCCCCCTCAGTGAAACGCCGTCGTGCCGCGGCGAGGATCCCTTCGCGCGCTGCCCTGGATCGTTCGGTGAATGCCACCCAACCAGCGTAGGCCAACGAGCGTTGTCACAATCTTCGGTACGCTGTATGCATCCTCAGCCGGCCCCGATACGGAGGACATCGTGACCGAGCCGGCGGCGGCACCGGAGCTGACCACCCTGACCATCGGTGTGCTGGGCGGTACCGGGCCGCAGGGCAAGGGTCTCGCGCTGCGCTGGGCCGCCGCCGGGCTTCGGGTGGTCATCGGATCCAGGGACGCCGGGCGGGCCGAGAAGTCCGCCGGCGAGCTGGCTGAGCAGGCTGGTCTGGCCGCCGGCAACGATGCGATCAGCGGTACGGACAACGCGGGGTGCGTGACGCGGGCGGACGTCGTGCTGGTCGCGGTGCCGTGGGATGCGCACGACGCCCTGCTCACATCGCTACGGGAGCCACTGGCTGGCAAGATCGTCGTCGACTGTGTCAACCCGCTCGGCTTCGGCAAGCAGGGGCCGTACCCGCTCAACGTTGCCGACGGCAGCGCCGCGCAACGGGCCGCCGCGCTGCTCCCCGAGTCGCGGGTCACCGCGGCGTTTCACCACGTGTCAGCGGTGACCTTGGCCGACCTGTCGATCACCCACGTGGACCTCGACGTGCTGGTGCTGGGTGATGACCGAGCGGCCACCGACCAGGTGCGCGCGCTGGCCGACGCGATCCCGGGGGTACGCGGCGTCTACGGTGGCCGGCTGCGCAACGCCGGCCAGGTGGAGGCGCTGACCGCCAACCTGATCGCGGTGAACCGCCGCTACCGGACGCACGCCGGCATCCGGATCACCGGCCTACCCTAAAGATCGGTTCCCTGGGACGGGCGACCTGCGCCCGATTCGCCCGGCGAGTCAGCGCGAATTGCTGGGCAAGCACGTGTTCAAGCTGAGCCGCTAGCCTGATGACCATGCCGATCGCGTTGATCACTGGTCCCACGGCCGGGATCGGGGCGGCCTTCGCCCGCAGGCTCGCCGCTGAGGGTTACGACCTGGTGCTCGTCGCGAGGGACCGGCAACGGCTGCAGCAGCTATCCGCAGAGCTGTCACAACGCCACGGGGTCAGCGCCGAGGTGTTGCCCGCCGATCTGGCCGACGCCGCCCAGCGGCAGCTCGTCGAGCAACGGCTGAGCGTGGGCGATCCGGTGCACCTGCTGGTGAACAACGCGGGTTTCGGAGTCGCTACGGAGTTTCTCGACGCTGATGTCGTGGACCTGCAGGCCCAGCTGGACGTCAACGTGACCAGCGTGCTGCGGCTGACCCACGCCGCGCTGCCGGCCATGGTGGCCGCCGGGCGCGGCGCGGTGATCAACGTGTCCAGCGTGGCGAGCTTCCTGCCCGGCCGCGGCACCAGCTACGGCGCGAGCAAGGCGTACGTGACGATGTTGTCCGAAGGGCTCGCGGTGGCGCTGGGCGGCACCGGGGTACAGGTCCTCGCGCTGTGCCCGGGTTACGTCCACACCGAGTTCCACGCCCGCGCGGGGATGGACATGAGCGGCAGCCCCTCGGTGTTCTGGCTGGACGCCGACACCGTCGTCCGTGACTGCCTGGCCGACCTGCGGCGGGGCCGCACCATCTCGGTTCCGGGCCTGCAGTACCGGGCCCTGGTGGGGTTGGTGGACGTGCTCCCCCGCAGTCTGGTCCGGCGGCTGGCCGGGCGCACCGCGCGGGGCCGTGCGTGACCCAGGCTCGGTTCCAGCTGGCGGCGCTGGTCCGTCGGCTCGCGGTGGTGCACGGTCGGGTGACGTTGTCCTCCGGGGCGCAGGCCGACTACTACGTCGACCTGCGTCGCGCCACCTTGCACCACGAGGCCGCGCCGCTGATCGGGATGCTGGTCCGGGAGCTGACCAGCGACTGGTCCTACCAGGCGGTGGGTGGCTTGACGCTGGGTGCCGACCCGGTCGCCGCCGCCGTGCTGCACGCGCCCGGCTCGCCCGTGGACGCCTTCGTGGTGCGCACCGTGACCAAGCAGCACGGGATGCAGCGGCGCATCGAGGGCCCGGACGTCGCCGGTCGTCGGGTACTCGCCGTGGAGGACACCGCCACCACCGGCGCGTCGGTGCTCACCGCCGTGGCGGCGCTGCGCGAGGCCGGGGCGGACATCATCGGCGTGGTCACCGTGGTGGACCGGGCCACCGGAGCCCGCGAAGCCATCGAAGCCGCCGGCCTGCCCTACCGCGCGATACTGAGCCTGAGCGAGCTCTTGTGAGCGCGAAGAAGTGCTATAACACTGTTTTCCACTCGCTAGTGTATGCAGATATGTT
>QHBY01000426.1 GCA_003244245.1 Pseudonocardiales bacterium
CCCCCCGGCTACTCGGCGGCCCAAGGGTCTCGCCCGCCTACGCCTACGCGGATTGACGACCGCTGAGCAAACCACCACCGACTATCAACGTCACCAGAGCGACCGCCAGATCGAGGATGTTGTCCCCGTTAATTCCTGCCGGAATGGACAGCAAAGCCCAGTAGCCAAAAAATCCCAGCACCGCAACCAGCAGTAAAACGCCAGCGACCGCGATGTTCATTCCCTGGTTGGCGGGAGGGGTAAGCGCGAACGCTCCCAGCAACCAAAACAGCCCGAGGATGATGTACACGGTGTTGTGGAATCCGTTCGTCTGAAAGAGCCCGAGAATGAAATGATCCGTCATCTCGGTATAGTTTGTGAAGCCCGTCAGGATGAAACCGAGGATCCCAAGGACCAGTACGACGAGGCCGAGGAGCACGGAATACTTCTGGTCGATCGTCGTGGGCCCCGGCTTGCTCTGATGCTTGATCCCGAACTTTTCTTCCGGACTAAGGTTCACCATTGTAATCCCCTTCCACTCGACACTGCTGTACCCGACACCCATCGGCGCCGCCGCTACACCACGAACCCCGGACGTCCAGCTGGTCCAGACCAGCCGCGGCACCGACCGGCGGTAGCTGCGCATGTATTGACGTCGCTGGCCCGGGTCGGTGGTCTCGGAAAGACAGGAGATCACTTCAGCCCACCAGGCCCTGCTCTCCCCGCCAGGCAGCAGCCTGCGTACCCAGCGCAGCGAATTGGGTTCCTGCGCGGGACCTGGACGAAAGCCTGCCATTTCTTGCCGATCTCTGAGGCCGATACCGCCAAGGATTTCGCAGTCCCCGGCGACGGATGCTCTGTGGCCGCTCATTCCGGGCCTGCCTCGGTGGTGGGAGCGGCAGCGGAGCGGGGGGGCGCGAGCAGCCGACTCAAACCACTGCGGTCACGACCGTGTTGCAGGGCGTGGACGGCGCGGGCGCGGCCCTCCGCGGTCAGCCGGTAATAGCGCCGCGGGGGTCGACCCTCGGTATGAGCTGGCTCGGGGTCTTCCCAGCGGTCACTGACCCACCCGGCGCCGCGGAGCCGTTGCAGGATCGGGTAGATCGTGCCCGGCTCCAGTCCGCTGGCGCGCACGATCTCCAGTCCATACAGCTCGGTGTCGGGGCGATCGAGCAGCGCTCCCAACACCGCCAGGACACCTACCGTCATTCGCAAACCCGCCATAGACCTTAACTCAACATAGCTAGTGTTCGCCTGTCCAGGGAAGGGGTCTCAAATCATGCGGACGAGGGAGCACCGATACGACCCAAGCCGCCCACACGCTGAGATGACGACCGCCGCTGGAGAGGTCAACCCAACGAGGATTGACTGGGCATCATCACCACCGCCGTCGTCTTGCTCTCACCGCGTCGGGGTCGGGACGAGCTGACTCCAACGCGCAGGGGGAGCCCTACGACGTGTCCCGGCCATCTGCCGCGGCCGCCAAGTCAGCGCCGCCCGGACGGCAGCCCGGACGACGTCGACCGGGACATCTTCGCGCTGTTCGCGGTGATGAACGAAAACACCACGCACTACCTGGAAGCCCAGCGGACCAAGCTAGCCAAGCCGCCTGCCGCCGACGACGCGGACTTCCAGGAGAGCAACAAGATGCACTCGATCAACGGATACGTCTACGGCAATGGACCACTGATGACCCTGCGTCAAGGGCAACGGGTGCGCTGGCATGTGATGAGCATGGGCAACGAGGTGGACCTGCACACCCCACACTGGCATGTGTAACTCCTGAGTCTCTCATCGCTAGCAACGGGCCGATGGGCGCCGCACCGCAACCAGCGCTCTCAGGTTTCGACGAGATATCGCCCTGCCTCCACCCCCGACCTGACACCGGCACCATCGACACGGATGTCCGCGATCTGGCTCGCTTCGTCGTCAAGGTTCACACCAGACCGGCCGAGCAGGCCATCACCGCCGCCCATCAATCCGATCTAGCTGCGCCTGCTGGTCACCTCGTGTGTGACGCATCTGAGTGGTCGGTGCGCGGCGAGGCGTGCGCGGATCCCCACTTGGCGCGCGCTTGCTGCACGGCAGCAATGACCAGCAGTGTCACGGCGATTGTGACGAGCAGCACAGCCGGCAGACCTAGTGCAGCGCCGCATAAGT
>QHBY01000427.1 GCA_003244245.1 Pseudonocardiales bacterium
ACTGGGAAAGCTCAGAGATCTGGACCGAACCGCCACCTGAACCCGAGCCCGAGCCACCACCAGAACCTGAACCCCGCGAGGACATCCCCCCGTTCTGACGCGAGCAGGGGTCGGTCGGCGTGCGCCCAAAGGCCGCCACCTCGAACAAGCGGTCCTGGTGAGCAGATCCGTGCCGCCGGCGCTCGAAGTCGAGCAGGTGCTGCTTGCGTTGCAGGCCGCCGCCGTAGCCGGTGAGGTCACCAGTGGCGCCCACGACGCGGTGGCACGGCACGATGATGCCGATCGGGTTGCGTCCGTTGGCCAGGCCGACCGCCCGGGCGGCGCCGGGGCGTCCGATCCGCTCGGCGAGCTGGCCGTAGGACCACGTTTCGCCGTAAGGAATCTCCCGCAGAGCGGCCCACACGGTGCGCCGAAACGGGGTACCGACGAGATTCATCGGTAGGTCGAAAGCGGTGCGTTGCCCGCCGAAATACTCATCCAGTTGCCTGATCACCTCGGTGAACGGCGTGGGATCCGGGTCGCCGAACATCTCCGCTGGCGGTCGGTGCCGCTGCAGGTCCATGTAGAGGCCAGCGAGGGTGCCGTCGAGGGCTACCAGGGTGAGCGTGCCGACGGGGCTGTCCCGCACGGTGTGAACTAACACGAGTGATCCTTTCGTCCAGCCGGTAGCCGGTTGATGGCATGGTCGCCGGTGGCCCACAGGTACTGCACGGCGTAAGCCCGCCAGGGCCGCCAGGCGCTGGCGTGGCTGGTCAGTCCCGCGGCGGCCGAGGGAAGGCCCACGTCCCGCGCCGCGCGGCGGATTCCCAGGTCAGTCGGCACGAAAGCATCCGGATCGCCGAGAGCGCGCATCGCGATCGTCTCGATGGTCCAGGGTCCGAAGCCCGGCAGCGCGCCGAGTTGGGCGCGGGCCTGTTGCCAGTCACTGCCGGCGCTGAGATCGATCTCGCCGCCGGCCAGCGCACCGACCAGAGTGGTGAGCGTGGTGCGGCGCGCCCGCGGCAAGGCAAGTGCGGCCGGATCGAGCAACGCCAGCGCCGCCGTGTCCGGGAACAGGTGGGTCAGCCCGCCGGCCGGGTCGTCCACCTGTTCCCCATGTGCAGCCACCAACCGGGCGGCGTGGGTGCATGCCGCCTTGGTGGACACCTGCTGCCCGAGCACCGCACGCACCGCGAACTCCGACGCGTCGACGGTGCGCGGCACCCGGCGGCCCGGATTCTTGTCCACCAGCGAGGCAAGCATCGGGTCGGAGCGCAGCTGGTCGTCGACGGCCACCGGATCCGCGTCGAGGTCGAGCAACCACCGGCACCGGGTGATCGCGGTGGTCAGGTCCCGCAGGTCGGTCAAGGCCAACTGGCATTCGATGTGATCGGGCAGCGGTCGCAGGGTCGCGACACCATGGCCGTGCGGCAGGCGCAAGGTGCGGCGGTACGCCCCGTCACGCCACTCCTCCACCCCCGGCACTGCAGTCGCCGCGAGATGTCCGAACAGGTTGTCCGGGCACAGCGGCGCGCGGAAGGGCAGCCTCAGCACCAGGGATCCAGACGTGGCCGTCGGGTGTCTGCGGGTGGCGCACGCTCGTAGTTCGGTCGGGGCGAGGGCGAAGATCTCGCGGACGGTGTCGTTGAACGCCCGCACACTGGCAAAACCCGCAGCGAACGCGACGTCACTCATCGGCAAGGAGCTCGTCTCGATCAGCAGCCGCGCGGTCTGGGCGCGCTGTGCTCGCGCCAATGCCAGCGGGCCGGCCCCCAGCTCGGCGAGCACCTGCCGCTGGACCTGCCGAACGCTGTAGCCCAGGCGCGCGGCCAGACCAGGGACACCGGCCCGGTCAACTACTCCATCGGCGATCAACCGCATCGCTCTGGCCACCAGATCGGCGCGTTCGTTCCATTGCGGAGATCCCGGGCTGGCGTCCGGCCGGCACCGCTTGCAGGCCCGAAACCCGGCCAGCTGCGCCGCGGCAGCGCTCGGGTGGAAGCGCATGTTGACCGCCTTGGGCGGCACTACCGGGCAGCTCGGCCGGCAGTAGATGCCGGTGGTGATCACCGCGGTGAAAAACCAGCCGTCGAACCGCGCGTCCTTGGACTGCACCGCCCGCACGCACCGCTCAGTGTCCTCATGCACCTCCACAGCATCGCCGGTGGCCGCAGGCATAGCTAGCGAGAATGCGACATGACCTGAGCACCTGAATTAGCCAGGACGTTGTCGGCGCACCCGAATGACCGCGCCGTCGCGGGCCGCCGGCTCCTCAAGCGGATCTGCACCCGCGCCGCGCTCGAGGCTGGTCGACACGCTGCATCCTCTCCGTCGTGGTGGCGGGCCGACGAACCGGCTGCCTGCTGCGCGGAGGCTACAGTTGCACGGTCACGTCCAGAGCGGCACGCAGCGCAGGGAGACGACTCGTGGAGCACCACCCGCCCGCGGCCACGCGGGAGCCGTTTCCGGCTATCGACACCACGGTTCCGCACTCGGCTCGGTTCTGGGACTACTTGCTGGGTGGTAAGGACAACTACCCGGTCGACCGCGCGGTCGGTGACCAGGTTCTGCTCATCGACCCCGATCTACGCGACGCCGCTCGCGCCGACCGGGGGTTTCTGGTTCGAGCTGTCCGGAACCTGGTAGGTGAGTCAGGGATCCGTCAGCTCCTTGACATCGGCACCGGGCTGCCCACCGTGAACAACACCCACCAGGTGGCCCAGGCGACTGCACCGGAGTGCCGCATCGTCTACGTCGACAATGACCCGCTGGTATTGGTTCATGCGCGCGCGCTACTCACCAGCACACTGCAGGGCGCCACCGAGTACCTCGACGCCGACGTGCGCGACCCGGACACAATCCTGCAAGCAGCGGCCCGAACGCTGGACTTCACCCAGCCTGTCGCGCTCATGCTGCTGGGGATCATCAACTACATCCCGGATACGGCCGAGGCGCATGCTGTGGTCAACACTCTGCTGGATGCGTTGCCTTCGGGTAGTTATCTGGCGCTGTCGCACCCCACCGCGGAAGTACACGGTGCAGCTGTGGAAGCGTCCATGCGGCGCTGGAACGAAAGCGGCGCCGCCCCGATCAGAACCCGCAGCCGCGAGGAGCTCACTGTCTTCTTCGACGGGCTGGAGCTCCTGCAACCCGGCGTTGTTCCGTGTTCGCTGTGGCGCCCTGAGCTCAGCGACGTCGGCACCCATGCCGAGGTACATCAGTACTGCGGGCTCGCCCGAAAACCTTGATCGCCGGCAGGTTCAGGTCTCTTTGAGGGTGCTGGTCAGGAACCTGATCGTCTCGGAGGGCGATTTGGCCTGGACACACAACCGGTCCATGACCACCCGGTAGTACTGAACGTCCTCGCTCTTGTCCAGGTACAGGGCGCTGGTCAACTGTTCGAGGTAAACGAGATCCGGTAAGTCGGGCTCGGAGAATCGCAGCATCGTGAACGGTCCACCCACTGCCGCGTGTGCACCGGAGTAGAACGGCATCACCTGCAGTGTGACGTTGGGAAGCTCGGCCATCTCGATCAGATGATGGATCTGCTCCTGCATTGCTGAACGCCCATCGAGCCGCCACAGTGCCGCCTCGTCAAGCACTGCCCACAGGTTGGGCGCTCCGGGTTGGGTAAGCACTTTCTGACGTTTCATCCGCAGCGCGACCCGACGCTCGATATCGTCGACGGATACGTCCGGATTGCCCATCTGGATCAATGCTCGAGCACCCTCTGGAGTTTGCAGCAGGCCGGGTACGAGCTGGGGCTCATATGTGCGGATGACAGAGGAGGCTTGCTCCAGCCCGAGGTACATCTCGAACCAGCCCGGCAGGATATCGCCGTAGTGGTGCCACCAGCCGGGCACGTTGGCCCGCCGGGCGAGCGCCAGAAACGCTCCTCGCTCGTGCTCGTCGATGATGCCGTAAAGGGTGAGCAGATCTGCCACGTCGCGCTCCTTGAAGCTGACCCGTCCGAGCTCCATGCGGCTGATCTTGGCATGGGATGCCCTGATCACGTGGCCAGCCGCTCCGGTGGTAATTCCGCTCGCTTCACGGAGCTGACGTAGCTGATTGCCCAACACGATGCGCAGCGCGGTCGGCCCCTCCGGTCGTACCTGAGCGTGGCCGGTGGCCGAATCGTTACCCGACCGAGCCGTCCGCACGATTCCTCCTACGGGTGAAGCACCACGGATCGTCTCACCATAGACCGCAGCTACCCCACCGGAAACCCCGGCCTGCCGTTGCGCACCGCCGGATGAGGTGGTCATCCCGCCACCTCGCTGAACTTACCGTCCTTCACAGCCCGCACGAACGTGGCCATCTCGGCACGGACGCAGAGCAGAACGGGTCCGCTCGGGTGCCGGGAGTTGCGGACGGCGGTGGTTCCCCCGGCCAGCTCCGCCAACTCCACACAGTTTCCATTAGGATTGCTGTGGCTACTCTTCGTCCACCTGACTCCCCGCAGTAGCGTGGCCGCCATACCGTTCGTTACCGGCGGCATCCTTCACCTCCTTGAGCTCCGGGTCGACCAGCAGGCCCCCGAGAGCGGTCATAATGCCCGAAACGATGCGTTCCGACCCTAATAGATTGCATCCGTACTTGCATCGGTACACGACGTTTGAGACGCTCCCCGGAGGTGGCATTCCGGTGAATCACTTACCGTGGCCATTCGCGTACAGGATGCCCCAGCAGAAACCACGATAGGTAACCGGAGGCGCACACAAGCGTGAGCGCTGTGAACTACGAGCGCTGCCGTCCCGGTAGTGGCCGCCGCCGCTGACGCTCGCGTCAAGTCACCTGATGGCTGTTATCCGTTAATGCGGAGCTGCAGCCACGTGTCAATACGCATAGCCACATGATTCAGGGGCCATGGTCAGCAAATGCCGACTTCAGTACTCTCCGCGAGCTGACGGGCGCGGGCAGGAGCACGATCTTGACGTCGGTGCGCGCGCGATCGCCGCTGCGCAGGTGTCCGCCTTAAATGGTGATCGGGAGTGTCCGCTCCCGATCACCGACCCGCTCACTCCCTGCGTGCAAGACATTAGTGCGACGTGGTTGGCATGCCACGGTTCGCCTGTCACTGAGTGTGCCTGCCCGGACACCAGCCCGGCCATCCCTGCGTCGCCGAGGATACCAATGCGGACTAAGAAATTCCTTATAACCGCTGGCGTCAGTCCGCGTGGATGAGGGTGCCTACGTGTTCTCCCTGCAGAGCCTTGGTGATGTTGCCGGGGGTGAGCCCGTTGACGATCTGGATCTCCTTCTGGTGCTTGGCGTGTGCCATGAGCTGGAGCACCAGCGCGTCGACGGGCAGCGTGTCGAGTTTGAGGGCCAGGAGCGCACCGGCCCCGATCCGAGGAACCAGCTCGGCTGGGCTGCCGTTGGTTGTCGCCGGGTCGCTGGTGAACACCCCGTCGACGTCTTTGACGTAAACGAGCCGAGCGGCGCCGTAGGCATCGGCGAGCAGGACGCCCCGGTGTCGGTGCGGTGCGGCGGGATCTTGCCCACCTCGGGCGGAAACTCGTAGATCCCGTAGGGCGGGTACCCGTTGGACACCGCGGCCCGGCTAGCAGCCAGGTGCACGGCGAGCTGGTGCGCGATCGTCGCGTGGGACAGGTAGGACACACCCTGCTCGGCGAGCAACGCCGCGATGAGATGCCCGTTCTGCTCCGCCTCCGCGGAGGTCAACGCGGCCAGCGCCCCGGTGGGTAGACCGAGATCGAGCCCGACGCCCAGCACATGACGGCCCCGGATGCCAGGGCCGGTGAGGATCAGCATCCGATGCTCCGGCAGAGCGGCACGCAGCTCCTCGACGACCGGGGTTACCGCGTCGCGACCCTTGTCCATGATCGAGCGACCGCCGATCACGACCACGTTGAGCCACGGCAGCAGCGGGATCACCGGCCGGTCCAGGGGCCGCACGAGTTCGCGGTCGAGCAAGGTCTGGCGCATCAACGGGGAGGGCACGTCCTTGGCCGCGAGGGAACGTTCGGTTTGCGGGAGGGTGTTCGTCATGACGTTCTCCAAAAGGGGCTGACGGGGCGGCAGCTCTCAGGCCGCCGAGATGATCGTGCCGACGTGCTCGCCGGCCAGCGCACGCCTGAGCAAACCGGGTCGTAGCCCATTGATGATCTGGACCGACCGCACGTACCGGGCACGCCGCATCAGCTCCAACACCGGGCGCTCGATCACGAGATCCGGCAGATCGGCGGCGATCAGCTCCTCGACAGTGATCTCCGGGATCAGCTTGGCACTCAGATCCGTCTTCGGATTGGCCGTGTACAACCCATCCTCGTCTTTCACGTAAATCATGTTGGCGCACCCGTAGACCTCCGCCACGAGATAGCATCCGGCATCGGTGCGGTAGGGAGGTATCACTCCCTCGTTGGGCACGCGCTGCCACATGTCGTACGGAGGCATTCCCGAAAAGATCGCCGCACCGCACTCAGCCAAGTACAGCGGCAGCGCGCCGAACGCCGAACCGCCAACCACCGGGACACCGTGGCGGGCCATCAGGTATCCCAGCATCTGTGCGTTCTGGTCGGCGACCGCGGAACCCACATCGGTCAGCACACCGGTCGGCAAACCGAGTTCGGCCGCCAGGGAATAGAGGTGTCGAGCCCGGGTGCCGGCACCGGTACCGATGAGGATCTGATGGCTCCGCTTGACCGCCGCCAGCTCATCCACCACCGGATACACCGCTGCCCTACCGCGGTCGATCAGGCTCTGACCACCGATCTTAATCACGCTCACGTCGGGCAAGATGGCGTAATCGGGCGCCCTATCACTTGCCTGCATGAGTTCCGGGTCACTCAACGGCCGGCTCATCAATAATGATTCGAGCGAAGCTCTACTCGCGACGTCTGTTGTCATGCGGTCCTCCCCGTATTACCCGGACTGATCACCGACTTTAGACGCGATGACGTGCGCCGCGGAGAGGCCAATGGCGCAGCACCAGTACGGACCTGCGGGGATAGCCGGGCGAAAGGCACCGCGCGGGCGGGGCCAGGGTCACAGCGTGATCCGCTACCCCGGCGTTATCATCCAGAAGAGTGGGGTCTTAACGATGATGTGGGTGGTGCGGCTGCGCGACCCCCCAGGCGGCGGCCGCACGACCCTACCCCCGCGCGCAGACCGTCGCACAGAGATCGTTTCCGCACAAGCGCCAGTACAAACCGGTTCACGGCCTATCAGCGGCGCGCAGCGGTGCTGGGATCCGCCCCTGCGTATCCGTGGTGGTCACGCCCGGCACCTGCGGGCTTCGCTAAGCGCGAAGATCTCAATTGCGTCCCCAGCCCTGCATGGACTCCGCTTCTGCGGCTAGGCTGGCACGATGCCCGTGTTCCGGATCGGTGAGGCGGCCCGCCTGCTCGGAGTCAGCGATGACACGCTGCGGCGCTGGGCCGACGCCGGACGTTTCGCCTCCACGACCACCGAGTCCGGTCGGCGCGGAGTGGACGGGGCGGAACTGGCCCGGTTCGCCACCTCGCTGGCTGCGGATACCGAGGAAGCCGTACCGCACCTGCCCGCGTCCGCCCGCAACCAGTTACCGGGCCTGGTCACCCGGGTCATCCGGGACCAGGTGATGGCCAAGGTGGAGATCCAGGTCGGACCGCACCGGATCGTGTCGCTGATGTCCTCCGAGGCTGTGGACGAGCTCGGCTTGGAGCCTGGCGTGCTGGCCGTGGCCTCGGTGAAGTCCACCAGCGTCGTCGTCACGCTGCCCCAGCCGCCCCGCGACGGCCTCGCCAGGGCGAGCCTGGCCAAGCCAAAAGCCAAGACTTAGAAGGGAATCCCGTGCGGGTCGCAGGTGTGGTCGGAGTGCTGACCGCGATGCTGGTGACGCTCACGGCGTGCGGCGGTTCGAGCAACGGTACCGCTCCCGGCACGTCCACGACCGGGCCGAAGGGTCCGGTGAAGGTGCTCTATGCCGGCTCGCTGGTCAACTTGATGGAACACAGCCTCGGCCCGAAATTCGAGCAGGCCAACGGGGACACCTTCCAGGGTTTCAGCGCCGGGTCCAGTGCATTGGCCGCGCAGATCAAGGGCAAGGTTCGCCAGGGTGACGTGTTCATCAGCGCCAGCCCGTCGGTCAACGCAGACCTGCAAGGCCCGGCCAACGGCAACTGGGTGCCCTGGTACGTGAAGTTTGCCTCGGCGCCGCTGGTAATCGGCTATAACCCGAGCTCGAAGTTCGCCGCCGATCTGAAGTCCAAGCCGTGGTACCAGGTGATCACCGAGCCCGGCTTCAAACTGGGCAGCACCGATCCAAAGGTGGATCCCAAGGGCAAGCTCGCCCAGCAGGCGCTCACCGACGGCGCCAAGATCTACAACGATCCCGGGTTGCCCGCCGCCGCGCAGCAGAACATCACCGTGCTGCCGGAGACCGAGCTGGTCGGGCGGCTGGAGTCCGGCCAGCTCGACGCCAGCTTCTTCTACAGCAGCGAGGCGGGCGAGCAGAAGATCCAGACCGCCAGCCTCGATCAGGTGCACCTGGCCGCCACCTACACCGTGGCCGTGCTGAACATGGCCCCGAACCCGGCCCCAGCCGCGGACTTCGTGCAGTACCTGGTCTCCCCTGCGGGCCAGGAGCTGTTGAAGCAGGACGGCCTGACGGTGCTGCCGCTGGCCCTCTATGGTGACCCGGCCGCGGTGCCGCCGGCGCTGAAGTCGGCGCTGCCGACGACGGCCAGCGCCCCGGCCACACCCGCGCCCACGACAGCGCCCGGCGGCCGATGACCGCCAGGCCAGCCGGGGGGGGGATGGCGCTCGTATTCCGTACCCCGTTGCCGTGGCTGGCCGGGCTGTTGACGCTGTACCTGCTGGTCCCGATCCTCGCCTACGCGATCCGGGTGGCCGGTACCCCACCCAGCGCGCTGTCCACTCCCGGGCTCGGTTCGGCGCTGGCTGTGTCGGTGGAGACGGCCAGCATCTCGACAGTGATCATTGCCGTGCTCGGGATCCCGCTGGGCTACCTGCTGTCCCGTGGCCGTGGCCGGAGCTCCACGGTGGTCGGGGTCGCGGTGCAGCTGCCGCTGGCACTGCCGCCGCTGATGAGCGGCATCCTGCTGATCTACCTGGTCGGCCCGTACACGCCCCTTGGGCAGCTCTTCCACGGCACGTTGACCGATACCCGGGTCGGCATCGTGCTGGCCCAGACGTTCGTGGCGGCACCGTTTCTGATCGTGGCCGCCCGCTCGGCGTTCGCGGCGTTAGACCCGGCCCTCGACGACGTGGCCGCCACCCTCGGGCACGGCCGGTGGTCGCGGTTCGCCCGGGTGGCGGCGCCAGCCGCCGCGCCCGGTATCGCCGCGGGCCTGCTGCTGGCCTGGCTGCGCGCCTTCGGCGAGTTCGGCGCCACCGTGGTGCTGGCATACCACCCGTACTCGGTGCCGGTGTTCACCTACGTGCAGTTCGGCGGCACCGGGATCACCTCGACGCTGTCCGCGGTCGGCGCCAGCCTGACCGCGGCCGCGGTGGTGCTGCTGCTGGCCGCCTACCTACCCCGGCTGCGGCGCAGACACCCGGTGCCGGACCCGTTGCCGGCGCCGCGCGCCCCCACCACGTCCGCCAGCCCACGGCTGACCTTCGACCTGGTCGGGGGGCTGGGTTCGTTCCGGATCGAAGTGGCGCACAGCACCGGGACCGGTCGGCACCTGGCCATCCTCGGGGCGTCAGGGTCCGGCAAGAGCGTGACGCTTCGGATGCTGGCCGGGTTGATCCGGCCCACCGGCGGCCAGGTGTGCCTCGACGGTGCTGATGTCACCGCGGTGGCGCCGGAGGACCGCGGGTTCGGCTACGTCCCGCAGGATGCCGCGCTGCTCCCGCACCTACCGGTGTGGCAGCAGGTGATGTTCGGGGTGGGCACCGAGCCGGGGCTGGCCGCATTCTGGATTCGCCGGCTGGGGCTGACCGGGCTGGAGGCCCGGTTGCCGACCCAGCTGTCCGGCGGCCAGCAGCGCCGGGTCGCGATCGCCCGCGCGCTGGCCCGCAACCCGCGGCTGCTGCTTCTGGACGAGCCGTTCACCGGCTTGGACGCCCCGGTCCGCGACGAGTTGCGCCACGAGCTGCGCCGCCTGCAGCGCGACACCGCGATCACCACGGTCATCGTCACCCACGACCCGGTCGAGGCCGCGTTGCTCGCCGATGAGGTGCTGATCCTGGAGCTGGGCCAGGTCGAGCAGGCCGGGCCGCAGCCGGTGGTCTTCGCGCACCCGGCGAGCCCGACCGCCGCCCGGCTGCTCGGCATCCGCAACCTGCACGTCGGCCGGCGGGTGGGCGCACGGGAGCTGGCGGCCGGCCAGGTACGGATCGCTTTCGGGTCCTCCGTCCTGCCGGCCGACACCGCCCTGGACGCGGAGTTGACCTGGTGCATTCGCCCTGAACACCTGATCTTGGGGCACCTGATATTGGACGACCTGGTCGAGGAGAACTCGGATGGACATCCCGGCACGGTCAGCGACGTGATCTGTCTCGGCGCCGTCGACGAAGTACTGGTGGCCCTCGACGGCGGCCCCGAGTTGACCGCGCAGACCCCAGCCGGTGATCACCCGGCACTCGGTGCCCGATGCCGGCTGACGCTGCGGCCTGCCGCGGTGATCGTCTGGCCAGGCCGCGACACCCTGACCCCGACCGGCGACCGATCCGGCCAGCGGCCTGCAGCTGAGTTCACCATGCCGGATCTCTACGACCTGTCCTCTACCCCACCGGCCCGGTAATCCGGGACGCGCGATCAGTCCAACCGCCCACCCCGACCGCCAGGGGCCCACGACAACAACCGAGTTACTGATATGCCTTCGCGCACGATGTATTTCACTCCCGCTCAGAGAGATGGCGGCCGATTTCCGCTCTCGGAGTTATCCGGCGATGACAGTCAGGGCTATTCCGGAGCGGAGGTCCACCGGAGGCATTTGCATTTGGTTGTGCGCGGTCCTGTGCATCACGGGAGTGAGGTATCCGTGCTGGTCAGTCCAGGTAGTCGCGCAGCGCCCAGGAGCGGGAGGGGTGGCGCAGTTTGGCCATTGTTCTGGTTTCGATTTGTCGGATGTGTTCTCGGGTTACTCCGTGGGCGTGGCTGATTTCGTCGAGGGTGCGTGGTTGGCCGTCGGTGAGCCCGAATCGCAACCGGACAATGCTGGCTTCCCGCTTGGAGAGTGTCGCTAGTACGGATTGCAGGTGGTCTCGCAACAGGGTGAAGGAGACCGCGTCCACTGCGACGATGGCCTGGGAGTATTGGATGACGTCACCAAGTGGCGAGTCGCCCTCCTCGCCTATTGTCTGATCGAGGGAGATTGGTTCCCGGGCGTAACGCTGGATCTCCCGAACTTGGTCTGGAGTGAGGTCCATTTCCGTGGCCAGCTCCTCGGCAGTGGGCTCGCGGCCGAGGTCTTGGAGCAAGTCGCGTCGGATGCGCATCAGTTTGTTGATCACCTCGACCATGTGCACCGGGATCCGGATGGTGCGGGCCTGGTCGGCTATCGCTCGGGTGATGGCTTGGCGGATCCACCAGGTGGCGTAGGTGGAGAATTTGAAGCCCCTGGTGTAGTCGAATTTCTCCACCGCGCGGATCAGACCGAGGTTGCCCTCTTGGATCAGGTCCAGCAGGGGCATGCCCCGACCGGTGTAGCGTTTGGCCACCGAGACGACCAGGCGCAGGTTCGCCTCCAACAGGTGGGTCTTGGCGCGCTCGCCGTCGCGGACGATCCAGCGCAGATCCCGGCGCAGCTGCGGGGAGAGTTTCTTGGTCGAGTCCTGGGCCCGGCGTATCCGCTCAGCGGCATAGAGCCCTGCCTCGACGCGTTTCGCGAGCGCAACTTCCTGCTCGGCGGTGAGCAGCGCGATCCGGGCGATCTGCGTGAGATAGGCGCGGACCGAGTCGGCCGGCACGGCGAGTTCGGTGTCTTTGCGGGCCTGCCGCAACGCCTGATAGTCCTCCTCGTCCCAGACGAAGTCCTCCGCGCCGGGGCTACCGGGCGCCTTCGCTTGCTCGGCGTCCACGGTGATCCCCTCGACCTCAACGGCGAGTACATCCACGGCAGCTGGACCACCGTCGATGCTTGTGGTCATGTCACCTCGACCCGGCCTCGATGTCGTGGCGGATTCGAACCAAACCCGCGTCTCGTGCTTGAGGGAGCTGGCTACGGTGCCAGCCGACGACACCCATACACCGGCACGGATAGTCGGGTGCCGACGCCTCGGGAGTGCCCCACCGAGTCTTAACCACTCGCGGAGGGCGCCGCTGGTGGAAGGCGGTGATCCTTTATCGAACAGGATGTCGCGGGCACCTTAACGAGCGACCCTGAGGCGCAGGTCGCGCATCGCGTGACGTCGATCCAAGCGTCGCTGAGGGCGCCGTCTCGGTAACGGCCAGCGACATAGCCCCGGTGAGTGTCAGCCAGGTCATCAGCGCCCGTGCCGATGCCCCCCATATGGACACTATGACGACCACGGTGAATGAGGGACAACGGGTCGGCCCCGGATGGGTTACGACGCGGGGTCGATGGGGCCGGCCGCGCGGCTGCGGAGTATCTGGGCCGAACACCCCCGAATTTCCGTCTAACGGCGTCCGTCGTTCATTGGCTGCTGACCGAATGGCCTGCCCAACCGGGTCTACTCCGCCTACTACGGGTCGGGGAACCAGGAAGGAATGTCCATGAACTCAGCGTTACCTCGTCGACGCGCCGTCGCCGGGGCCGTCGCCATGGCACTCGGGCTTGCCGTGGTGATCGCCGGTCCTGGCGCTGGTTTGAGTGTGGCTGCTCCCAAGACCGCGACCCCGATCAAGCATCTAGTGGTCATCTTCGGCGAGAACGTCTCCTTCGACCACTACTTCGGCACCTACCCCAACGCTACGAACACCAGCGGCCAGCACTTCACCGCGGCCCCCGGCACCCCCGCCGTCAACGGACTGAGTCCTGCGCTGCTCACCGCCAACCCCAACGGCGTCAATCCCCGGCGTTACGACCCGACCAACATTAACGACGTGCTTACCTGCGATCAGAACCACAACTATTCCGACGAGCAGCGAGCGTTCAACGGCGGCGCGATGGACAAGTTCGTCTCCACCGTCGGCACCGGCACCGGCAACAGCCCGACAGGCAGCCCCTGCAAAGCCGGGGACGTCATGAACTATTACGACGGCAACACCGTGACCGGTCTGTGGAACTACGCCCAGCATTACGCGATGAGCGACAACTCCTTCGGCACCACCTTCGGGCCATCCTCACCCGGCGCGCTCAACCTCGTCTCCGGCGACACCGGCGGTGTCGACATGACCCACACCGCCAACAGTCCCTCGATCGCCACCGCCGCAAAGCCCAACGCCGACCTCACCCCCGACGGCAACGGTGGGTACTCGGTGACCAGCGACCCGCAGCCCTACTGGGACGACTGCTCCACCCGGGACGCGGTCGCGATGAGCGGTCAGAACATCGGCGACAAACTCAACACCGCCGGACTGTCCTGGGGATTCTTCCAAGGCGGGT
The DNA here is from genome assembly GCA_003244245.1 of Pseudonocardiales bacterium. Classification (GTDB taxonomy): domain Bacteria; phylum Actinomycetota; class Actinomycetes; order Mycobacteriales; family Pseudonocardiaceae. Next base: position 13,461 of record QHBY01000427.1, read on the forward strand.
ACCGCCCCACCACCTCTTACACCGACGCCCTTGCCGCCACCGGTCACAGCGGCCAGAACACCGCGACCTTCATCCCCGACGAGTTCAAAACCGGTGGCTTCCAGAATTCCGTGCCGCACTCGTCGAACCAGGGCATCTGCAACGCGGTCCATCCCATCGGGGCGGGGCTGAGCAGCCCGCTGACCCCAGGCAGTGGGCAGTACGGCTACAAGGACGACTACATCCCACACCACCAGCCGTTCAACTACTACGCCTCGACGGCCAACCCGCATCACCTCACGCTGCCCACCGACACCAACGGCACCGTCACTCCGGGAGCACTCAAGACGATCGGTACCGACACCCAGCACTACGTCAACGGCGCACCGACGTTCGACACCCCCAACCACCAGTACGACACCAGTGACTTCGACCAACTCGTCGCGGGCATCGGCCACGGCGACCTGCCACCCTCCGCCCTGCCCGCGGTCAGCTTCCTCAAGGCGCCGGGATACCAGGACGGGCACGCCTTCTACTCCAATCCACTCGACGAGCAGCGGTTCGTCGCCAGCAAGATCAATGCCCTGATGAAGACGCCTGACTGGGCCAGCACCGCGGTCGTGGTCAACTACGACGACTCCGACGGCTGGTACGACCATGCCTACGACAGCGGTGTCACCAACCCCTCACAGACCGTCGCCGATGCCCTCACCGGCCCCGGGCAATGCGGGACCGCGACCACCACGACACCCCTGGCCGGCCAGCAGGGACGCTGCGGCTACGGGCCGCGGATGCCGATGCTGGTCATCTCACCGTGGGCGAAGGCCAACTCCGTCGACCACACGCTCACCGACCTGTCTTCCATCACCCGATTCGTCGAGGACAACTGGGGACTCGGACGGATCAGCGGCAGCTTCGACAACATCGCCGGGTCACTCACCGGACTGTTCGACTTCACCCGGCCACCCAACACGCGCCCGGTGCTGCTCGACCCGACCACCGGGCAGGTCCAGGCCGTGTCCACAACGACCACGCTCCAGGCAGTCCCCAGCCTCGCCTTCCAAAGCATCCCGGTGATCCTCATCGCGAATGTGTCACCCCTCGGCGCAGCTGGCACTGTCCAATTCAAAGACGGCACCAACAACCTCGGCGACCCAGTACAGGTGACCTTCGGACCGGCAATACTGGTCACCTCAGCGCTCACCGCAGGCACCCACACACTGACCGCGGAGTTCACCCCCACGAACCCGACAGCCTCCGCTCCATCAACATCACCACCATCGACGGTCACCGTGAGGACGCTCTTCTAGGCGGCTGGTGTTTCCTTCGCGGCGCAGGCATCGATTACCCGGTGGGGCAGGGCTCGACGGAACCGACCACGCACGCGGCGCGGCCTCGCCGGTGCGGCCCGCACCGCCCTGGCCTATCTAGTCGGCACCCTGCTGGCGGCGCTGGCCGCCGTGTACGCCGGGGTCACCCTCACCCGATGGGTCGTGCGCGGCATCCACGACCACAGGGAGACCCGATGAGGCTTGCAGGTGCGGCGCTGCGGTTGACCATCTTCGTCGGCGAAGGCGACCAGTGGCACCACAAACCGCGGTCACCGAGATCGTGCACCGAGCCCACCGAGCCCACCGGGCCGGCCTGGCCGGCCTGGCCGGTGCCAGTGTCATCCGCGGCATCGAGGGCTACGGCGCCTCCTCGCGCATCCACACCACCCGACTGTTGTCGCTGGCCGAAGACCTGCCCGTGGCGATCATCATCGTCGACGCCGAAGACCGCATCTGAGCGTTCCTGCCCCAACTCGACGAACTGATCGCCGAAGGACTGGTCATCATCGACCCGGTTGAAGTCATCCGCTACGTCGGCGGCGACCGGGCACCGGTCCGATGATCGTGCTGCTGGTCGCACTCGGCGCCGCCATCGGCGCGCCGCTGCGCTACCTGGTCGACCGGGCCGTGCAAACCCGCCACGACTCGGTGTTCCCGTGGGGCACATTCGCGGTCAACGCCGCCGGGTCGTTTCTCCTCGGTGGCCTGGTCACCACAAGTCTGCATGCCCCGGCGCCGGTGATGGCCGCCCTGGGTACCGGGCTGTGCGGGGCGCTGAGCACCTACGCCACCTTCGGTTACGAAACAATACGGCTGCTGCAAGACCGCGCCCGGCTCTTCGCCGTCACCAACGCCGCCGCCAGCATCATCGCCGGACTCGGGGCCGCCGCCCTGGGCGCCGCCCTCGCCCAAGCCCTGACCACCTGACCACCTGACCACCACCCGCAGCCCATCGTCCTGCGGAAGGATTGACCGTGTGACCTCTTACCGGCGCGCGCCGGCCACGGGAACCCTCAACCGGCTGACCCCGCTGCGGTTCGTGGTCAGCTTCGGGGTGGTCTCCGCGCTGGCCGACGTCGTCTATGAAGGCGCCCGTTCAATCATCGGACCCTTCCTGGGAGACCTCGGAGCCTCTGCAGCCCTGGTGGGGCTGATCACTGGGGCCGGTGAAGCCACCGCCCTGGTGTTGCGGCTGGTCACCGGTCGGTTAGCCGACCGCACCGGGCGGCACTGGGCCCTGACGATCACCGGCTACGCGTTGACCATCGCCTGCGTCCCGCTGCTGGCCCTGTCCCCGGGATTGATCGGCGCCGGGCTGCTCTACAACGGCGAACGCTTCGGCAAAGCCGTACGTACCCCCGCCCGCGACACCATGCTCGCCCACGCCTCAACCAAAATGGGCCGTGGCTGGGCGTTTGGGCTGCATGAGGCCATCGACCAATCCGGCGCCGTCCTCGGCCCGCTGCTGCTCGCCGGCGTCCTCGCTACCGGTGGCAGCTTCCGCACCGGCTTCGCGCTGCTGGCCATCCCCGGCGCCGCTGCCCTGGCCGTGCTGCTGCGGCTGCGCGCCGCCGTCCCCGACCCGACCGCTTTCGACCCCACCGCGCAACTCAGCGACGCGAAGAAGTTAAGCTTGGGAAGCTGGCTCCCGACCCGGTTTTGGCTCTATGCCGCGTTCAGCGCCGCCACCATGCTCGGGTTCGCCACCTGGGCGGTGCTCGCCTACCACCTCAGCACCCAAGGGATCCTGCCCACCGGCCTGGTCCCGGTGCTCTACGCCGCTGCCATGGGCGCCGCCGCGCTGACCGCGCTGGTCTTCGGCCGGATCTATGACCGGGCCGGGCTCCGCGGCCTGGTCGTGCTCCCGATCCTGACCGCAGTGGTGCCGTTTCTGTCCTTCACCCACTCGATCCCGTTAGTCATCCTCGGCGCCGTGGTCTGGGGCGCCGCGATGGGAGCCCACGAATCCACCCTGCGCGCCGCCGTCGCCGACCTCGTCCCAGCCCACCGCCGCGGCGCTGGCTATGGCACCTTCACCGCCATCTACGGCCTCGCCTGGCTCGCCGGCGCCAGCATCATCGGCGCGCTCTACAACCACGGCATCACCGCCATCGGCATCTACGTCCTCGCCACCCAAGCCCTCGCCGTCGCCCTACTCACCCCCCTCCTGAGGACCCGAACGAGGATGATCCAATAACGGGCTGGGCCGGGCAACAGAACGAAGAGCTCAGGCCAGCCAGCGGACGTCGTCGGGATCAGGGATACGGTCTCCGGAGATGGCGTCGTGCAAGGCGTCCGCGAGCCGGTGCAGGCCGACCCGAGTGCGCGGCCAGCGCCTGGCGTGAACGAACAGAACGCCGCCGTGACTGGTGTGCCGCACCAGCATCGCGAAGTCCCACACGTTCTCGGTGACCAGACATCGACCATCGCCGCTCGCTATGTCCAGGACGGTGGCGTCATCGCTGCCCACGAACTCGGCGGAAGCGGCGACCGCGATCACGTCGTGTCCCTTGTCGTGCAGGGTATCGGCGAGCTTAGGCGGGTACATCTCGTCCAGCAGGAGACGGACAGTCACGAGGCGCGATCGTTTCCACGCAGCAGGTCCTGCTCAGCGTGCCACGCGACCTCGGCCTCCTGGCCGGCCGCCCGGTTCGCCGCAATCCGATCGTCGATGTTCTCCCGGTACGCGGCGTAGTACCGAACGGCGGTCCTGACCTTGCGCTCCGGCAATCCCGTTGCTTCGGCCGTGGCGGCAACGAGCGGGTCGTCAGCAAGGTCCAGCTCGGCCTCCCGCACGATCAACAGCGTGTCGATGACCTCCCACACGTCCGGGCCACCGATCAGTCCAGCACGCCGACCAGTCGGTCCTGGACGGAAGGTGATGCCAGGGTGCTCCTCAGCGCGCAGCGCCTCATCCACGAAGAGATTGGTCACCGCCGAAATAGAGGTGCCGGAGTGACTGCGGACGTAGCCGTCGAGGCGCCGAAGCACCTCACCGTCGAACCGCACAGACCTGGGTGACGTCATGACTACAGTGTAGTCAACCTCCCAGTTGGTCGCGGGCCGCCAGCCCAAGATGCGGCGGGAATGCCCGTCGAAGACGAACGCGACGTAGGTCGGTCAAGGCGAACCGTTTCGAGCACCGGCGGCGCGAGGAGCGAACGCCGCCCGAAGAGCGTCCTCAATTTAGATCTAGAATCAACGCGTGAGCTCTGCTGGCACCTTTCGAGACGTCCACGGACGTCTGGTGCGATTGCCGCTACCCAGTTGCGAAGACCAGGAGGCGGTCGCCGAGTTCCGGTCGGAGCTCAATGGACGGTTGGCGCCCGCGGCAGTGCTGGAGAGGATCAGAAGGCACACGGCCCTCATCGCGGAGGCTCGCCGGGCAGCGAATGGATGAGGACTGGCCGCACCCGGAGCTCGACGCCGCCGAGGTTCTCCGCATGCTCGGTCGACACGAGGTCGACTACGTCCTGATTGGCGGTCTGGCGCTGGCGCTGTATGGGAGCAACCAGCTGACCTTCGACATCGACCTCGTACCCGCCGCTGAGCGCACTAACCTTGACCGGCTGGCGAGCGCCATGCGGGAGTTGCAAGCCAAGGTGATCGTCTACGCGGATCGGTCTGAGATCCATCTGTCTGAGCCGATCTGGACCGCGCAGGTGCTACTCGACAACCCGTTCCTGCATCTCCGCACCTATGCCGGTGACGTGGATCTACTGCTGAAACCTACCGGCTTACCCGACGGATACAACCAACTTGTGGGTGGCAGCGTCGAGATTCGACTGCACGGGCTCGTGATCCACCTGGCCGGACTCGACGATATCGCCACGTCGAAAAGAGCGGCAGGTCGCCCGAAAGATCTTCAGGCCCTTGACGAGATCGAACGACTCCGGGGTCACTCACATCGACCGGACTGATTAGGGCGTTGCGCCGCTCCCGGGGATCGTCGCTGCACGGCGGGTGATCGTCGCCGTAGCCAGTCGTCGGGGACACGGCCGAAACGACACGCCGGACCACCAGGCTCCCGCGCCGCCGATGACCTCGACCTGGCCGGCCCGCAAGCTGTGCTCGCCCGTTGGCACGCACTGGCCACGATGGCAGCCAACCCACTCACCGCCGACGAGCGCGCACAAGTCGAACGGGCGAGGGCCGGCGACTTCACCGGGCTATCCGCACGAGACGAGCACGGCAACTGGATCACGCTGTAGCCGCAGGCGAGCCGATATACCGAGGTGCCCCGCTACGGGCCCGGTCCGGCTCCAGATCGCCGAACACGATGCGAAGCTGACTCGGCCCCCCTCTTCGATTATACATAATGACCACGTTGACTATATCGGCATGCGGGAGGACACTGCTTGCTCAGTACGCTGCGCTCGGGAGGGACCGATCATGAGGATCAGGCTGACGTGGGTACGCGAAGACTGCGGGAACGGCAAGACCCGCCCGAGGGTCAGCAGCGTCACCCCGCGGGGGACACGGATCGTCGTAGGCAAGAGGGTCACCGACGCGGAGTTGCTGACCGAGATCGGGGACGTGGCGGATGACGAGTACGTGGTCGAGATCTCGGCTTCGCTGGGATCCCAATTGTGACCGTGCGGCTCGACGAGGCTGGTCTTGACGACTACACCGACGGCTTCGAGTTCGAGGCGTTCCGCCAGGAGGTTCGCGACCAGTACGACGTGCCTAGCGACGGCGGTGACTTCGCCCGGTACCTGGCAGGCGAGGCACGGCCCGACCCGGGCGTCGTGGAGCCCTGGCGTGAATGGTTGCGCGAGCAGTGCCGAAGTGGTCGCGCTGTACGTCGGGTACGTGTGCTGTACGGGGCTCCCGGCCGGTATGTGCGGTACGAATGCGAGTGGGCATACACGTTCAGTGTCGACGCGGGTGAGGACATCCGGGTGCTGGATCTTGTCGAGCAGGAGCCGCCGGCAGGGCTGATCGGGGAGGAGTTCTGGCTCCTGGACGGCTCCCGGGCTGTGGTGATTTGTTACGACGACGCTGGCCGGTTCCGGCACGGGTTGACTGCGGAGGGCGCCGACGCGAGCCGGTGGGTTACCTGCCGAGATGCGGTGTGGGCCGCGGCGGAGCCGTTCACGCAATGGTGGGGGCGACATCCCGAATACCACCGGGCAGCATGACTGAACAGGGCAAGTGCCTAGTCGGCGGGGTGACCAGGATGAGCTGTCTGCGGCGCTGCGAAAGTTGCGGAAGGCTGCCGGGCTTTCCGGTGTAGAAGCCGGCAAGCGCATCGGTCAAACCCAAGCGAGCATTAGCAGGTTCGAGAATGGCCGGTTCGTTCCCACTCCAGAGACCGTGGAAGCGCTCTGTCGAGTGTACCGCTCCGCGCTGGACGAGCGGCAACGGCTCGTGCAGCTATCGAGGGACTTGCGGGAGGACGTCAGACCAGCGGCCAGGGTGGTCCTACAGCGGGGTGCGGCCCGGATGCAGGAACGCATCGGCCGGATTGAACAGACCTCCATAACTGTGCGGAACTTCCACCCCGCTGTGGTGTCCGGGCTGTTACAACTTCCCGATTACGCCCAGGTTATCTTCTCGGCTGGCGGCGACCTGTCCGCCGATGAGGTAAAGGTGGCGGTGGATCAGCGTATGGCTCGTCAAGCGTTACTTACCGAGCCGGGCCGCTCGTTCACATTCCTGCTCACCGAAGGGCCGCTGCGGTGGCAGGTCGGCTCACCCCAGCTCATGGCAGCCCAGCTTGACCACATCGCCGCCGTAGCCGAGCAGCTCAATGCGCGGGTCGGGGTCATCCCGTGGACCACCGCCGTGGACGTGGCTCCGGTTGCCGGGTTTGATCTGTACGACGAGCGGGCCATCATCGTCGGCACCGACGCGGGGACCACTTTCATCACCGATCCGCCCGACGTGGCGTCTTACCTGCGCCTGTTTGCCGACCTTGAAGCGCTCGCGAGCTTCGACGACGACGCGCTGACCGTGCTGCGCGGGATCGCGGCTGACTACCGAAGCCTGGTGTCCCAAGCCTGCACTTGAGAACTTAACCATAGTTCCTTCCTTGACTAAACATTATCTGAGTCTTGTATAGTATGGATGTCTCGGTCAGCGTCACTGCCCGACCGGACGACCAACTATCGAGGAGCCCCGCCGTGGCGACACCGGCCCGAATCGTCGGCGTTTGCCAACCTCGGAGGTCGCAATGACCGGTGCGGACACGTACGGTGGCGGGGACCAGCCGAGTAGCGACCGCCGCATGGCGATACCTGCAACATGCGAGCTGTACCGAGGCGCGGTGGGCTACACCAATCTCATGTTGAGCAAACGCGATGGGGTGATCGTGCTCGATCCTCACGTAACCGGCTCATGCGTGATCTCGCTCGACGAGAATGCAGCGATTGCGCTTCGCGACACCCTGACAAAGTGGCTGGGATGAGCCCGGGCATGGTGACGACTCACCCGCGTACCGCGACGGCCCGGCTCTTGCCTCGCTCACTCTGCCGGCGTCACCGGTGATCGTCTGGTCTCGCAGCGCTGTCAGAACTGCGGCGGGACCGTCAGCACGACCGGTGGCGACGCCGACGGGACGAAGATCGCCTGATTCGTGGGGGTGAAAACCGCGGTCAGTGAGTGCTTACCCTTCGGCAGGGGGGTGATGAGCAAAGTGAAGCCGTCGGTCGTCGGCACCGGGGCACTCAGCGCGGATTCTCCGTCCATGAATTGGACGGTTCCGGCCGCGCCGACGGGTGCGATATTCGCCAGGAGGACCACCGGAATACCTGGGAATGCCGGGGTCGGGAACACCCTGAGCGTGGTGACCGTGGCGTTCTGCCCGATCGGCGCATTGACCACATAGGACACTGCGCTCGACGTCGAGGAACCGAAGGACGTCGAGTCGGCTGGGGTGAACACCGCCTTGAGCGAGTGCGTCCCCGCTGGCAAGCTCGTCTTTGTCGACGCCACACCGCCCCAGACCGGTACCGCGGCACCGATGACGGTGGCGTCCTCCATGAACTGCGCCGAACCCAAAGCCGGCGGACTCACCGTCGCCGTCAGGGTCTCCGTGGTAACAGCGGCAATCGCGGAGGGGCCAGGGGGTGTCACAGCCAGCGCGGTGACCGTCGCTGCCGGCGGCGCGTCGAAGGTCAGGCTGCCCACCGGCGGCGCAGCGTTGGCCACCCCACCCAGCAGCAACGTTGACCCAGCCGCCATAGCGATCAGAACCCTCAACGCAACCGAGCCAAAGATCTGCCTTTACCCACGATGTTCGTCACTCTCACTCAAGAATGGCGCGGGATTCCTGCTCATTTCGGTGGTGCAACACTCTCCCCTGAAGGTGAACAGGACTGGTCCAGAAGCCGACGCGAGGATTGCGGCAAACCCCACAAGGGACAGCCACTTTCCGCGGCCGCAGGAAGCGCTGCGCCAGCAGAATGATGGCCGTCGGCGCGAGGACGGTGATCAGCTCGTCCAACTCAGTGTGGCACATGGCGTTGCAATCAAGGCACTGCCAGCGGGGTCAGCACACCCATCAATGTCGCGAGCATGACGGCCAGCACACCGGCCAAACCTGAGCCGCGTATCGCACCGCCGGTGGCTGAGCACGGATGCCGGGCTGTGGTGATTCGACGGCCAGGGACGCGGGGCACGACAGACCTCCACTAAACGGGTCGGCTTGTCCACGGCCGCCAACACCGGACGACTCAGCGTCTCGCGCGAAAGTGAACCCGAGACACCCAGCGATCCACGAGAGGATTGCGATAAGCCCCACAAGGGACAGCTAATTTCATCGGGTGTTCACCCGGAGCGCCCATTCCGGAACCGGTTCGCCACGGTGATCACGACGCCGGGGCACGACCACCGAGCCGACCACCGAGCCGGCGCACGGGAGCCGCCCGATGATCTTGTTATTGGTGCCGTCCAGAACGACGCCGGACAGACGTGCATCCAGGCCGTGGCCGGTTCATGAGTGCCAACGCCAGTGTCAACGTCCACCCGGTGGGCCGCGGCCGCGCAGCAGACCCTGGAGTCGATAGCGTTCTACCTGGGGTATTCACGCCGATTT
>QHBY01000428.1 GCA_003244245.1 Pseudonocardiales bacterium
GGCTACAACCACATCGACACCGCCGCCGCCGCCAAGGCGGGGATCGTCGTCACCAACACCCCGCGAGTGCTCACCGACACCACTGCAGACACCGCGATGACCCTGCTGCTGATGGCCGCCCGCCGGGCCGGCGAGGGCGAACGCGAGGTCCGCGCCGGGCGCTGGACCGGGTGGCGGCCTACGCACATGATGGGCGCCGACGTCACCGGCAAGACGCTGGGCATCGTGGGTATGGGCCGGATCGGGGTGGCGGTGGCCCGCCGCGGGCACTTCGGCTTCGGCATGCCGGTGGTTTTCTACGACCCGGCCGACTTCGAACCCGATCACGGGATCCCCGGCGCCCGCCGGGTCGGCACCCTCGCCGAAGTGCTGGCCGTCGCGGATTTCGTCTCCCTGCACATGCCCGGCGGCGCCGAGAACACCCACCTCATCGACGCCGCGGCGCTGGCGACGATGAAACCCACCGCCTTCCTGGTCAACAGCGCCCGCGGCGACGTCATCGACTCCTCCGCACTGATCGAGGCACTTCGATCCGGGACGATCGCCGGCGCCGGGCTCGACGTCTACGAGGGCGAGCCCGAGATCCCGCAGGGGCTGGTTGAGCTGGACAACGCCGTGCTGCTGCCGCACCTGGGCAGCGCCACCCTGGAAACCCGCACCGCGATGGGCATGCTCGTCCTGGACAACCTGCAGGACTTCCTAGCGGGTCGCGAGCCATCCTGCCGGGTGGCGTGAGCCTGCCGCGCCGAAGCCGGGCCCATCGTCACTGTTCGTGTGGTCTGGTGGAGGACTGTTGCAGCGTGCGGAGGTGCCACCTTCGGCAACTTCTCGCCCGAGTTGCCGTCTCCGGCACATCCCCAACGGATCCCACCTCTCCATGGGACAAGAGAGGCTGATGGGACCCACGCCGTCCCGCTCTGCGAGCTCGCCGGTGGGTGATCCGGCAGCGCTGCTGCGGGCGATGTTCGACGCCGCGGTGGCCGCGGCGGACCCGTTGCAGCGGGTTGCAGGGTTCCTGCCGGAGCGGCCTGCCGGGCGGGTGGTCGTGGTCGGCGCCGGGAAGGCGGCGGCGCGGATGGCGCAGGCAGTCGAGCAGGCTTGGGACGGGCCGTTGGGCGGGCTCGTGGTGACCCGTTACGGGCACGCGGTGCCGTGCACGCGCGTGGAAGTCGTGCAGGCGGCCCACCCGGTACCCGACGCCACCGGTGAGCGGGCCGCCCGCCGGATCCTGCAGCTGGTGTCCGGGCTCGGTGCCGACGACCTGATGCTGGCGCTGATCTCCGGCGGCGGCTCGGCGCTGCTGGCACTGCCCACGCCGGGGATCACGCTGGCCGACAAGCAGGCGATCAACACGGCGCTGCTGCGCTCCGGGGCGCCGATCGGGACGATGAACCTGGTGCGCAAGCACCTGTCAGCGATCAAAGGTGGCCGGCTCGCGGCGGCAGCGTTCCCGGCCGCCACCGTGGGACTGCTGATCTCCGACGTGCCCGGTGACGACCCCGCCGTCATCGCCTCCGGACCCACCGTGGGGGAGGCGTCCACCCCGGCGCAGGCATTGGCCGCGCTGGAGGCCTACAACGTGCCGGTGCCATCGGCGGTGCGGGAGCTCTTGGCGACTACCCAGGGCTGCCCGGCGCCCGACGACCCGCGGCTGGCCCGCGTCACCAACCACGTGATCGCCGCGCCGCAGCAGTCCCTGCAGGCCGCCGCGGCGGTGGCGAGGCAGGCCGGAGTGACCCCGGTGATCTTGAGCGACTCGCTGGAGGGCGAGTCCAGGGAGGTCGGGATCGTGCTGGCCGGGATTGCCCGCCAGGTGCGCCGCCACGCCCAGCCGGCACCACCGCCCTGCGTGCTGCTCTCCGGTGGCGAGACCACCGTGACCGTGCGCGGTACCGGCCGCGGCGGGCGCAATGTCGAGCTGCTGTTGTCGCTGGCACTTTCTCTGCGCGGGGCGCAGAACGTGCATGCCATCGCCTGCGACACCGACGGCGTCGACGGCGTCGAGGAGGTGGCCGGCGCGCTGATCGGGCCCGACACCCTGCGCCGGGCCGAGCAGCTCGGAGTGGACCCCGCGGCCGCGCTGGCCGACAACGACGGGCACGGTTTCTTCGCCGCGCTGGGCGATCAGATCGTGACCGGCCCCACCCTGACCAACGTCAACGACTTCCGCGCCGTCCTCATCATCTAAGCCGTAGCGCAGCCGGGACCGTTGTTACGAACGGTGACTACTCATGTACACAAAGTTATAGTTGCACTGCACCCCGGCATGGCCTAACTTCGTCATTGCGTGACCACGGAGAGTAAGGGGCCATCTCGGGTCACCTGGGGCTGTCGAACACGCGGAATGGACACGCTGTCGTTGTGACACGGGGCAGAGTTCGCTAACGCCGAACTGCGTCGACGATTGGGGAATCGTCTCGCAAGATGGTCTCGGGCGTGCACATCATCTCACCATGATCTGGCAGACAGCACGTCGTCGTACAACCTCCCTAGGTCGCTTGAGTTCTCTTGCCTTTGCATAACTTTTCCATCGACTGGAACCGAAAAGGAGCGTTATGAGGATTTCGGAGATCTTCGCAATGGGTGGCGACGATGGACGGCGCGATAAGAGCTGCAACAGCGGTTGCTACAGCGGCTACAGCGACGGTGGGTCCAGCGACGGTGGGTCCAGCGCCGGCCGCGAGTCGCTCGACGACCCGCGCTTGAGGCGCACCGGGCTCGCAGCGATCATAGGAAGCAGCTCCGATGGAGGTAGTGGGCTGCTCGGGATCTTTAGCAGCGGCCGCTGATCACACTGCCGGTCGTTAGGCGGTGGCCTTGAGCTCCCCAGTGAGCTGAGGTCACCGCCTCGATATTGCGAACCGAATCAGCCGGTCATGTCCTCCAATTCGCGACCCTTGGTCTCCTTGACCGCCTTGAGCACGAACCCGAAGGACAGCGCGGCAAAGACCGCATACAGCCCGTAGGCGAAGGACAGACCGGCATTCGACAGGATCGGGAACGTCGTGGTGATGGCGAAGTTGGCCAGCCACTGGGCGGCGGCGGCTACGGCGAGTGCGACCGCCCGGATCCAGTTGGGGAACATCTCACCCAGCAGCACCCACACGACCGGACCCCAGGTCGTGCCGAATGACACGACGTAGAGGTTGGCTGCGATCAGCGCGATCGTTCCCCACGGCTGGGGCAGGCTGACGTCCTTGCCGCTACCGATCGCCTGCGAGAAGCACACGGCCATCGTTCCCAGGGTCATCGCCATACCCAACGATCCGCCGAGCAGCATCGGTTTGCGACCCACCTTGTCGACGATGGCGATGGCTATCAGCGTGACCAGGACGTTGGTCACCGAGGTGATGACGGTGATCGTGAGCGAGTCCGACTCGCTGAATCCAACCGAACGCCACAGGCTGGTCGAGTAGTAGAAGATCACATTGATGCCGACGAACTGCTGGAAGATCGATAGCAGGATCCCCACCCACACGATGGGAAGCAACCCGAGACGGGGTCCGCGCAGGTCGGACAACCTCGGTGCGTGTTGGTCCTCGCGTCGCAGGCTGACCACGATGTCCTGCACCTTGCGCTGCACGGCTTCGACGCTTCGGGCGCCCAACACCTCGCGCAGCACCTCACCGGCGCGGAGTAGCTCTCCCTTGGCCACCAGGTATCGGGGCGATTCCGGAATCTGCAAGGCCAGCACTGCATAAGCCGAGGAGGGGACCAGCCCGGCGAGGAACATCCACCGCCAGGCCGACAACCCAAACCAGAGCTGCTGACTCGCCCCGCCGGCCAGATTTGCCAGGAACGCATCGGACAGCAACGCGACGAAAATGCCGGAGACGATGGCCAGTTGCTGCAGCGAGCCGAGCCGGCCGCGGATGTGCGCGGGCGCGACCTCGGCGATGTAAGCCGGAGCGATCACCGAGGCCATCCCGACCCCTAGGCCGCCGACGAACCGCCATCCGATCAGCGACCACACCGAGAAAGCCAGCCCAGCCCCGACCGCGCTGACCGCGAAGAGCACCGCGGCGACGACCATGGCCCGCACCCGTCCCAGGCGGTCAGCGGTCCGGCCGGCGTACCACGCGCCCACGGCGGAACCGAGCAGTGCACAGGACACCGCAAAACCCGTCAGGCCAGGACTGAGGTGAAAAGTTCCCTGGATGGAGTCCACCGCGCCGTTGATCACTGCGGTGTCGAAGCCGAAGAGGAAGCCACCGACTGCGGCGACCACCGAGATCAGGATTACCTTGGCGGTGGTCCGCTGGTCCAAGCCCGATATGACCATCGGTCCTCCTTGGGTGCTGTGTTCCAGCTTCCCAAGTGCGGGCCGAGTCCGCAGCGCGGACGACGGTCGGACCGACCGCCAATACGCACCAGGACAGAAAGAGGCCCCAGTGAGGCTGCCAGGTCGGGGGTCCAACAGCGTCACGGGGGCTACCCATGTCATCGCCAACCGCGCTGTCGCCGTTACAAGCCGGTTCGTGGACTTTGTCAGGTTGGTGGGCCGACCGCCAGCGACACCGTGGCATCGTGCTGATGTCCCGAGGGATCCACCCACGCCAGCAGCACCAGGTCGCCGGGGTGGTGGCCGATGAGCAGGGTGATCATCGTCGTAGGGGAATCGACCGCCGTCGCGTCCAATGACACGATGACGTCTCCTGCCACCAGCCCGGATTGCCCACTCGGCGAGCCGGGACTGACGCCGGTGACCAGCGCGCCAGGGATGGCAGAGTGAGTGGTCGGTGCTCCGACCGCGATGCCGAGGGCACCGGTCGGTCCGATGTGGACGCTCGGGGAGGCGGTACCGGCCTCGATCTGCTTGCTGATCGCCATCGCGTCGTTGATCGGGATCGCGAATCCCTCGGCACCGGAGGAGTGAGTCCCGGTAGCGGCCGCGGTGTCGATGCCCACGACCTGCCCAGCAGTGTTCACCATCGGGCCACCGGAGTCACCAGGCTGGAGGTCTGCTGCGACCCGGATCAGCCCGGCGAGCTGCTCAGCGCTCCCGGTGATGTCGTCGCTGACCGTGATCGCCTGATCAAGGGCCAGCACCGTGCCCGCGACGATACTCGGGGTACCGCCGCGACCACCGGCGTTGCCGATCGCCGCGATCCCGTCGCCGACCGCGACGCTGCTGGAGTCCCCGATCGAGGCGGTCTGCAGGCCCGAGGCGTTCTGCAGTTGGAGCACGGCGATGTCATGACTGCGGTCATAGCCCACGACCGTCGCCGGGTAGGTCTGGCCGTTGCCGACGTCGGTGACGTCGATGCTGGTGCCACCGCTGATCACGTGGTTGTTGGTGAGCACCTCACCCGACGAGGTGAGCACGATCCCGGTACCGGCGACTCCGCCGTTCTGGTGGCCCAGCCGGGTAGTGATGTCCACCAAACCAGGGTCGACCTTGGCCGCCAGCGCCGACAGGTCCACCGCCGCCCTTGAGGGACGTGACGGGCTCGCCGGCGGCGACGCTGCGTCGGAGGGTGCGACAACCGGTGCCGGTTGATGGACGCAGTCTCCGGCCGTGTTGCGGTAGTCGTTGTCAGCGCAGGTCGTGGCCGGCTCGGGTTGCGGTAGCACGGCGGCGGGCGCGGGCAGGGCCACCGCTGGTGGGACGACCGATGGTGAGACGACCGAGGGTGGATCGGCGGTCGTTGATTGTGCCGGTGCCGCCACTGGGTCTGACGACCCGCCGCCGGCCAGCGGGTTGGGCCCTCCGGCGATCGCCGGGTAGTTGCATCCGGCGAGAGCCGCGCTGCCCAGCAGTAATGCACTCACGGCGTTGCCGACGAGCCGAAGGCTGCGGCTGCGGGGAATGGGCGCTGGCTGCACGCGCTCGACAGTGCTTCCCGAACGTGACCAGCAGAAGTCCAGCAGCCGACTAGGGGATTGCCGCAATCCCCACAGGGGACAGCTTCATGCCGTGTCCGAGGCGCAACAGATGTGCCCGTAGTGTCGGTTTCATGACTCAGCGGCACATCCCCCCGTCGGGCCCTGGGGGCGACGGCATCTCCCAGCTGGCTGACAGCGTCGCCGCGGCGGCGAGATGGGCGGCCAGGGCGGTGTCGGGTTGGTTGATCCCGCTGCTGGGCCTGGTGCTCCTCACCGCGGGGTGCACCACCTCCTCCTCCTCGGTGCATGGACCGCCGGGCGCCCAGGGCCAGCAAGCCCTGCCACCTGGCTGTACCCACACCGTCACCCGGGCCGATGATGTCCCGGCGGCCCTGGACGCCGCCGCTGCGGGAGACACGGTGTGCTTTTCCGGTGATCTCGCCGACACCGACATGACGATGACCAAGTCGGGCACCGCCGACGCGCCGATCACACTCGCGGCTGATGGGGCCACCGTGCACGAGGTGCAGATCAAGGCTGATCACGTTGTCCTGCAGGGTTTCACCGTCGCCGGCGGCGGTGGGGTGCTGCTGGAGGGCGCCGGGATCATCGCGCGGAACAACACCGTCCACGACACCGAACAGGGCGGGATCACCTGCGATCCCTGCACCGACTCGACGATCGAGTCCAACACGATGACCCATGTCGCCACCAACGGGATCGAAATCACCGGGCAGCGGATCACCGTGCACGCCAACACCATCAGCGACACGGTGGTGGGCCGCCATGGGGGTGACGCTGATGGGATGCGGTTTTACGGCAGCGGGCATCGGATCACCGACAACACCATCTCCGATATCTCCGCGGAGGGCTATCGCAGTCCGCCGCACCCGGACTGTTTCCAGACCCTCGACAACAGCAAGCCACCCACTTTCGACGTCGTGATCTCGGGTAACACCTGCCGCAACGTGGATGCGCAGTGTCTGATCGCCACCGGTGACCAGGACGGCAACAGCGCCGCCCCGTCCGGGGTGCCCTCGATCACGTTCACGGGAAACATGTGCGCGAACAACGGTGCCCAGGCGCTCAACGTGCGGCACTGGCCCAATGTCGTGGTAAGCCAGAACACGTTCTCCGGCCCGAACTTGACGCGGGCGGTGTTGATCAGTGAGGGCTCGACGGGTTGCACGGTCACCGGCAACACCACCACCGGGGATCGCCCCACCGTGGAGGTCGACGGCTCATCCCGGCCGAGATCACACGTGAACAACAACAATCCGGCCTGATTCTTCACCGACGAAGACCCCGCCGTGCTCGGCCCCTGGCTCGGTTGCGCACGAGACGGTCATCCACCGGGCCGACGCGACCTTGGCCATCGGTGCGGAGTTCACCCTCGACGAGGAGGTCGCCCTCGACGCACTCGACGAGTGGATGGAGCTCGGCTCGCTGCCGATGCACTTCGCAGTCCACCCATGGATGCGCGAGCTGCTCGGCCCCGGCCGCACCTTGCACTTCCACGCCACCGACACCGCACCTCAGGCCGCAGCGGAATAGCTGGTCGACCTCACCGGCGACGCCATCGTCTGGCGCCGCGCAGGAGAAGGCCGCAGTCGCCGTGCGCGGCCCGCTGACCGACCTGCTGCTGATCATCTACAAGCGGCGCCCCGCCCGTGGCGAAGGCATCGAGATCCTCGGCGATGGGCAGTTGCTCGACTTCTGGCTGGAGCGGTCAGCTTCGGATGATCGGCAGGGATCACTCGCTGTTCTTGACCCATCCCCCGTACTCATCGGCGATCCGCCGGAACACCGCGCTGGCCGCGTTACCGTAGTCGGCGAAACCGGCGTAGATGTCGAACCCGCCTGTTGGCTGCGGCTGAGCACGGAGACGTGTTCCGTGTGGTGGCGTACGATCAACCGGGCATGGCCGGAGCCAGGGTCGCGGACTGCCTCGACGTGCACATTGACGATCTCGCCACCCTCATTGAGTACGTCGGTGCTGCACCTGGTGAAATCGCGGGAGGCAGCGTGCGGTTCGATGAGGGCGCCGAACTCGATACCTCCCAGGTCGATGACCAGCGCGGCCGCGGTGGCATCGGCGGCCGGGTTGCGGTGGGCAGCGGCGGCGTCGGCATCATCGGTCTGCTGATCTATTTCCTGCTCTCCCAGCTCGGCAGCGGCCCGGGCAGCCCGCTGCCCAACGGCCTACCCGGACTCGGCGCGGGGCAAAGCGCCGACGACACACAGATCAGCCAGAGCTGCCAGCACGGTCGAGACGCCAACACCGCGCTCGACTGCGAGGTCGTCGCCGTCGTCAACTCTCTGGACACCTACTGGACCGGCACCCTCACCCGCTCTGGCCGGACCTATCGCAAGCCCCGGATCACCTTCTTCAACGGCGGGGTGAACAGCGGTTGCGGCAGCGCGAGCTCGGAAGCCGGCCCCTTCTACTGTCCTGCCGACCGCGAGAGCTACGTCGACTTGCACTTCTTCCAGGAGCTTGAACAGCGCTTCGGCGCGAAAGGCGGACCGTTCGCCCGGGCATACGTGATCGCACACGAATACGGCCACCACGTGCAGAACCTGCTCGGCACATCCAGCCGGGTCCAGGCGGGCGACTCCGGGCCGACCTCTGGCTCGGTGCGGCTGGAGCTGCAGGCCGACTGCTACGCCGGGGTCTGGGCGAAGAACGCGAGCACCACCCCCGGCTCATCCGGTCGGCCGCTGATCACTGACGTGACCGACGCGGACGTCAGCGCAGCACTCGACACCGCCTCCCGCATCGGCGATGACTACATCCAATCCGAGCTCGGTGGCGGTCGGGTCAATGAGAGCCAGTTCACCCACGGCACCTCAGCGCAGCGCCAGAAGTGGTACCTCACCGGGTACCAGTCCGGGGACTTGACGAGCTGCAACACCTTCGACACCGGCGAACTCGGCTAAGCCCCCGCGTGGTCAGCTAAGCGACCATCGCGGAGGGTAGCCGTGGTCCAGTCATCCGCTGGCCTGACGTCGGTGTCAGGCTTCTGACCCGCCTCTCAGGTGAACGCCGCGACCCACGGCGACGTCTCCGCTCGCACCGCCGCTCATGGTTACGTCAGGCGCCTTCATGACAGCGTCCTCAGCGACGCTGCCGCCCTGTACCGTGCCAAAATCCATCACACG
>QHBY01000429.1 GCA_003244245.1 Pseudonocardiales bacterium
CTTGGAATAGATCATCTAGCGGCTCCGAGGCCGAAGAGGCCATGCCGGACTGGTCGGTCGTGTGATCGTCGGCGGCAGGCGGCTCGGCCTGCCCACCGAGAGCGTCTTTCGTGGTCATCACCGGGCCTGATCCTCCTCGTGCCCCGCAACACAGCGGTTGGGGCAGGCCCACCGAGCGGGGTGGCGCCAGCCGACCGTGCGTTGCAGACCGTCGACGGGTCATTGGTGTCCGAATGGCGCGGACGGTGCACCCCTCAGTTGCAGAATCTAGACCAGTAGGTTAGCCCAGGTCCATCACATCCCACTGAGCCCAGCCGGCGGTCCCTTCGGCGCGCTGGCCCGGCTGTCGTGCCGCGCGGTTTCGGTGTCGCGCAAATGGGGTACCACCGCTGGGGGGGGGAATCGCGTTACGCAGGGGGCAGTGAGTGCGCACGCAACGGGCAAGGAGGTGGTGGTGGTGTGCACCTCGGCCAATGCCCGGGGGCTGACCCATCACGGATTGATCCACTCTCCGTCCGCAGATCTGACTGCCACCCTTGCGCCCATGGTTACCCAGCGACTAGTCCGCGGTGAGCCGGTACTGGCCGTGTTGCCTCCCAAGACCGCCGCCGGCCTGCGTGCCCGGCTGCCGACCTTGACCGGGCTGCACACCACCGACCCGGACGTGCTTTACCGCCATCCCGGCCGGGTGCTCAGCCACTACCGAGCCTGGATCGCCGACACCAGCTCCGACGATCGCTCGGCCATGATCGTGGCCGTCCCCGACTGGGGGGGTGACGACCCGCATCGCGCGGCGCTGTGGATGCACATCGAGGCCATCACCACCCAGGCCCTGGCAGAGTGCGACCTCACGCTGGTCTGCGCCTATCCCGACAACCCCGCCACCGCCGACGCGGTCCGCCGGGTCCACCCGAGCCTCGTTGACGGATCGATCACACCCAACCCAGACCACTTACCAGCGGAACAGTTCCTGGCCAACCATCCCCTGCCCCCACCGATCGAGCTAGGAAAACCCGACCTAACCCACATCATCGACCGCCCCCCCGAGCTGGCCACGCTGCGCCACATCGTGGCCGGCCACGCCGCCCAGGCGGGCCTGCTTGCCACCCGCTGCGACGATTTCGTGCTGGCCGTCACCGAGATCGCCACCAATGCCCTCGAGCACGGCACCCCGCCCGCCGCCGTGCTCCTGTGGACCACCCCAACCTCAGTAATCTGCCAGATCACCGACACCGGCCAACACACCCAGCCGCTAGCCGGGCTTTCACCCCCGCGAACGACCCGGCACCGGGGCCGTGGCCTGTGGATGGCCCACCAACTCTGCGACCAGCTCTACCTGTGGCCCCGCCCCACCACCGTCCGGCTTCAGATGGACAGAACCTAGAGGAGGGCGTCCTCATGGCCAGCCCACATCCGGAACCACCGCGCTAGCCGCGAAGTCGGGATGCGGCAGAAAGGTTTGCATGTGACCGCCAACAGCTGCGTATGGGGCTAAGGAGTCACTTGTCCGTTGCGCCGACGCCGGTTCGCAGCTCGTTGAGCCGCCCGGGCAGGCCGCGGGAGGGTGCCAGCGGCGGCGTATCCGCGCCGGCGTTCTGTCGCATGCCGGCGAGCAGTTCGAGCAAGGCGTCTGCCGCCGAGTGCTTGGGCCGCCAGGCCAGCTCATCGCGGGCGCGTGAGGTATCCATCAGCGGTAGTGCCAGGAGCAGGTCCACCATTCCCGGCTCGGTGGGAACCAGCCGGGCGTGCCAGGCCAACGCCGCGAGCTGGCGGAGCATCCAGGCCGGCAGGGGCACCGTTCGGGCGTCAAACAGCTCAGCGAGTTCGCGTGATCCCAGCGCAGGATCAGCGGCCAGATTGAACGCGCCGGATGCATCACGGTTCAAGGTT
This sequence comes from Pseudonocardiales bacterium, assembly GCA_003244245.1. Lineage (GTDB taxonomy): Bacteria > Actinomycetota > Actinomycetes > Mycobacteriales > Pseudonocardiaceae. The sequence continues at coordinate 1,891 of QHBY01000429.1, forward strand.
GCCAGCCGAAACGCCTGGCCGACATCGTGGCTGTGCACAGCCTGAAACAGCAGTTCCGGCAGCTGGGGCACCAGCGGAATGAACCGAGGGTGAAGCAGCGGAGTCGGCAGGAACGGACCGGCGAACAGCCGCCGGATGCCACTAGCCGCGGCCCGTTTGAAGACGAACCCGGGCCGTAGCCGAACTACCCGAGTCTTGGGATGGCGGGTCTCAAAGGTATCGAGGATCCGCTCGACGTAGGCCTTCTCCCGCGAGTAGGTGCAGGTTGGCACCCCATCGGTCGGCCAGGACTCGTTTATTGGGTGATCTTTCGGTCCAGGCGAATAGGCCCCAACGGAAGAGGCGTAAATCACCGTGGCGACGCCTGCCGAGGCGGCGGCCTGGAACACTCGCGACGAGCCACCGACATTTGCCACCCACGTTGCCCGCTGGTTTCGGGAGGGTTGGATCAACCAGGCGAGGTGAATAACGGCATCCATGCCGACGAACGCCGCACCCAAGTCGTCGGATGTGACATCTGCGCTGACCCAGCGCACCTTGTCGAGCCGGGAGAAGGGCCGGCGCCGCGCGATGCCGACGATCTCCTCGATGGCAGCCTCCTCTCGCAGCGCCGCTAGCCTCGCCTATTCACGGCG
>QHBY01000430.1 GCA_003244245.1 Pseudonocardiales bacterium
AAGCTGAGTTTCCGATAAGCCTCGATGTTCCGGATGCAACAAACCGGAAATAATCATGTTCTGTACTGGAAGCACAAGAATACCTTACACGCCAGAAAAGTGCGGGATGAGTCCCGTTTCCAACCCGGAGCAATCAGGTATTAATCGTGGAGGGTTCGAGTGATGACCCGTAGGTCGAAGACCTCGCCGGAGGACAGAGCTCCTGACGACCTTGGAGGCGTTCATCGTCCGGTGGTGATTGTCGGCGGAGGGCAAGCCGGTCTTTCGATGAGTTACTGCCTGACTCAACGTGGCGTGGATCACCTCATACTGGAACGCGATCGGATCGGTCACGAATGGCGCGATCGGCGATGGGACTCGTTTTGCCTGGTCACCCCGAATTGGCAATGCCAGCTACCGGGCTACCCCTACGCCGGTGATGATCCGGACGGTTTCATGGCGCGCGACGGGATTGTTCGCTATATCGAAGCGTATGCGAGGTCGTTCGACCCACCGGTCATCGAGGGGGTCGCGGCTACCCGCTTGCGCCGCGACCGGAAGGGCCGGTACCTGGTCGGAACCAGCCGCGGCGAGCTCATAGCCGATCAGGTCGTGCTGGCCACCGGTCCCTACCAGGTGCCGCTGATCCCGCGGCTGTCCGAGCGGCTGCCCGACGAGCTGACGCAGATCCACTCTTCGCAATACCGCAGCCCCGACCATCTGCCGCCTGGTGAGGTGCTGGTGATCGGTACCGGCCAGTCCGGCTGCCAGATCGCCGAGGATCTGCACCTGGCGGCCCGCGGAGTGCATCTCGCGGTGGGTAGCGCCCCACGAGTGGCCCGATTCTACCGTGGCCGTGACGTGGTGGCCTGGCTGGATACGCTGGGTTACTACCGCAAGGCGGTCGACGAGTTCGCTGATGTCGACGCGGTGCGCTTCCGGGTGAACCACTACGTCACCGGACGGGACGGCGGACGGGACATCGACCTGCGCGCGTTCGCCCGCGATGGCATGCGGCTCTACGGGCGGCTCATGGGAGCGGCCGGCACCGAGTTGCAGTTCGCGCCGGATCTGAAAGAGAACCTGGATCACGCCGACGCGGTGTCGGAGAGCATCAAGGACTCCATCGACAGCTACATCGACGCGCACCGCATCGATGTACCAGCCGAGCCGCGCTATACGGCAGTGTGGACACCTCAGCAAGAATCCACCCAGTTGCATCTCGGCGACACCGAGATCACCTCGGTGATCTGGAGCACCGGGTTCGGTCGGGACGACCGATGGATCGAGGTTCCGGTGTTCGACGGCCGTGGCTACCCCACCCATGATCGGGGCGTGACCAGCAGCCCGGGACTGTATTTCCTCGGACTGCCCTGGCAGCACACCTGGGGCTCGGGCCGGTTGTCCGGGGTGGCCGACGACGCCACGTATCTGACCGAGCGCATCATCACCGACCCAGCCCAGCCCGACCACCTGTTTCGGTGGATTGCCGGCACCTCGAACAGCACTTATCCCCGGGACGCCGAGTGGGTCGCCCCTCGAACGGTGGCATGACGTCATGCCTGTGAATCGCGTCTGCGACGCACACCGCCATCTGGGAGTCCTGCCGGCATTCCCGTTCTATGGTGGTCCCGCGGTCAACCCCGATACGACCGCCAGAGCCACCATCGCCGAGCTGATCTCGGATCTGGACACCGAGGGCACGGACCGGGCACTGGTCATCCCGAACTACGGGGTGCCCGATCCGGACATCGCGTTCTCGTTCAACGAGCTGGTCGTCGAGGCGGCCCAGACCGACGACCGGATCCAGGCAGCGCTGTGGGTCTCACCCAAGCCCACCGACGCCGACCGAACGGCGAAGGCGCTGGCGCTGGCCGGTGAGCCCGGGGTGCGGGCGCTGAAGTTGAGTTTCCTGCTCGGTGGCCGGGTGACCGCCCAGGAGTGCACACCTGCGCTCGAAGAGATCTTCGACGTCGCTCGAGAACACGATCTGGTGGTGCACGTGCACACCTCCCCTGGCGGGAGCTCGGACATCGATGAGGTGGGCCGCCTCGTCGACTCCTATGGCGACACGGTGGCGATCCACCTGGTGCATTTCGGGGGCGGAATGAGCGGCCACATCAAGCTGACCGGCGCACGATTCTTCGACTGGATCGCCGCTGGCAAGCGGGTCTACACCGATCTGTCCTGGTCGATCGGATTCGCCCCCCGCTGGCTGGTTCGTGAGATCGACCGGCGCGGACTGGGCCATGACCGAGTCCTGTTCGCCAGCGACCAGCCCTGGGGTGATTTCGCCGGTGAGCTGGCGAAGTTGCGCGCGGCCACCGGCGACGGCGAGCTGGCCGGGCAGGTGTTTTCCGGCACGTTCGAAGCGCTCTACGGGTGAACACAACCATGAGGAGGAGTCACATGATCGATATGACCGACGTCGAGAAGCAAAGTCTTGACGAGATCCCCCACCCGTCTCTGCCCGAGGGGTCGAGCATCTACGGCGGGACGAAGGTCTTCCCGGATTACCAGGCCGAGAACGGCGAAACGTACTTCACGCTCGTGCATGGGATCGCGCACGAGTCCTCGGTCAGTTTCGTGGCGATACTGCAGGCCACCCGGGCGCTGCGAAAGGGTTTCGAGTCGGCGATCTACTTCTACGGTCCCGGGTCGCTGAACTGTCTAGCCACTCGCGGGTTCCCCACCACGGGGAACTCGGCGTTTCCCGGCGAGCACAACATCAACGACTCGCTCAAGACATACATGAGGGAGGGCGGCAAGGTGTATTGCTGCCGCTTCGGCCTTTCGCTGCACGGCGCTCGCGAGGAGGACCTTCTCGAGGGCGTCATCCCGACCCATCCCCTGGACGTGCAGGACGCACTGATTCATTACGCCCGCAAGGGCGCGATCATCAACTCCACCTACATGTTCTAGGTCAGATCCCGCAGATCCTGGGGTTCGTGCTCAGCCCTGTGGTTCCCGAGCTCAACAGCAGAGCTGCCTGAAAGCGGCCGAACAGCTCTGCTGTTGAGCTCGGCAGGCTGAGCGCATCCGAGGGCGGGCCCACCTGATCCTCTAATCCGCTAGGAGGCGGCAGTGCGCGTTGATACCGACACCACAGTCGGGACGCTGTCGACTCGGGTTGACATCGCCCTGCGCGGCGTGCGGATGGACGCGCCGGTCCGCCGTGCCGCCGGGGCCGGACCCAGCGATGACGGTCACGTGCTCGTCGACGGTGCCAATGCCGCGCTGCCCCGCAATCCCGACAGTCCTTACCGGCTGCACGACGGCCGGATCTTCCTCGGGGAGTGCGACACCGGGCTGTCGCTGCAGGTCGTTGCGCGCCCCCGGTTCTACGACCTGACCACCGCCGACGGCGTCCGCTACGAGCAGATCGCCCGGCTGCACGGCGCCGACGTGTTGGCCACCACCGTGGTGCAGACCTGCATCCGGTACGTCGAGGAGCAGCGCTGCCGGTTCTGCGCGATCGAGGAGTCGCTGCGATCCGGCGCCACCATCGCCGCCAAGACTCCGGCCCAGCTGGCCGAGGTCGCGCAGGCGGCGGTGGCGCTGGACGGGATCCGGCAGATGGTGATGACGACCGGCACCACAGCCGGCCCGGATCGCGGCGCCCGCTACCTCGTGCGCTGCGTGCGGGTGGTGCTGGAGGCCGTGCCCGGGCTGCCCATCCAAGTGCAGATCGAACCGCCGGCTGACGTCACCGTCCTTTCCGATCTGCGCCAGCGGGCGTGACCGCGATCGGGATCCACGTCGAGTCGCTCGACGACGAAGTGCGCAGGCGTTGGATGCCCGGCAAGGGGTCGGTGCCGATGGCCGAGTACGAGGCCGCCTGGGACGAGGCGGTGCGGGTGTTCGGCCGCAACCGGGTGTCGACCTACCTGCTGGTGGGGCTGGGCGAGGATCCCGACGAGCTGGTCGCCGGGGCGAGGCGGCTGATCGAGCGGGGCGTGTACCCGTTCGTGGTGCCATTGCGTCCGATGGCCGGCACGCTGGCCTGCCGCGACGGCATCAGCGCGCCACCCGCCGATCTGGTCCGTGACGTCACCGAACGGATCGCCGCGATGCTGCGCGCGGCCGGCATGATCGGCGCCGATCAGCGGGCCGGATGCGCTGCGTGCGGGGCGTGCGGCGCGCTGTCCGCAGCGGGGGCGTGAACCGTGTACGCGGCGGCCTACCGCAGCGCCAGCGGTCTGGGCGAGGTGCTGCTCGGCCAACCAGGCCGCCGGCCCGACTTCCGGATCGAGCCCGCCGCGGACCCGGTGACCCTGGCCGCGTACCACCGCCTGCGAACTCGGGTGTTCGTGCACAAGCAGGGGTTGTTCACCGATCACGACCATGACGACCGAGATGACGACCCGCGCACCCTGGTTCTGGTCGCCCGCAACCTTGAAGGCGCCGTGCTAGGCGGCGTGCGGCTGGGCCCGGTCGACGACGGACCCGACCTTGGCTGGTGGTTCGGCGGCCGCCTCGTGGTCGACCCGGACTGCCCGGTTCGAGGTGTCGGCGGAGCACTCGTTCGGGCCGCCTGCGCGCACGCGGAAAGCGCCGGGGTGCTGCGTTTCGAGGCCACCGTGCAGGCCCGCAACGAGGTGCTTTTCAGCCGACTTGGGTGGACCACGCTGCGCCCGGTGACCGTGGCCGCTACCCCACACGTGCTGATGCGCTGGCCGATCGACCGGATCGCCGCGCTGGTCTCGGCCACTAAGTCTGAGCTGGGAGGATTGCTGTCCGGGCTGGTCCCGGGCGAAGGTGGGTACGCCGGCGACGACGGTGCGCCGGTGCCCGGCAGCGACCTGGTGGCCGCGTGCGACGCGATCCTGCCGTCGATGGTCGAACGCGACCCGGAGTGGGCCGGCTGGTGCTCGGTGCTGGTCAACGTCAACGACCTGGCCGCCATGGGGGCGACACTGGTCGGTCTGCTCGACGCGCTGGGAGCGCGGAACCGCTCATTCGCCAAGCGGGTGCTGGCCGGGTTGGGGCGGGCCAGCCAGGCCTATGACATCCCCGTGCTCGGTGGACATACCCAGCTCGGAGTGCCCGCCGCGCTGTCGGTGACCGCACTGGGTCGCGCAGCGCATCCGATCCGGGGCGGTGGCGGCCGCCCGGGCCATCGCATCCGGCTCACCGTGGACACAGCGGGCGGGTGGCGGCCCGGGTATGCCGGTCGCCAGTGGGACTCCAGCTCGCACCGCCGGACTCCTGAGTTGCGCACGATGCTCGGCTCGGTGGCCACGGCCCGTCCAGCTGCCGCTAAGGACGTCTCGATGGCGGGATTGGCCGGCACCCTGGGCATGCTCGCCGAGGCCAGCGGCTGCCGGGCCGTGCTCGACGTCGGCGCGGTGCCCAGGCCGGCTCAGACCACCGTCGGCGACTGGTTCACCTGCTTCCCCGGGTTCGGGATGCTCACCGCCGACGAGGAGCATCCGGCCACCGCCACCGGCCTCTCCCGCGGTCAGCGCGGACTGCGGTGCGCTGACCGCGGGCCGCGGTGTGGCCCTGCGCTGGCCGGACGGGGAGCTGACCGAGGTGATCACCGACTCGGTGACCGGGCTGGGAACGGCATGAGCCTCCTTCGGATGGCCGCCGCGGCAGCGAACTTCGACCGGGACCTGGAAGCCGACTTCACCCGGATCGAGCGGCTCATCGAGACCGCCCGGGCCGACGAGGTGCGCCTGCTCGTCTTGCCCGAAGCTGCGTTGGGTGGATACCTGGCCGACCTCGACGGCGCGGCGGGGACGCCGCCACCGCTGTGCCAGGACGGGCCGGAGATCCGCAGGCTGGCCCGGCTCGCCGGGGAGATGGTCGTGGCGGTCGGCTACTGCGAGGCGGGTGCAGATCAGGACGGCGCAGACCGGCTGTTCAACAGCGCCATCTGCGTGACCGGTGACGGCGTGCTGGGCCATCATCGTAAGGTGCACCAGCCGCTTCGTGAGGACGCCAGCTACGCCGCGGGCGGCCGCTTCGCCGCCTTCGACACGCCGGTGGGCCGGCTGGGCATGATGATTTGCTATGACAAGGCGTTTCCGGAGTCGGCCCGGACGCTGGCGCTGGACGGGGCGAGCATCGTGATGTGCCTGTCAGCGTGGCCGGCCAGCCGCACCAACGCGGCGCCGAACCTGAATCAGGACCGCTGGAAGCGCCGGTTCGACCTGTTCGATCGAGCTCGCGCGCTGGAGAACCAGATCATCTGGCTGTCGGCCAACCAGTCGGGCCGGTTCGGGTCGCTGCGGTTCGTGGCCAGCGCCAAGGTCGTCGACCCCGGCGGTGACATCCTGGTCGACACTGGCGTGCGAGCCGGTCTCGCGATCGCCGATCTCGATGTCAAGGCGGAGCTGGAGGCAGCGCGCCGATCGATGGATCACCTGAGAGACCGCCGCCCAGCCGCCTACCCCACCCTCGACAGGGTGGTCCCGGGTGCGGGCCCGACGCTTCCCGAACTCCACAGCAGAGCTGCCCGAGGCCGCCCGAACAGCTCTGCTGTGGAGTTCGGGAGTGTGAGAGCACCCGATCGCGATCCGCGCCGCTGAGATGGGTGCGATTCGGATTGGTGCGGTGGCGGCGAAGTTCGGGCGTGATCTCGACTTCGACCTGCAGCGGGTCGCCACGCTGATCGAGCACGCCCGCCGGTCGCAAGTGTCGCTGCTGGTACTTCCCGATGCAACGCTCGGCGGCTACCTCGGCGACCTGCACAAGCCGGATCCGACCACGTTGCCGCCCGCACTCGAGCTCGACGATCCGCACGTCCGCAAGGTCGTCGCGCTGGCAGCGGAGATGGTGGTGTGCTTCGGCTTCTGCGAAGCCGAAGGGGATCGGCGCTACGACACGGCGCTGTGCGTGCACGGTGACGGGGTGCTGGGCAGCCACCGCAAAGTGCACCAACCCGCCGGGGAGTCGATCGCGTATTCGGCGGGTGAGCGTTTCGCCGCCTTCGACACCCCTGTGGGACGGATCGGCATGTTGATCGATTATGACAAGACCTTCCCGGAATCGGCCCGCACCCTCGCGCTCGACGGTGCCGACGTGCTGGCCTGCCTGTCAGCGTGGCCGACCAGCCTCACCAACCGTGCGCCCCGAATGGCACAAGATCGTCAAGCCCGGTTGTTCGATCTCTACGACCAGGCCAGGGCGGCGGAGAACCAGGTTGTTCTGGTCTCTGCCAACCAGACCGGCGTGCTGGGCGAACTGCGGTTCCTCGGGCAGGCGAAGGTGGTCGGCCCCGGCGGCGAGATCCTGGCCCGCACCTGGGCCAAGGCCGGTATCGCGACGGCCGAGCTGGACGTCGCGGCCGAGATCGCCAAGGCTCGTCGAGTGCTGCGGCACCTCGACGAGCGCAAGCCCGGCGTCTACCGGATCGGCTGATGCGATGTCACTATTCGTGAGGTCTGGGGAAGAACTGTCGGAGCGTGAGGAGGTGCCACCAGCGGCAACTTTTCGCTCAAAGTTGCCGTTGGTGGCACATCGGCCACGAATCCATACACCTCTCCTGTGGGGCCGGTGGGGCTGATGAGGCAACCGTCGAGGTTGTCAATAACGCTGCTCACTTACTCCACGAAACCGCGGGGCAGTGTGGTGCACACGCTCGCGCTGGCCGAGGCTCTCGTCGATACGGGTCAGCGGGTGACGGTGTGGGCGTTGGGCCGTGGCGGGGATGACACCTTCTTTCGACCCGTCGACCCCCGGGTAGACCTGAGGATCGCGCCGTTTCCGGACATCGCTGGGGAGGAGTTCGGGCCCCGAGTCCTGCGGTCCATCCAGGTGCTGCGGGACGCGTGCGACGCGACCGGCTACGACGTGGTGCATGCGCAGGACTGCATCAGCGCCAACGCCGTCAACCGATGCGTGCGCACCGTGCATCACATCGATCATTTCACGACGCCCGAGCTGGCCGCCTGCCACGAGCGCGCCATCGTCAACCCGTACGCCCACGTCTGTGTGTCGGCCGCGGTCGCGGCCGAGCTGCTCGACGGGTGGGGGATCACGGCCACGGTCATCCCGAACGGGGTCGAGGCGCAGCGGTTCGCTTGCGCGGCCGGCCCAGCCGGCGTTGCCGCCCGGGCCGCGTGACGGTCGCAGCTGGGCCGGTATGTGCTGGCGGTGGGTGGTATCGAGCCCCGCAAGGGGTCACTGGAACTGCTCGAGGCCTACGCGTTGCTGCATTCGCGGATGCCTGACGTGCGGCTGGTGATCGCCGGCGGGGAGACCCTGTTCGACTACCAGGACTACCGAGCCCGATGGGAGCAGCGGGCCACGGAGCTGCGGGTCGAGCCGGTTGCGCTCGGACCGGTGAACCACGACACGCTTCCGGCGCTGGTGGCCGCCGCGGGGGTGTTCGCCTTCCCGTCGACCAAGGAGGGCTTCGGGTTGGCCGCGATGGAAGCGCTGGCCGCCGGGGTCCCGTTGGTCGTGTCAAACCTGCCGGTGTTTCGCGAAATTTTCACCGGCGTCGCCCGTTTCGCTGACGACCCGGCCGAGCTGGCGACGCAGCTTGGCGCCGCGCTCGCCGAGCCCGATGCCAATGCCCGGGAAGCCGGGCGCACGCTCGCCGCCCATTACACCTGGTCAGCCGCCGCGCAGCGGCACCTCGAGCTCTACCAGCAGCTTGCCTAATTGGAGCCTGACCACATGGACCTCGAACTCACAGACCACGTCATTATCGTGACCGGTGCCTCCGCGTCATGGGTCGGCGTACTTGGCTAGTTCTGCGATGCGGTCTTCAGTCATAGTGGTAGCCCCTCCAGGAGCCGGTAATAGTTGCCAGGACCCCAGCCAGATCCAGCCGCGCCCGGCTCCCCTGGCCGAGCTGGGCTTGGACGAGCAGGAACAAGACCGGAGCGGTCAGCTCCGTCCCTGTTGGATCGTCGCGGCGAGCCGTTCGTCCTCTCATGGCGCAAGGACTGGTAGTCCGGCCGCGTCTGCCGCGTCTGCTTGCCGATGGTCGTAGGTGACCATAACGTCGGCACCGACGCGCAGCGCGGCCGCGAGGTGCAGCGCGTCGAGGCTGCGGAGATGACGGCCAGGGAGCAAGCCCGCCGCCCGGTAGAGGGAGCGGTCCGTCTCCACTAGGTCGAAGCGCTCTAGCAGCTGAGTCACGGCGGTCTGGGCCAAGTCGACGCGGACCGCGAGCCTGCGCAACTCGGTCTCCAGGATCATGCTCGAGAGCAGGGCATCGTCTTGATCCACGGCTTTGTCGAGCCGCGCTGACAGCCGGCTCGATGCGGGCTCGTCGACGAGCAGCTTCGCCGCTGCCGACGTCTCGACGTAGAGGATCACTGATCGCCGCGGAGCTCGTCCAGTACGTCCTGGAGTGGCTCGTGGATCCGGGTCCGCGCCAGTTCGGCGAACCCCCCGCGAACCGAGGCTCGCCGGATCCGCAGCGACGCGCCCGCCGCTCGTGGTGGCGGCACGAGGACGGCGACGACCTCCCCGTTGTTGGTGACGTACACCGTCTCACCGGCCTGCACCTCGCGCAATACGGCACTGCTGTTGTTGCGCAGTTCCCTATGAGGGATGGTCCTGGGCATCGTCTGCTACCTCCGTAGCAAACGTAGCACATGCCGTGGTCGTAGGCTTGGACGTCGTGAGCGCGCCGCAGATCACCTTGACCACCCGGCTCAGCACCTCGGCGCTGGATGCGCGGCGGGGTGTGGTGCGGCTGCACCCGGAAGTACTCGACGCGCTGGGCTTGCGGCCGTGGGACGCCGTGCGGCTCACCGGAGCCCGAGTGAGTGCGGCGTTGGCGGCCGCCGGGCACAACGCCCCCGGCATCGCGCTGCTCGATGACCTCACGCTGTCCAACCTGGGGCTGACCGAAGGTGCCGAGGTGGTGCTCGCGCCGGTACAGGTACCCGCGGCGCGCTCGATCACCGTCACCGGGTCCGTCCTGGTCAGCCGTTCGGTGAGCCCTGAGACGCTACGCCTCGCGCTAGCCGGCAAGGTGCTCACCGCCGGGGACGCGGTGTCGCTACTCCCGCAGGACCTGGCGCCTGGATCCAACACCGCGGCGGTGCGTAGCCGGCTTGCCTCGGCAATCGGGATCACCTGGACCAACGAGCTGCTCACCGTGACGGGCACCGACCCGACAGGTCCTGTTGCACCGCACCCGTCCACTGTGGTCGGCTGGCGCGACGGCTCGCGCACGGGGGACCAGCCCATGCGGTCGCAGGCCCCGAACACCCCGGCTCCGGCGGTCCCGGTGCCTGCAGTGCCCGATCTGGTGGGCGCCCAGGACGCCGCCCGGCGGTTGGCCGAGTGGTTCGAGCTGACCTTTCACCGCCCCGACCTGTTACGCAGCCTCGGCGCAAGCACCCGCCTCGGGGTGGCGGTGCACGGGCCCGAGGGCGTCGGCAAAGCGACGATGGTGCGCGCGGTGGCCCGTGACGCCGGGGCTCAGATCGTCGAGCTGGCCGCGCCGAGCGTGGCGGCGATACAGCCCGACACAGCCACCCAGCGGGTGCACGACGCGGTAACGGCCGCCTCCCAGCGCCAGCCCAGCGTGTTGCTGATCACTGACATCGAGGCACTGCTGCCGGCAACCAACCCGCCGCCGCTGGCCACCGTCGTGCTCGACGCTCTGGCGCCCGCGCTGGACCGCGTCGCGCTGGTGGTCACCACCGCGCATCCCGCTTCGGTGGATCCGCGGCTACGCGCGCCGGAACTGATCGATCGCGAGCTGTCGCTGGGATTACCCGACGCCCGGACCCGCACGGAGCTGCTCCGGGTGCTGCTCGCCGCGGTGCCGTTGGCGCCCGACGTCGATCTGGCGGCCGTGGGCGAGCGCACTCCGGGGTTCGTCGCCGCTGATCTGGTCGCGCTGCGCCGCGAGGCTGCGGTGCGCGCCGCGCTGCGCCACTCGTCAGCCACCGGAGCTGATCTCGTGATCCTGCAGCAGGATCTGATCGGGGCGCTGGACACCGTCCGCCCCATCTCGATGTCCACCTCGGACACAGTCAGCACCGGTGGGCTGACCCTGGACGACGTCGGCGACATGACGCAGACCAAGCAGGCGCTCACCGAGGCGGTGCTGTGGCCGCTGCGCTACCCCGATTCGTTCACCCGGCTCGGGGTCGACCCCCCGCGCGGCGTGCTGCTCTACGGTCCGCCCGGGTGCGGCAAGACCTTCCTGGTTCGCGCGCTGGCCGGGTCCGGAGCGCTCAACGTGTTCTCGGTGAAAGGCGCTGAGCTGCTGGACAAGTGGGTCGGTGAGTCGGAGCGAGCGGTCCGAGAACTGTTCCGCCGCGCCTCCGACGCCTCCCCCGCGCTGATCTTCCTCGACGAGGTCGACGCACTGGCACCGCGCCGGGGCGGGTCGTCCGACGCCGGCGTCGGCGATCGGGTGGTCGCCGCGCTACTGACCGAACTGGACGGGGTGGAGCCGCTGCGCGATGTGGTGGTGCTCGGCGCCACCAACCGCCCTGACCTCATCGACCCGGCACTGCTGCGGCCCGGCCGGCTGGAGCGGCTGGTGTACGTGCCGCCACCGGATGCTGACGCACGCGCGGCCATCCTGCGATCCACGGCCCGCAACACCCCGCTCTCGGCCGACGTCGACCTCGACGCACTCGCCGGTGAACTGGAGGGCTATTCCGCCGCGGACTGCGCGGCGCTGATCCGCGAGGCGGCGCTGAGCGCGATGCGGGAGTCACTGGAGGCCACCGAGGTCACCGCCGCCCAGCTCGCCGCCGCCCGCCAGGCCGTCCACCCCTCCCTGGACCCGAGGCAACTCGCCGAGCTGGCCAACTACGCCGCCGACCGTGGCTGACATAGCGCCCACCTCTGGCCATGATCGCGATCTGGATTCTTCCGAACAATGATCACAACTCGACGACGACACGGCGCGGCCCGTTGTGCGTCGGCATACCCGAGGACCGGGCCGGAATCACTGCATTCGCGTCGGCACACGAGGAACTTCCCTGACCACGACGCTCGCCGATCGCCGGCTTGCACCGCACACGATGTGAGGTCTTAACGTCGCAGTAGTGCACGCGCGAGCAGCCGGCAGAGCCGGATCGGAGCCGACATGGCGAATCGGCCAACTGGCCGACGCTACCGGTCTCAGTGTCCGCACTCTGCGCCACTACGACGCACGGGGACCGCTGATCCGCGGAAGCTACTCCAGGGACAGTTGCCGGGCTGGCACGACAAAACCGGCACCGGCATCTGATCTGTCACCGCCAGATCGCAGCTGACGTGCCACGTGGGCGCTCGCATGTCCTCCGTGCGGTATTTGGAGGAGAACCTCGCCGCGCCCTAACATCTGGCCGCCGGTTGGGTTACCGGCCGCGTGCGCCAGGCGAGGAAGGCGACTACCAGCGCGAGCGCGGCGATGACGCTGCCGAAGATCTCGAATGTCGGCCGCAGGCCCAGCGGCGTGACCAGGATGCCGGCCAGGATCGCGGGCAGCGACAGCGACGCGTAGGCCACGATGTAGAAGGCCGACATCACCGCCCCGCGGTGCTCGGACGGGATGGCCGCCGACAGGGCACGCAGCGCCCCGAGGAACGCCACGCCGAAGCCGGCGCCCCCGACGACCGCGCCACCGAGGTAGAGCGCGCTGGAATCGCTCGACGCGGCGCCGACGATGAGCGCCATCCCGGTGGCGAGCGCCACCGACCCCGCAGCGGTACCCACCCACGGCTGGGTTCGCCTGAATACGAGCTGCGCGAGCGCGGCAGAGCCAGCGAGGGCGAAGACACTGACCCCGCCCACCAGGGGATCGGTCGTGTGGAACAGACCATCGGCGAGCTGCGGACCGAATGACAGCGGCAGGCCGCCGATCGACCACGAGGAGGTGACCCCGAGCGCGGCGATCAAGAACGCCGGGCGCGCAGTAGGCGGCACGCCGGGGCGCTGCGGGGTGAGCTGTAGCGGCGAGCGGCTCGCGACGGGTTCGGGCATCCGCAACGCGCCGCTGAAGGCGATCGTGAAGAGCACGAACAGCGCCACGTAGGGCAGCACGCGCGGTGCCGGCAGCAGCTCGACGAACGCCGCCGACACGAGCACACGGAGCCCCATCCCACCGGCGCTCACCACGCCGTTGATCAGGCCCACTCCTCTCGGGTCGCGGCGCGGATGCCGATCGAATAGTGCGGCGCTGGCGGCGCCGAGTGCCAGCCCGGTGGCCAGTCCCTGCACGGCGCGGGCGACGAACAGTCACCCGACCGAGTCGGCCAGCATGAACACGACGGTCGCGCCCATGAGCGTGCCCAGTGCCACGAGCAGCACCGGACGCCTGCCGACCTGGTCGGAGACCCGACCCGCGAGGGTGAGGGTGGTGAGCACGCCGAAGGCGTACGTCGCGTAAACGAGTGTCATCACGACGGGGGAGATGTCCCAGAGTTCGCGATATTCGGGGTAAAGCGGTGAGGGCGTCGCGGAGGCGAACGGTGCCAGCCCGATGACGGCCGCGACGAGCGCATAAGCCCGACCGCTTCCCGGGCCTGCTCGACCTTCTAACGCGCTGAGAGCCTCCGGAAAGCCCGGCCGCCACCCAGCCCTGGCCGTGACCTCGCTACCAGGGCGTTCGAGATGTCAGCGCAGCCCGATCAAGGTGATCAGCCTGCGCAGCTCGTCGACGAAGAACGTCTCGTTGTCGTCGATCACGTTGTGCCGGTGGCCGAACAGCTCGAAGGACACCGCGCCGACCATCCCGGCCCACGCGGTGAGCCCGCCGGCCAGCACCGAGTCTGGCACCCGGTCGCGGGGCACCACCGAGCGGACCGGCTCCATCGCGCGCACGACCGCTGCGGATACGTCGCCGACCAGCGAGGTGTCCAGGCGTCCACCGGCCACCGCGTCGGCGAGGATCCCGCAAAGCACCTCGGGAACCCTGGTAGCGGGCGGGATGGTCTCCTGCGGTGCGGCGTAACCGGGCACCGGCGAACCGAAGATCAGAGCCCAGTCGTGCGGGTGCACCAAGGCCCAGCCGCGCACCGCGGTGCCGATGGCGGTCCACCGACCGAGCAGGTCGGCGCGGTCGACCGCCTCCTCGGCGGCCTCGACCTCCGCGCCGAGGGCGTCGTAGGCGTCCACGATGAGCAGCGTCAACAGGACGTCGCGGCTGGGTACGTAACGGTATACAGCTGACGAGACCATGCCCAGGTCACGGGCGACCGCGCGCAGCGATAGCGCGGCGGCGCCCACAATGGCCAGCTGACGCCGCGCGGCGTCCACGATCTCGCCGGTCACCTCCGCCCGCACCCGTTCGCGGGCCGTGCGGTGGGCGGGCTGCAACCTGCTCACTCGCATCATGATGCCGCCCGCTGCGAGCATCGGCAACAACTGTGAGCAATGCTCTTGACAAACCGCGCTCACTGCGCCAAGACTACTGATTCAGAGCACTGCTCTTATATCGGAACTACGATCTCTGGAGACCCGTCATGACCGCTGGCCATCTGGTCGTCGGGGCCGGCCCCGTCGGCACCGCCGTCGCAAGCCTGCTCGCCAGCCGCGACATACCGGTCCGCCTCGTCAGCCGCCGCGGACTCGGCCCCGACCACCCGCTTGTCGAGCGCGTGCCCGCCGATGCTGCCGACGCCGACCGGTTGCGCACGCTGGCCGCCGGCTCGGCGGTGGTCTACAACTGCCTCAACCCGCCCTACCACCGCTGGCCACAGGACTGGCCACCGATGGCCCACGCTCTGCTCGCCGCGGCCGAGTCAGCCGGCGCCGTGCTCGCCACCGTGTCCAACCTGTACGTCTACGGCCCGGTGGACGGGCCGATGACCCCTGACCTGCCGCTGGCCGCTCCCGGCCCGAAGGCCAAGGTCCGCGCCGAGATGTGGCGCGACGCGCTGGCCGCGCACGAGGCCGGCCGGGTGCGGGTCACCGAGGTGCGCGGCTCGGACTACCTCACCACCGGACGCAACAGCCATCTCGGCGACCTGGTAGTCGTAGAGCAGGCACAATCCAGCGCTAGCCCCCACCTCGATGAGAGCAAGGGGCTGAGGCAGCTGCGCGAGTGCGGGAAGAATCGTGGCGCACCGGGCAACCTCGTTGGTTTGAGTGCGGCGGGTCCGCAGCACCGCCAGAATGCGATCGGGGTGAGCGCGCGCCCATGCCAAGCATCGCTGCGGATCCTCGACGGGAACTCCGTGCCAACGCAGGGCACCGAAGAGCAGGTTCGGTTGGCGCTTGCCGAACTCCACGCTCTCCAACAGCCTGAGGACGGCGCCGTCCTCGGCGACGGCCAGTGCCAGTTGCTCGTAAATCGGCGACGAGCCCCGCGCCGCCACTCGCGCCCACCTGCGGTACAGATCCGCGGTCCCACTCATCGGTGCCTCCAGAACGTGTACTGCAGCAGGCGGCTCAGCAGCTCGTCCGCGTACTCGTCACCGAGGATCGGCGCGGCCGCCCTGCTGTCCAACGCCCGCGGGTACAGGGTCATGAGCAGCGTCTCCTCATCCCCTTTCAGGTCGATCCGCTCCCACGTCACCTTGGCCCCTTCGTCGTCATCAGCCAACGCCATCCCATAGTCCAGCCCAGGCGAGTCCAGCGCAGTCGCATCGAAATGACCGTCTTCGTTCATTCAGTCGAAGATCTCGGTATGTCGACCCGGCATTGTCGGTGCTGTGTTCTAGAATGGTGGCATGTCGACGGCGGCGGTGTGGCAGGGCAGCGATGCTGAGCTGCTCGCCGAACTATCCGCATTGGAAACTTGTTTGCATTCGACCTGGGCGGACATGCTGTCGGTGATCGCGGAGGTCGATTCCCGGGGAACCGCCGAAACTGTCGGGTACCGCACCACGGTGGATTTGGTGCGGGCGGTCGGGCGGGTGTCGCGGGGCGAGGCCCGGTCCCGGGTCGCCGCCGCTGCTGACGTGCTGCCCGGTCGCGGGCTGGGTGGCGCGCCGACACCACCGCGACTGCCGGCGACCGCGGCCGCGGTCGCTGAGCACGCGATCGGCCCGGCCGACGTCACGGTGATCCGCTCAGTGCTGGCCCGGATCCCAGCCCACGTCGACGACCACCAGCGCGCCGAAATCGAAGCGGAGTTGGCCAAACACTCCCGCACCCTGGATGCCACACAATTGGCCGTGTTGGGTACCCGGATCCTGGCCCACCTCGGTCAGGACGGCCCACCACCGAAGGACGATCCCGAGATCCAGCGACGGTTGACCTTCACCGACCGCGACGGCGGGTATGAGCTGGGCGGATGGCTCGACCGGGAAGCCGCGGAGATCCTCCGGTCGGCGTTGAGCCCACTGGCCGCGCCCCGACCGACCACCGACACCGAAGTCGATCTACGCACCTCGGCCCACCGGGACGCCGATGCCCTGGTCGAACTCGCCCAACGCTCCCTCGACGCCGGTGACCTACCCACCGAAGGTGGGGAACGCCCGCAGGTCGTGGTCACCGTGCCCCTGGCCGTGCTCCAAGGCCGGATCGGGACGGCCTCGCTGGCCCTGGGTGGCCCGATCAACGCCGACACCGCCCGCCGCATCGCCTGCGACGCGCGGATCATCCCGGTGGTCCTCGGTGCCCGGGGTGAGCCACTGGACATCGGGCGCGCCAGCTACACAGTACCCACCGCGATCCGCCGCGCGGTGATTCTCCGAGACGGCGGATGCGCTTTCCCTGGGTGTTCTGTACCAGCCCGCTGGTGCGATATTCACCACGTGACTCATTGGGCCAACCACGGGACCACCAGCGTCGGGAACTGCGTTGCGCTCTGCGGTCGGCATCATCGATTAGTTCACCATTCCCAATGGCGAATCGACATGACCGGCGGTATCCCGCAATTCCACCCACCACCCTGGCTCGGCGGACCACCACGCCGCAACCCCCTCCACACCCCGGGTGACCTCATCCGAATCCGGGAATAACGCGGTCCCAGCGCCTATTCGAAGAGCCGGAGCAGCGTCGCCTGCTCGGAGGACACGGACAACGCAGGGTTAGTCGCGCGCGGGTAGATCTCCGCGGCATCCCACTGATCAACTCGAACGCTCGACGCTGTCCCAATCTTGACGCCGCGCGCGCCTTGCTCGTCGAGCAACCGCGGCACGTCGAACAAGTAGACAGCCGCGATCCGCCACGAGCGAAGACCGCCACGCGAGGACACTGGCGCGGAGCTCGGGCCAGCAAGGACGAGGTAGTAGTCGAGAGCCGGTGACTCCGTCAGATCGACGAGACCCTCGCGCTTGAGGTACCACTTCACATTGACGGAGCACCCCTCCAGCGGTCCGGCTGTGAACCGTCCGTCGATACCCGCCTGGACGGCGGACGCTGACAGCTCGATGCCGAACACCTGAGCGGCGACCCATTCGCCCAGGTGTCCCGATGTCATCGGCCGTCGGATAATCGCGCCGATTTGCTCGTCGAGAGCGTTCCGCTCCCGCAGCAACGACGCGATCCGCTCGACTTGACCACTCACGGGGACGCGTAGTCGTTCGTGACGATCACGATCAGGCCTGGGCCGGCGTCGGCGATGCCCGGGAAACGAGGCTCGACACGTACCTTGAACTGGGCAGCGAGGGCCTCAGCTTCAGCGCGCTGGTCGGTGCCCTCCTGGTAGTACACCGTGGTCGTCGGGATGGTTCCCCGTGCGTAGTTGCCTACCACGACCACCGTCCAACCGCCAGCACTGAGATCACGCGCGGCCCGCGCGGCCAGGCCGCGGATGGTGCTGTTGTTGAAAACCCGCACCTCACCGCGACTAGCACCTAGTGCGCTACCGCTGTTGTCGTCGACGGGAGCGCCCTCGGCGGCATTCGGCGGAACGGGCGGGGAAAGCGAGGGTGCTTCAGCGGAGGGTGCTTCAGCGGAGGGTGCTTCAGCGGGCGGCGCTTCAGCGGAGGGCGAGGTCGCTGGCGGTGGAAAGGGAATGACCGATGGCACCGTCGATGCGCTAACGGGAGCATGCGTAGAAGTCACGGCAGGTTTCCCAGTGGCCGCCGTCCGCTCTCCACGGTTCAGCGCCAGCACCAAGCCGATCACGGTAGCGATGACCGCGAACGCGAACAGCGCCAGTCCGGCGGTGCGCAGCCGTCTGCTACCTCCAGTACTTCCACCACCCGGCGCGCCCATGGCCTACCTCGGGCCGACGCCGAGCCGGCGAGCGGCCCGCGCACGCTGGCGACCGGACCGCAGCCGACGCAGCCGCTTGACCAGCATCGGGTCGGCGGCAAGCGCAGCTGGTCGGTCGATCATGCTGTTGAGGGTCTGGTAATAGCGTGTGGCGGACATGGCGAACAGCTCACGGATGGCCTGCTCCTTGGCGCCGGCGTACTTCCACCACTGGCGCTCGAAAGCCAACATCTCGTGCTCTTGGCCGCTCAGACCCTCGGGCCGGTCGTCGTTCAGGTGCATCGCCTGTGCGGCGTCCATCGCGCTCCTCGGTTCACAACCCCGGCTCGGTCCACAACCCCGGCGAATCACAGCGGTGTGATTCTGGCCAGCATTGAACCATGCGGTGGCCGAGACGGACCGGGGGCGCCCCCGACACATCCCCGGGATGCGGGGCGGAGTAAGCCAGCGATTACTGTCCCCCATCATGGCTGTATGCCCGATCCGGATCGTCGGCGACCCGGTGCTGCACAACCCGACCAGGCTCGTCACGGAGTTCGGCGCGCCGCTGCACGCCCTGGTTGCCGACATGTTCGACACGATGGCGGCCGCCCAGGGCGTCGGGCTTGCCGCCAACCAGATCGGCGTGGATCTGCGCCTGTTCGTCTTTGACTGCGCGGACGAGGGCGTGCGCCAGCGTGGTGTGGTCGTCAACCCGGCGCTGGAGACCAGTGAGCGTCCCGAGACGATGCCCGACCCTGATGACGACTGGGAGGGCTGCCTGTCGGTACCCGGTGAATCGTTCCCAACCGGGCGGGCCAGCTGGGCGCAGGTCACCGGCGTCGACGCCGAAGGAGCGCCGGTCACCGTCGAGGGCACCGGCTTGCTGGCCCGGTGCCTCCAGCACGAGACCGATCACCTCGACGGCATGCTCTACCTCAACCGGTTGGTCGGCCGGCATGCCCGCGAGGCGAAGAAAATGATCAAGGCTCAAGGCTGGGGCGTGCCCGGCCTGACCTGGGACCCCGCCGCGGCCCGCCCCGAGGACTGAGCACGCGCTCAGACGACCCGTCGGATGGCCGTGGTAGTCCATCCGTGTGGCCACCGACTTGATCGCCTCAACGGACGAGCTCAGCCAGCTCCTGCGCCGTCTCGCTGCGCGCGACCGAGTCCGGAGCGAAGCGACTGTCCAAGCCGATGTCCGACAGTTGTTGCTCACCGGCGGTCTCGGCCTCGACGACCACGACCTGGACGTCCAGCTTGAGACCCAGGTTGGAGATCGTCGGTGCATCGACGTCGAAATCGGCTTTACCGTTATCGAGGTGAAGAAGGACCTCAGCAATCAAGGCGTTGTGCGGGCAGCGGAAGAACAGCTCGCGGGTTACGTGGCGGCGCGCGCTGCGCAAACCGGCCAACGTTACGTCGGCGTCCTCACCGACGGACGAGAGTGGCATGCGTATCAGGAGCAAGGCGCAAAGCTGGTCGAGGTCACCCAGCACATGCTCAGTCCCACGAAGCCCGACGGCACAGCGTTGCTGTTCTGGCTCGAAGGCGTGCTGGCCACCCGCAAGGGCGTGACCCCGACGCCGAACGAGAGGTACCTGACCGACGGTGGCTCGTTCGCGTTCGTCATGCCGAACGCTGTCCTCGACCGCGGTTACTACGCGGTTTCAGAGCGGGAAACTACCCCTGACTCGAAAGATCCTGTTGCGATCACATTCACCGACTCCTGGGATCTTCGCCGTCTGCGGCCTCATTTCTTTCCGCGCGGCGCAGCCGTCGTCTTCGGCCAGCGCAGCACCACCCAGTTCGGTTCACCGCTACCGGCGCGAACAACACGCTGGACTGGCCGCCTTCCTCGTGGCAGCGACACCTGGGACATCGTCTCCACGCACGTTACTCGGTATGACCTGACCTCACCGTCCACGAGGAAGGTACCATTGAGTCCCCCTACGAACCTCGGTTCGGCCAGGGCGCCTCTATCGTGCCCCGCGTCCTGTTCATGGTCGAAAGGCAGCAGTCCGGTCCGCTCGGGCTCGCCGCAGGCAGGCAACTCGTTCGCTCCGCACGCAGCAGTACCGAAAAGATGCCGTGGAAGGAACTGCGCTCACTCGAAGGCGTGATCGAGACCGAGTTCCTCCGGCCTATCCCGTTTCGCGCGCGTCCCGCGAGGCATGGAGTTCTTCCCCTGGAAGGCAATCAGCTTCTCGACGGCGAAGATGCGCGACTGGATCTTTACCCCGGCCTCGCGGATTGGTGGCGCAGAGCAGAGCAGCTCTGGTTGTACCACCGAAGCAGTGACCGCTTGACTCTCCGCGACCAACTCGACTTTCGCAAGAAGCTGACGAATCAGTTACCGACACCGCCCCTCCGGGTCGTCTACGGAAAAGCAGGCATGCACGTGTCCGCCGCTCTAGTGGAAAACCCAGCTGCGGTTGTTGACCACACGCTCTGCTGGGGGACCGTCTCAAGCCGAAGCGAAGGACTCCACCTGAGCTCTCTCTTGAACAGCCCGGCAATTACTAATCTTGTGCGTCCACTCATGTCCTACGGCAAGGACGAACGTCACGTCGACAAGCACATTTGGAAACTGCCGATTCCGCTATTCGATGACAGCAAGCCCATCCACCGCAGGTTGTCGGACCTCGGCGAGCACTGCACCGACCTCGTCGCGGCTCTCGACCCCGGCGCCTCCGGCAACTTCGTGACACTCCGCCGTCGGATCCGCTCGGCACTGGCAGCCGATTCGACAGCCATCGAGATCAACGAGCTAGTGCTTGATCTTCTATTCACGTAGACGCTAGCCGTTGGCTGCAACGCCAGGTAAGTCAACGGGCAAATTGTGTGCCTCAGCAGCAGCTGCCAGCCGCCTGTCGTAGGTGACGATCACATCGAGATCGTCACGCAGCATCAGGGCGGTAGCCAGATGGATCGCATCCAGCGAACGCAGCGAACGGTCGGGAAGCCGACTCGCCGACTCGACAACGCTCGCAGTCATGCCGATGCGACCGATCCGGGTCAGCAGGAGATCAGCACGGGCAAGCGCGGACGGGTCCTCTCGCTGCACGGCGCGGCGGGTCTCTACGGTCAGCAGGACGCTAGACACCAGCGGCGTCGCGGACCGCTCAGTGAGAAACCGGCTGAGCGCGTCGCTCTCCGGCTCAGCCCAGACCAGCTTGACGAACGCGGAAGTGTCGAGATAGATCACCAACGCTCCGCGTCCCGCAGGTCGGCTACGACCTCGCTGAGCGGTCGCCGCCCCTGCGGAACCGTCGGTGGTGGGAGCAGATCGCCGATGGCAGCCGCCGGAGGCAGGTAGTCACCCGACGCGGCGAGGCGCTCCAGCAACGTTCCGGCGTCTTGTGCTGGCACCAGGTACGCGACCAGATTCCCGCGGTCGGTGACCGCAATCCGCTGGCCGGCCTTCGCCATCTCCACGTACCGCGAAGCGTGCTGACGCAGCTCACGGATGCCCACTGATTCCATACTGGTCAGGGTAGCACAAATGTGCTACTCACAAATCGAGGTGCAGTCGGAGTGCACCGTCGAGCTGGACCGCCAGATCGGCAGGTAGTACGCCGACACGGCGTCCGATCCGGATTACGGCGACTGACCGGACCTGTTCAGCCTGCGCTTTCAAGTCCCGTCGCAGGCCGCACTCGGCCGCTGGAAGCAGCACCTGGAATGGATGTATCCGGGTGACGTTCGACGTCACGGGCACCACAGTCAACACACCAGACCCGGATCGCTCCGCTGCTGTGTTGGCGCCGTTGTTACTCACGATCACCGCTGGCCGCACCTTGTCCGCCTCGGAGCCGAGCACCGGGTCGAGATCAACCATCCGGATCTCCCCACGTCTCATCGGGAGCCGTCAACCCCGTCGGCTGCAACGGTGTCCCATAGCGATGCTTCGTCGCCAGCCTCCCATTCGGCCCACGCCTGCTCGTAGGAGTCAGACAGGACGTGCGCGCGCAGCAACGCAACCGCCCGTTGCACCGTCGCCGAGCGCGACCGGACGCCATGGGAGGTCGCGTAGTCGTCCAGGAACTCGACATCCTGCTCGGACAGACTGACACTCAGCTTCATACCTCTGATACTACCATTTCAACAAAATAGTACTACCACGACTGCGCATCTAGGCCGCCTCCGCCATCCGGCTCCGAATGGCGCCCGGCGGTGGGGCGTCAAACAGCTATCCGGCTCCAAATGGCGGGCTCAGGCGGACAGAGGGTGGTGGAACAGAGCCTGGCGCGATGACGTTGCCTGTGCAACGGTGTAATCGTTGAGGGCGGTGGTTGCGGTGGACCCCTTGGACTCCTACTCGCGGACGGTGAGCTCGGTCGCGGCGGCGATCACTCCGCACGTGGCCAGCCTGCGGGTCGGGTCGGGCGCCGGGTCGGCTGTCGTGTTCGCCGATGAGGGATTGCTGCTGACCAACGCGCACGTCGTCGGCTCCGCCCACGATGGCGTCGCGGCGTTCACTGACGGCACTGAGAGCCGCTTCGACGTGGTTGGCGTCGACCCGCTGTCCGACCTCGCGGTGCTTCGAGCCCGGGGCACCACGCCGGCCGCAGCTGTCCTGGGCGATGCCGACGAGCTGGTCGTGGGGCAGTTGGTGGTCGCCGTCGGCAATCCCCTCGGGCTCGCCGGATCGGTGACCGCCGGAGTGGTCAGTGGGCTGGGCCGGTCGCTGCCGGTGCGCGCGGGGCGCGCCGTGCGGGTGATCGAGGACGTGATCCAGACCGACGCCGCGCTCAACCCCGGTAATTCGGGCGGCGCGCTGGCTGACGCCGGCGCCAGGGTGGTCGGGATCAACACCGCCGTCGCCGGTGTCGGGCTCGGGATGGCAGTGCCGATCAACACGACGACCCGCCGGATCATCGGCGCGCTGCTGGCCGACGGCCGGGTGCGCCGGGGCTACCTCGGGCTCGTCGAGGTACCCGCCCCGCTCCCCACGGCGGTCGCGCAACGAACCGGCCAGACCTCGGGGCTGCGGCTGATGGAGGTCATCCCCGGCAGTCCCGCAGACCGGGCCGGACTGCACACTGGGGATCTCGTGCTCAGCGCCGGGCGCAAGCCCGTCACTGACGCCCAGGGTATCCAGCGCCAGTTGTTCTCCGAGGCCATCGGCACCAGCCTGCCGATCACCGTACTGCGCAACGGCGCGATGGTCGACGTGATCACCGTGCCTACCGAGCTCGTGGCGAGCTAGTCACCTCCGGGACACGCCTTAACGGACCGCGTGCCCGCGCGGTGACGGCGGGTGTGCGAGTATCGCGCACATTGTCCGGGCTCAGGAGTTCTCTATGACGACGTCGCTGGAACGCGGGCGGTACGACTGGCCGTGGCGGGGCGGTCCCGCATTCGTCACCCCGGACGGCTCCCAGATCGTCCTGAGTGGTCGTGGGCTGGACGTATCCAGGCCCTGGTCGTGCGGGTTCATCGCCTTGGTGCGTGGTGCTCGCCGATCATTCACCGTCGCCGAGGCCGGCGCCTTCGACTGGCACAGCACTTACACGACCATCCCCGACCAGTTGCTCCGCCAGCCCTACAACGCCGGGGAGCTGATCGTCGGCATCCGAAACGAGCCGGCCAACGATTATCGGGCGGCCTGGCGGGGACCGTGGTTCGAGCTGCACACCCGCGCGGGCGGATCCCCCGACGGGATCAGCACAATTTTCGACGCATTCCGGCTGACCGACACCCCGCTGGGGCTCCTCGCTGCGCCGCGCAGCACCAGACAAGCTCAGTTGGAACCGGTGCGGGTGGCCAAGCAGATCCCTGGGATCGGCTATCTGACCATCGAACGCCCCGGCGCCAGCCAGATCGTGGTCCCCGACTTCCGCGGCCATCCGACCCAGCACGGCGAGCTGTGGCGCGAGCCGCTCGGGTCCGGTGCGCAGGGACGATCGCGGTCCGACGCCCTGGTCCTGGCCACACCCACAGCGATCACCCGGCTGGTCCCCGGACCGGCCGACACCTCGGACCCGAACGAAGCGCTAGCCTTTCTCGATGGTCTGAGTGTGCTTTGGGAGCCCGCATGATCTTGCTGGGGGTGCCCGTGCTCGCAGGTGCTTTTCTCCTCGTGGAGGCAGGCCTCGAGCACATCAGGGCACCCAAGATATTGGCTCGCGCAGCCGGCACCGGGTTGGTGGCCGCGCGTGCCATCGCGACCGTCGAATTCGTCGTCGGGGTGCCGTCGGTAGCCGCGGTGGTTTTCGGCACGGCCGAGTTGCGGTGGGCGCTAGCCGCCCAGACAGTGATGTATGGGGCCTTCGCCGCGCACCTGTCGTGGCGCCGCTACCAGCGCGACGAGTCGGACTGCGGCTGCAACCGGATGGGTACCCAGGTCGGTTCCGGTGGTATCGCCCGGGCTGTGGTGCTGGCGGCCGCGACGCTTGCGGCGACGACTCTTTATCCGGCGGCCGCGCTGCCCGGCGGCGGCGTGGCGATCCTGCTGGTCGGCTGTGCTGCGGTGGTGGCCGTGTTGCTGTACACGCTGCCGGCGGCGGTCGACGGGCGCGCGGCGTGAGCGCGCTCACCGCGGCACTGGTGCTGAGCTGGGGCTGCCTTGCGGTGCTGACACTGGCAATGGCCGGGATCTTGCGGCAGCTGCGAGAGCTCCAAGCCGAGGTCGCCCAGCTCAGTGCACCCCCCTGGCGCGCCGCGGCGGGGCGCCGGGTGGCGGAGTTGGCCGGCGCGGATCCCCTCGTTCTGCTGGTACTCGACCCCGGGTGCAGCTTCTGCGACGCGGTGCACGAGCCGTTCACCAGGCTGGCCGGCGAGCATCCCGGTACCCGGTTCGAGGTGCTGTCCCCGCGTGCCCGGTGGGCTGACACGCCAGGCATCAGGTCCCGGGTGGACCCCGGCCTCGTCACGGAACTCGACCTGCCGTGGGCACCGGCCCTGCTGCATGTCGGCGCCGCCGGCACGGTGCTCGCCGGGCAGCCAGTGGCGTCCCCGGAGCGCCTTGACGAGCAGGTGGCGAACCTGCTGAACACCGCCCTGGACCGGCAAGGAGCGTGATGATCCAAGCTGACATCCCCCGCATCGACCAGGCCGGCTCCGGCGCAGCGCCACGGGCGGTTCAGTTCCGCGATGGCACGCCGACGGTGCGCCGGCGAGGGTTCCTGGCCGTCGTCGGCACGGCCGGTATGACGCTGGGACTGACCGTGCTGGGATGGATCCCGCTGGCTCGTCCGGCCAGGGCGGAGCAAGGTAGCGAGTATCTCGACTGCGGTCACTACCGCCACCGTCCGGGCTCGCCGATCTGCTACGGCGCGCCGTACTCCTCTTCCTACTGCGGCTCCGACCACTGGTTCAAGAACGGCTGTGTCGGAAACTGGAAGGACGGGCTCGACTGCTACCAGCCGCGCGCGATCTGCCGCGCCAGCGGGGAACCTCGCAACGGCTGGCGCTGGAAGGACGGCGATACCGTCTACCGCTGCGCCGACGGTGAGGTCCACTACGCGGGGGCGCCGAACTTCGAACAGCTGATCTGCAGCGCGACGCTGTCCGACGAACCGCCGAGTTCCTCAGGGCTCCCCTGACCACCCCAGATTGATCACCTCAAGCTTGCGACGCGCCGTATTCGGTCCTGTGCTGGTGGCCGGTGCGCTGGCGATGCTCGCCGTGACCGCTGCGGTCGCGCCGGTGGTGCGCGAGGGCTGGCCCCTGACCTGGTTGTTGCTGGGCCTGACCGCCGGCTACGCGCTGTCCGGTTCCGCATGAAGCGCTAACTCAGCGTACCTGCTGAGCTCGCCGGTCTGGCGGGATTCGTCACGGTCCTACTTCACCGTCGGGCTGCTCGCCGGAGGTCTCACCATCGGCGCGCTGGCGGTGGCGCTGGGCAGCCTGGTGCGGCCGGTAATGCCTCCGGCGGTGCGGGTGGGTCTGATCGTCGCGACGGCGCTGTTCGTCCTCGCCGGGGAGTGCGGGTTGCATCGGGTAGCGCTGCCGCATCGGCGAGCCCAGGTGCCGTCGGCGGTGATCGGCACTGGCGGGCAAGCCGGGGCGCTGCAGTTCGGCTTCGAGATGGGCACCGGCGTGCGCACGCATATGCCAAGCAACCTGCCCTACCTGCCGCTGGTGGCGGTGCTGCTGGTGGGCAACTGGGCGGCGGCGCTGTTGGCGGGACTGGGTTTCGGCCTCGGGCGCGCCGCCATGGCACTGGGTCGCCACCACAGCGGCGACGCCACCTGGTGGGACCGCCAGTGGCGGTGTCACGAACGGTTGCTGCGAGTCACCCTGGCACTGACCTGTTGCGGAGTCCTCGCCGCGAGAATCCTGCTGATCTGACCGGCTAAGACGGCCCGGGAGCGTCTGTGAGGCGGGTGAGAGTGGAGCCGGCAGGCCCCAGCGGCTGGAGGTCACAGTCGTGCAGGGGTTCGTCTGCGCGCAGGGCACGGTTTAGCCGGCGGCCGATCAGTGACTCGAGCCGCGCGGGAGGGAGGCCACCGGCGGGCTTCTTGGGGATCAGGTCGCTCGCGGCGAGCATGTGCCCGACCGGCAGCGCGCAGCGGGCCACCAGAGATCGACCGAACAACGCACGCATCGGCGCGAGCTCAGTCGCGACCTCGTCCTTATCGACGGGGGCCGCGAGCGCCGACTCGACATAGCGGATGCCCTCGACGAGCAGGCGCAGCTCGCTGGTGGTCACCGAGGCCGCCACGTCCGGGCCGAACATCTCGCGAGAAAGCGTCACGTGCACCTCGATCACCCGCGCACCGAGCGCGACCGCGGCCAGCGCCGGGAAGATCGTCCCCGAATGGTCCGACAACCCGGCCGCGCAGCCGTAGCGCTCCCGAATCTCGCCCAGGACGTTGAGGCCGACCCGCTGCGGCGCGACCGGGTAGGCCGACGTGCACTGCAACACTGCCAGCGCCCCGGCACCGCCGTCGCGCAGCCGCGTGACCGCGCCGTCAAGCTCGACCCAGCCGCTCATCCCGCTGGACAGCAGCACCGGCGCCCCAGTCTGGGCCACCGCCTCGAGCAGCTGCGGGTTGGCGACCTCGCCGGAAGCGATCTTCCAGGCGGCGACGCCGACCCGGCGCAGCAGCTCGACCGCTTCCAGTGAGAACGGGGAGCTCAAAAACGCCAACCCGCGATCCAGCGCGTGCTGTCGAAGACCCGCCCAGGCCTGCGGGGTGAACTCCATCCGCTTCCAGTACTCGTAGCGGGTGTCGTCGGCGTAGCTGAACTTGACCCGCCACGGCTCGTCGGTCCGGCTCTCGGCGGACGCGATGTGGGTCTGAAACTTCACCGCATCGGCACCCGCGTCGGCGATCGCGTCGATGAACGCGTGCGCAGTGCCCAAACTGCCGTCGTGCGCCTGGCCGACCTCCCCGATTACGGCGACACCGTGGCCCCAGTCGAGTACAGTCACGCTACGCACTCACCAATCTTCTCGAATGGGTGAATATCATGACACAAACGATAATAAACGAGCGAATTGCCGCGCTCGGTTACGACTATGGCGGGCAGGCCGCGCTGCGATCCGCGGCGTGCAACCTGTGCGGTGCCCGCGAACACGCCATCGAGGTCGCCGAACGTGACCGTTACGGCTACCCGGCCACCTTCGTGGTGTGCGGGCGTTGCGGGCTCGGCTACCTCAGCCCCCGGCTGAGCGCTACCCAGTACGCGCACTTCTACTCCGAGATCTATCGCCCGCTGGTGTCGGCCTACCACGGTCGCCGCATCGACGCCGAGACCGTGCAGGTGGAGCAGCGCGACTACGCCGCCGGGCTCGCCGCCTTCCTGCTCCCACTGCTGCCGTCGTCACCGCGCACGATCCTCGACGTCGGCGGCTCAACGGGAGTGGTCGCCAGCGTACTGGCGGAACACCTCAACGCGCGCGCGACCGTCCTCGACCCATCCCCTGCCGAGCTCGCGGTCGCTCGGACCGCCGGTATGGAGACGATCGCGGGCCTGGTGGAGGACTTCGATCCGGGGGAGCGCAACTGGGATCTCGTGTTGCTGTGCCAGACGATCGACCATCTCCTCGACGTCCGCGGCACCCTGGCGGTGCTGCGCCGGATGACCGCCCCGGGCGGTCGTGCGTTCGTCGACATCGTCGATGTCGATGTCCTGCTGCGCCGGACCGGCCGCATCCAACGGGCGGTCAAGATCGATCACCCGTACTACCTGACCCGTCCCACCGCTGTGGCGTTGTTCACCCTCACCGGTTTCACGATCGTCGCCGAGCGAATCACCGACGACGGCCATCGGGGCTTCGTGCTCGCCCGCGGCCCCGTCGGCGAGCCCAACTGGCCGGCGCTGCAGGCCAGCGCAGCGCAGTTCGTCGCCAACATCATCTGACTTGAACGGGCGCTGCGGCGTCGAGTAGCTAACCGCCACGGTCAGCGTTGCGGCACAACGGCTAAGGTCATCAACGTGTCCGCGCGTCGCAAGAAGATCTGCGTGGTCGTCGCCAGCCGGGCCAACCTTGCCCGGATCACCACGGTGCTCGAGGCGGTGCGCGATCACCCCGCCCTGGAGCTGCAAGTGATCGCCGCCGCGTCCGCGCTGCTCGAACGGTTCGGCTGTGCCGTAGAGATCCTGGAGACTGCCGGTTTCATCCCTGACGCGAAGATTCCCTTCATCATCGAGGGCCAGACGCCGGCGATGATGGCGAGATCCACTGGCCTGGGTCTACTGGAGTTGCCGACGGCGTTCGAGCGCCTTGAGCCCGACGTCGTGGTCACCGTCGCCGACCGCTTCGAGACGATCGCGACGGCTATCGCTGGCGCCTACATGAACATCCCCGTCGCCCACACCCAGGGCGGCGAGGTGTCGGGATCGATCGATGAGAGCGTCCGGCACGCGATCACCAAGCTGTCCCACATCCACTTTCCGGCGACCGAGCTCAGCGCCCGCCGCGTCATCGCGATGGGTGAGGACCCGCAGTATGTGTTCAACGTCGGCTGCCCATCGATCGACCTGGCCGCCCGCACCCGACCGGGTACCCGCCGCGACGCGCTGATCGAGCACTGCGGTGCCGGGTCGCCGATCGACCCGGAGCAGCCCTTCTTGCTGGTGATGCAACACGGCGTCACTACTGAGTACGGCCACGGCCTCGATCAGATGGCGGCGACATTGTGCGCTGTCTCGTCGATCGGGATGCAGGCGCTGGTCTTCTGGCCGAACGTGGACGCGGGCAGCGCCGAGGTCGCTGCCGGTATCCGCCAGTTCCGCGAGCAGGGTCTGGCGCAGCGCTGCCAGTTCTTCCGCAACCTGCGGGCCGAGGATTTCGCCCGGCTGATGATTCATTGCGCCTGCATGATCGGCAACTCGTCGGCTGCGCTGCGCGAGGGCGCCTATCTCGGCACACCGGCCGTCAGCGTCGGCACCCGCCAGAGCGACCGGGAATGCGGTCCCAACGTGGTGTTCACCTCACAGGATCCCGGCGTGATCGCCGAAGCGATCCGCTCTCAGATCGCGCATGGGCGCCACGAACGCAACGACCTGTTCGGTTGCGGCACCGCTGGGCGCAACATCGCCGACGTGCTGACAATGGTGAACCCCCCCGTGCAGAAGCGCCTGCACTACGACTGCGCCACCCTGCTCGGCGACCGCACAGGGGTGTAGCCACGACCCGGCGCCCTTCCGGCTAACCCGAAGTCCGATTAACCCCAGACGCCGACTCGCACACCGTGGGTCGTGCCGTCGGCCTTGATTCGACTGAAGCCTAGATGCGGGACCAACACGCCGGGGATGCGGACCGAACCGTCGGACTGCTGGCACTGCTCCAGGATCGCGACCAGCGTGCGGCCGATGGGGAGCCCGGAGCCGTTGAGGGTGGCGGCGAAGCCCCGCTTGCCCTCCTTGGTCTTGGTGCGGATACCAGCTCGACGTGCCTGAAACACCCCGCAATCCGACACGCTGGAGATTTCGCGATAGCGCTGCTGGCTGGGCAGCCACACCTCGATGTCATAGGTGTATTGCGCGGAAAAGCCGATATCGCCCGCGGCGAGAGTGACAACGCGGTACGCCAGGCCGAGCTCCTGCAGGCAGGCCTCGGCGTGCCCGAGCATGATCTCCAGCTCCTCAGCGGAGCGCGCGGCCTCGACGACCCGCACCAGTTCCACCTTCGAGAACTGGTGCAGTCTGATCAGTCCGCGGGTATCCCGCCCGTAGGAGCCTGCCTCGCTGCGAAAGCACGGCGTGTGTGCGGTGTAGGCCAGCGGAAGGCCCTCTGCAGGCAGGGTCTCTCCGGCGTGCAGGTTGGTCAGCGGGACCTCGGCGGTGGGGATCAGGAACAACTCGCGATCCGTGACTCCGGTCTTGAACAGGTCTTCTTCGAACTTGGGAAGCTGACCCGTGCCGGTCATCGTCGGCCGGTTGACCAATGCCGGTACCGAATACTCTATATAGCCATGCCGTTGGGTGTGCAATTGCAGCAGGAACGCGGCGATGGCCCGCTCCAGCTGCGCACCAGGACCCTTGAGAATGGCGAACCGGGGGCCGGCGAGTTTCGTCGCTCGGGGAAAATCGAAGATCCCAAGGCGCTCGCCGATATCAACGTGGTCAGCGGCCTCGAAATCAAAAGTGGCAGTGTCGCCCCAGGTACGCACCTCAACGGCGAACTCGTCGGAGTTGCCGTCAGGCAGGCGGTCGTCAGGCAGGTTGGGAATACCGAGAAGGAATTCCTGGAGGTCGGCTTCGAACTGCCGGTGCTGCTCCTCGGTCTGCTGGATCTCGGTTTTCAGCGCGCGAGCACGGTCCCGCAGCTCAGTGACGTCCTCGCCAGCTCGCGCCTTCGCCTGCACCTCGTTGGCGACCTGCTTGGCCTCCCCGCGAGCGTTGTCAATCCGTTGGATCGCCGACGTGCGCTGCGTCAGCAGCTTGTCCAACTGCCCGGGGTCGAGCTCATAGCCTCGCCGGGCGAGTTTGCGCACGGCCTCGGTGGCCGGGTCGAGCAGAGCCCGAGGATCGTGCATGCGCGCTCCCGTGCGTTTGACTTGGCGGCCCGATAGCGGATCGACTCCGCACCGTGAGCGTAGCCAACCCCGCCACACCGCACAGCACCGCGCGGGCTTCGCCGTCGAGCGTCGTGAACTCGACCCCACCGACATTTTCGTCGACAGAAACGTCGGTGACGTCGAGTTCACGACGCCTGCGCGGCCAACACCTGCGCAGTACGCTGGCCACCAGGCTGTGGGGCGCCACCAGCCAGGCGACCGCGGGGCGCAACGGGAGGTGCGTCGAGCATGGTGACAGTTGCGGTGAACTTGACTCGGCCGGAGGAGGAGCTGGGTGAGATTCCTGCGCGGCTGCGCGCGGCGGGGCTGGAGGTGCGCTGCGGATCGTGGTGCGCTTCGGGGTCGGCTTCGACACCGTCGACGTCAACGCAGCTACTGAGCGCGGTGTGCTCGTCGCAACCATCCCGGGCACGACCGACGGCGGTGTCGCCGACCACGCGATGGGGTTGATGATCGACCTGGCGCACGGGATCTCGCGACACGACCGAGCCATGCGGCGCGGCGAGTGGCAACCGCACCGCGGCGTCGACATGTGGCAGGCGACGCTGGGCATCGTCGGGCTCGGCCGCATCGGCCGCATCGGTCGGGCGGTTGCCCGGCGGGCGATTGGCTTCGACATGCGATTGATCGCCCACGAACCGTATCCAGTCATGGAATTCGTCGAGGAACATCACATCGAGCTGATGCCGCTGGACGACGTGTTGCGCCAGAGCGACTTCGTGAC
>QHBY01000431.1 GCA_003244245.1 Pseudonocardiales bacterium
GACCCTGGTGGTCAAATTTCGCGACACGCCGCGTAGGTCGGTGACCTGCGGCTTTCCGGGTTGGATCATGTGGTGTGCGGTCGTGTTCTCCCTTGTCGGGCCGCAGACTGGGGTGTGTGGTGTCGGTGCAGCCTCGACCGTGGCCCGAGCCCGCGCCAGAGATCGTGTCCGCGATACGGGCGAAGTACGTCCGGCGCCGGGCGCCGCTGGCGGTGCAGATCCGTGACCAGCTGGGCGAGGTGTTCCCTGATGTGGAGTTTGAGCCCGCGTTCGGGGTGCGGGGCCGCCCGGGCTGGTCACCTGGCCGGTTGGCTCTGGTCACGGTGCTGCAGATGGCCGAAGACCTGACCGACCGACAGGCCGCCGACGCGGTGCGGGAGAGGCTGTCGTGGCAGTACGCGCTCGGGTTGGGGCTCGACGATCCAGGGTTCGATCACAGCGTCTTGTCGGAGTTCCGCACCCGGGTCGTCGAGCACGGCCTGGAGGAGCGGGTCCTGGACCTGCTGCTGGAGGCGTTGAAGACCCAGGGGCTGGTCGGCGCCGGCGGCAAGCAGCGCAGCGACTCCACCCATGTGATCTCCGCAGTGCGGGACCTCAACCGCCTCGAGCTGGCCGGGGAGTCGGTGCGCGCGTGTCTGGAGGCCCTCGCGGTGACCGCGCCGGACTGGCTGGGCGCCACCTTCGAGCTGGGTGAGTGGGGCGGGCGCTACCGGGCCCGAGTCGACTCCTGGCGGCTGCCCACCTCGCAGACCAAGCGCAACGACCTAGCGCTGGCCTACGCGCGTGACGGATACGCCCTGCTCACGGCCTGCTACACGCCGAGCGCACCCGCCTGGCTTCGGGAGCTACCCGCTGTTGACGTACTGCGGGTTGTCCTGCTGCAGAACTACCTCCGGTCCGACACCCCGACCGGGTGGGAGGTGAGACGGCGGGAGGCCGATACAGACGGTCTCCCGCCGGGCAGAGAGCGCCTGACCTCACCGTATGACACAGACACCCGCTGGGCGGCCAAGGGCGACGACCTGTTCTGGAACGGCTACAAGGTCCACATCTCCGAGACCTGCGACACCCCCGACCCGACCGACTCGGGCCAGGACAACCCCGGCGCGGAGCGGCCCAACGTCATCACCAACGTGTCCACCACCGACGCGACCGTGCCGGACACCGCGATGACCACCCCCATCCACGCCGCGCTGGACCGCCGCGGCCTGCTCCCGGGCGAGCACTACCTCGACTCGGGTTACCCCACCGCAGCCGGGGTCCTGGACTGTCTGCAGCAGTACGGGATGACGCTGGTCAGCCCGCTGCTGGCCGACCACTCCCCGCAGGCCAAAGCCGGCGCCGGCTACGACCGGGCCAGCTTCACCATCGACTTCGACACCCAGCAAGCCACCTGCCCACAAGGCCAGACCAGCTCCTGGTGGACCCCGGCAACCCAACGCGGCACCGACGTGGTCACGATCAAGTTCGCCGCCTCTACCTGCGGGCCCTGCCCCGTCCGCGAGCAATGCACCAGATCGGCCTCGCCGAAGTTCGGGCGTCAGCTCACCGTGCCACCCACGCGAGGTCCACCACGCCCAACTGGCCGCCCGCACCGTCCAGAACACCAAGACCTGGCAGGCCCGCTACGCCACCCGAGCCGGCGTCGAAGGCACCATCCGCCAAGGCGTCGCCGTGTGCGGCATGCGCCACGCC
Organism: Pseudonocardiales bacterium; assembly: GCA_003244245.1. Taxonomy (GTDB): domain Bacteria; phylum Actinomycetota; class Actinomycetes; order Mycobacteriales; family Pseudonocardiaceae. Next base: position 1,696 of record QHBY01000431.1, read on the forward strand.
CGCTACCGCGGACTACCCAAGACCCACCTCGAACACGTGTACTCCGCCACCGCACTCAACCTCGTCCGACTCGACGCCTGGTGGAACGGACACCCCCTCGACCGAACCCGCACCAGCCACCTCACCCGCCTCGAACTCGCCCTCGCAGCCTGACCGACATTAACCACCAGGGTCATGCTGATGACCAAAAGCCGCCACACCAGCCTCACCAACCTGGCCATCTACGCCAAACCCACCTTCGACGCCGTCGCCAAGGCCACCGGTGCCATCAACCCCGCCCGCCGGCACTGACCGACAGGCCGGGCCGCTCATACGTCGCCTCCCACGGTTTGCTCCGCTCTCCGACTAACAGCGTCACATGGGGGTCGAGAACCGACCTGTTCGAGGGGCTGGCCGGTGCTGCGCGGCCCTAGAAGTCCTATATCGAGGCAGAGCAGTGCGATGAGCGCGGCCGAGCTGCTGAATACCGCTGTAGGGCCGACGCTGTAGAGCAGTGGAACCGCGACGAACGGCAGGAACATCGCGGTGGCCCGGGACAGCGAGTACGCCACACCGCTGGCGGTGCTGCGAATCGCCGTAGGGAAGATCTCGGCTTGGTAGATGTGGAAGGAGTTCGAGAAGACGTTGCTGGCCATCGTGAGCATGAACCCGGCGGACACGATCAGCACGGTCGAGGTGGCAGCGGCGAACACAATGCCGAAGACACCGATCGCGATCGCAGCGGCGATGATCAGGTACTTGCGTTCGAAGCGTTCCACCAGCGGTACCGAGGCGAGGGAGCCCAGCGGGTACCCGACGAAGGTCAGCGCGGCGTAGCCCAGCGACTCGGTCACGTCGAATCCCTTGGTCACCAGCACCAGTGGCGCCAGGGCGCCGAATCCGTAATAGGCCACGGTCTGCAGTACCTGGAAGACCAACAGCATCACCGTATGCTTTCGGTAATCGCGGAACGTGGTGCCCAGCACGTCGCGCCAGGTGCGGGCCTCGTCCTCCCCGGGCTCGGGCGGGAGATCGTCCAGTGTGAGTTCGGCGGGCTTGTCGTACACCTTGGATACCACTGAGCGGACAACGTCAGCGGCCTCCGCGTGGCGTCCTCGGGATTCGAGCCAGCGCGGCGACTCGGGTAGCTGCGCCCGCGCGACCAGCACGAACACCGCGCCGAGCCCGCCGACGACCAGTAGCCACCGCCATCCCGACATGCCGAAGATCTCCCGCGCGGCCACGAGTTTGCCGCCGAGCAACGCCGCGATCGGCACCCCGAGGAACCCGACCGTGTAGGCCCAGGCCGTGTAGCGGCCCCGGACCTTCCCTGGCAGAAACTCCGCCAGGTAGGTGTCGACAAGCACCAGCTCCGCGCCGAGCCCGATTCCGGCCAGGAATCGCAGTATCAGAAAGACCTCGAGGTTCGGCGAGAACGCCCCCGCCACGGAGAACAACGAGTACGCCAGCAGGTTCAAGATGAACACCCGCCGCCGGCCAAGCCGGTCGGCGAGAATCGACAGCACGTTAGCGCCGACGAACATTCCCGCGAACCCGCTAGCGATCACGGCGGCCTTACCGACCGACGCCAGGCCGAACTCCTTGGCCAGCACCGGCGCGAGCACCCCGCCGAGGAACACTTCGTAGAGGTCAAAGAACGAACCAACGCCCACCAGCACCACCAGCCGGCGGTGCCAACTCGAGACCGGCAGGGCGTCGAGGATCGCGCTGGCCCCGAACTTGCCGGAGTTGGTCGTGGACATCAGGCTCCTCCTCGGTCGGGACTGTTGCGTTGGTTGAATCGGATAGCAAGGACGAGTCAGCCGAAGGCGGCCGGGAGTCGGTGCCTCAGGTCAACGTGGGTGGCCGCGGCGAATATTCTGCACAACGTGTGCCCGCGCTGATCACCTGGGGCTGAGCGGAGTCGTTTCAGGCCAGCATGGACCGCAGTCGGGACTTCATTCGGGGCCGTGATCGGCTTCGACCGGATTGTTGGCGTGTAAGTATTCGGACTTCCCGTCTGGAGGTCGGACGGGGGCGGTTTGTTAGGTCGGGTCGTGGGAGGTCAGGGCAGCACGATGAGCCCGTCGGCGGTGAGCGGGGGGTGCTCATCGTCGGTGGGGTGAGGTTTCGTCGGTGTGGTTCGGCAGCCCTTGGTCGGGCTGCGGGGGTGTTCATGGTGCAGGTCCGGTTGGCGGGTTGTCGGCGGAATGGGCGTCGCTGTCGGTGAGGTCGTTGGTGCTGGCCGCCCAGGGCAGGAACCGGGTCAGTGCCTGGCCGGTCGGGGCGGTGGCGCCGGCTTGGGCGCATTGGTCGAGGTAAGCGGTGAGGTAGGCGAGTGGGTTGAGTCCGGTCCGTTGGGCGGTGGCGGTGATGGTCCAGGCTCGGCTGGCCAGCTGCGCGGAGACCACTGAGCCGGGGCCGTAGTAGTTCTTGCGTCCGATCACCGGTAGCACGGGTAGGCGTGTGCTCGATGAGGTGCTGCCCTCCGGCCGGTCCTGGGACGTGCTGGAGGGAAGGGGTGAAGAATCGTCGGATGGCCGTCATATCCCGCTCTCGGCAGCGAGCACGTCGATGACCTGGCCGAACTGGTCGATCGCCCGATACGGTAAACCCCGCAGCTTGAGACTTCTAACGTAGGTTTCGTCGACGAACCCGCGATCCCGTAGGCGTGCCGACACAGCCGTGCGGCAGCGATCAGCAGCGAGGTGAACCGCTGTACCCACCGATAAATAGTCACGTGGTCGATCTCGATGCCGCGTCAGCCAGCCGTTCTTCGACACCCCGATAAAACAGGCCATAACGCAGGTACCAGCGAACCGCCACCGATGATCACCTCCGGGGGACTGGAATCCCGTGAACCGGACGCAGTAGAAGTACTCGAACCGTGGCGACGACGCATCAGCTCGTCCTGCCTGACCTTGTCCTAAGCTTGCGGTAATGGTCACCAAGTGTGTTCGCTACTGATCTCTTCCAAGGCTAGCCCGGTGGTTGGGGGTCCAAGTACGGCGATGGTGGCCACGGCGAACAGGAGTACCGCTCCTGTGCTGCTGAACACCCAGCCCGGCCCGTACAGGTACAGTGCTGGCACCAATACGAACGGCATGATTCCGATGGACAACCGGCTCAACGCGTAGGGCAGACCGGCGGCTCTGGCCCGCAGCTCGGTGGGGAACAACTCTCCCTGATAGACGTGGACTGAGTTAGAGAACACGTTGGAAACGGCGGTATACGCGAATCCAAATATGATGATCGACGTAGAGTTCGTAGCATTCGCGTAGAACAATCCCAGGGCCGCCATACTGCCGCCTGTGGACACGATCATCCACTTGCGGTCGAAGCGCTCGATCAGCGGCACTGTCATGAGTGAGCCGAGCGGGTAGCCCAGGTATATGATGGCGGCGTAGACCAACGATGCTACCACCGAGTATCCGCGCTCGGTGAGTATCAGCACTGAGAGAATGCCGAAACCGTAGTACCCGATGCTCTGCAATGGGTGGAAGATGAGTAGCATTGTGGCCCGCCGACGCAGCGACGGCCGGGACAATGCCGCGCGCAGTGAGATAGGCGGGGTGGGGTCAACATCATAGCGCGGCGGCGGGATCGTGCCCTTGGCGGCCGCCTCGCTCTCCAACCGCGCGACGATCTGGGCTGCCTCGTCCAGCCGGCCGACCGATTCGAGCCACCGGGGGGATTCCGGTAGTCGTCGGCGCAGGAACCAGATCACCAGCGCGCCCATGGAGCCGAAGACGAACATCCACCGCCAGCCTGGGATGCCGATCACGGTGGCACCGACCAGTGAGTGGGCCAGGAAGCCTGCCACCGGGATGCCGCAGAAGCCGATCGTGTACGCCCACACTGTATAACGGCCGCGGTTGCGGGCGGGTAGCAGATCGGCCAGATAGGAGTCGGCCACCGGCAGCTCAGCGCCGATCCCGAAGCCGGCCACCATCCGCGCGGCCACCAGGAACCACAGGGTCGGACTGAAGGCGCCGGCCAGTGACGCCACGGAGTAGATTCCCAACGTGAGCAGGAACGCTTGGCGCCTGCCTATTCGATCGGCGAGTGTGGTCAGTGCAGTGGCGCCCAGAAACGCCCCTAGAAACGCCGAACTCAGCAGCAGGGGCAACTCGGAGCGGCTGGCCCCAAACTCCTTGAGAAACACCGTACTGAGCACGCCGACGAGGAAGACCTCGTAGAAGTCGAAGAAGAGGCCGAGTCCGATCACCACCACGGCCCGCCGGTGGGTACCGACCACGGGTAACCGGTTCAGCCGAGACGCGATCGAGAACAACGCAAGCGTGGTCACGGATCCACCGTGCCCGACCGTCGTGTCGCCCCGGGACAGCATCCCACCTCCTGTTGCGTCGCTACTAGTAGTGTTCCACGCGCCACGTCAGTGCTGGTAGGTCGGCGTGAGGATTGCCCTAGCCATGGTATGTCCGGTGATGTGGAAGCCGACGAACGCTGCACTGGTCTCCTGGGTGACCTCCAATACGGCGGTGTCCAGGGCGTGGACCACGAACAGGTAACGGTGCGACTTGTCGCCGGGCGGCGGCGCCGCGCCGTCGTAACCAAACTTTCCCAGGTCGTTGCGGACGTGAAACCCGCCGACCGGTGGCTCGGCCCGCGAGCCTGTGCCGCGGGGCAGTTCAGTGACCGACGCCGATAGGTTCACCAGCAGCCAATGCCAGGCACCGGTTCCGGTGGGCGCGTCCGGGTCTAGGCAGGTGACTGCATAGCCGCGGGTCCCCTCGGGTGCACCGCTCCAGCTCAGCTGGGGGGATTCGTTCTTCCCGCCAGCACCGGCATATACGTGCTCAATGGTGAGCAGGGCTCCGTCCCGCATATCTTCGCTCGTCACCGTGAAAGACGGCACGGGCGGCAGAAAATCGTAGGGATGAGGTGCATCAGCACGTTGCAGAGACACGGGTATTAGTCCTTTTGGGTGAAGAGAGAAGGAAGCCTCAGAGGCCCCGTCCTCGACGCTGGGTTACAAGCCGATGAGCCGGTCATCGACGGTGGGAAGCTCGGTTAGTTGGTCCTGGAAATGTAGTTCCGACTGTGGTTACACTACCTCCAGTGTGTCATTAACTGGGAGGAAACTCCCACATGTTGGGAATCGGGAGGTGCTCTGGTGGAAGCCACGACTCTGGTGGAGAAGATCTGGGACGCGCATGTCGTCGATCGGGGCGACGCTGACCTGCTCTACATCGACCTCCACCTGGTGCACGAGGTCACCTCGCCGCAGGCATTCGAGGGACTGCGGGTGAGTGGTCGCAAGCTCCGACGACCCGATCTGACGATCGCCACCGCCGATCATGACGTTCCCACGGCGGAAGCGGGTCTGGCGGTGAGTGATGCCGTTGGCGCACGTCAGCTCCAGCTGCAGATCGCCAACTGCCGCGAATTCGGGGTCGAGCTCCATCCGATGGGTTCGGCGGGTCAAGGAATCGTGCACGTGATCGGGCCGGAGATGGGTCTGACCCAGCCCGGGATGACGATTGTCTGCGGGGACAGTCACACCGCGACCCACGGCGCGTTCGGTGCGATCGCGTTCGGTATCGGGACTAGCCAGGTGGAGCATGTCATGGCCACCCAGACGCTGCGGATGGCCAAGCCCCGGACGATGGCGGTCACGGTTGACGGCCAGCTCCGTCCCGGTACCACAGCTAAGGACCTGGTGCTGGCGATCATCGGTGCGATCGGCGTCGGCGGCGGGACCGGCACCCTAATCGAGTATCGCGGCGAGTGTATCCGGGCGCTCTCGATGGCGGGTCGGATGACGGTGTGCAACATGGCCATTGAAGCCGGTGCGCGTAGCGGACTGATCGCGCCGGACGAGACGACCTTGGCCTACCTGGAGGGGAAGCAGCGGGCCCCCAAAGGGGACCAGTGGGCACGCGCGGTCGAACACTGGCAGACGTTACGCACTGATCAGGACGCGGTCTTCGACGTGGAGGCGGTCCTGGACGCTGGCTCTGTTCGCCCGCAGGCGACGTGGGGGACCAACCCGGGCCAGACGGTGAACATCGATGGGAGGGTGCCCGACCCGTCAGCGCTGAGTGAGCCGGCCGAGCGCGGTGCGGCCCAGCGCGCCCTGGAGTACATGGGTTTGGCACCGGGCACCGCGATGAGAGACATCCCGATCTCCACGGTATTCATCGGTTCCTGCACCAATGGCCGGCTGGAAGACCTGCGGGCGGCCGCCGAGGTGGTGCGGGGACATCGTGTCGCCTCGACCGTGCGTGCGCTGGTGGTGCCCGGCTCCGCGCGGATCAAGCAGCAGGCCGAGCAGGAGGGCCTAGACGAGGTCTTCCGCTCGGCCGGTTTCGAGTGGCGCCTGCCCGGCTGCTCGATGTGCGTCGGCATGAACGGTGACGTCGTCGCGCCCGGCACGCACAGCGCATCGACTTCCAATCGCAACTTCGAGGGTCGCCAGGGCGTCGGCGCCCGAACCCACCTGGTGTCGCCGGAGTCGGCCGCGGCCACCGCGATCGCCGGGCACCTCGTGGCCGCGGGCGACCTGAATTGATCCGACGACCTCGCAACCAACGAGAGGGATAACGATGCGAGCGGTATCCAGCGTGATCGGGCGGGCGGTCCCCATCGATCGCCCCGACATCGACACCGACCAGATTGTCCCGGCGGTTTGGATGAAGAAGATTGAACGGGTCGGCTTCGCGGACGGCCTGTTCCAGAAGTGGCGACGAGATCCTGCGTTCGTGCTGAACCAGCCGGAACGGCGCGGCGCAACGATCCTGATCGCCGGCGCGAACTTCGGTTGCGGCTCGTCCCGGGAACATGCCGTATGGGCCCTGCGCGACTATGGGTTTGGGGCGATCATCGCCCCGAGCTTTGCCGACATCCACCGTAACAACCTGCCCAGCAGTGGGCTGGTGCCGGTGGTCGCGGCGGCCGCAGTGGTCGACACGTTGATGGCCGCGACCACCGCGGACGCCACGACAGAGATCGTCATCGACGTGGTGCGCAGGGTGGTGTCCTGCGAGCAGGCCGGCGTACAAGAGGCGCAGTTTTTCCTTGATGACGCCGCGCACCACCGCCTCGTCAACGGACTCGACCTGATCGACATGACACTGCAGCTGGACGCTCGGATCAGCGATCATGAGCTGCGCCGTCCGGACTGGCTGCCCAGCTGCGACGGTGTCGTGCACACATCCTCGACGGTGGGATGAGGCCGGCCATGTCCGTGCGTATCGTGGCTGCGGCCGATCAGGAAGCTATCCTGGAAGTCGCCGAGCGGCTTCGCCACGGCGCAGTCGTCGTCGCGCCGACCGACACCAACTACGGGGTGTTCTGCAACCCGTTTCACCGGGGCGCCGCCGAACGTATGTACGCGATGAAGGGCCGAGACGGGGGCAAGCCGCTCTCGTTGTTCGTGCCCACCCCGGTGGATTGGCAGCGGTGGGCGAAGGCGCCGCAGCACCCCGGGTTTCAGTCGTTGTTGGATGATGTCTGGCCGGGGCCGCTGAACGTGATCCTGGCGCGCCGGCGCGTGGTCCCGGATTGGGTCACCTCCGACAAGGACACCGTCGCGGTGGTGCACAACCGCTGCCAGGTTCTGAACCTGCTGTCGATCTACAGTGGACTCCCACTGGCCGCGACGTCGGCCAACCTCAGTGGAACGATCGACAGCGGGTTGGTTGACCTGACCATCGCTGTGCAACACCTCGGCGAATTCGTCGACGTTGCAGTCGAGGGCGAGGGACCCTCGGAGTTCACCATCAGCAGCACCATCGTGGACTTCACCACAGCACCGCCGGGAATAGTCCGGCAAGGTGACGTCACCGCGGAGTACATCCGCCGCCATCTGCCCGATCTGGCGGGTGCGCCGGCTGTCCGGCCGGGAGTGCGGGATGACCGAGGCTGAGACCCGGTCACGCAGTCAGGCGGTAACCGCTCTGACTGCGTATCGGGTGGTGTCTCGCGCCTACTTCCACCTACCGATTCTGTTCGTGTTCTTCTTCAAGGGTGGGCTGTCGATCGTCACGATCGAACTGCTGATCGCCGTCTACGGTGTGGTTGTTGCGCTGGCCCCGGCAGTGACCGCTTCGTGGACGCGGAACCGGCCACTGCCGGTGGTGCTCGGTCTTGGCGAGGCGATCAAGATCCTCGGCCTGGCGGCGTTGGCGCTCGGCCCAAACGTCGGTTCGGCGTTGGTCGGTCAGGTGCTCTCAGGCACCGGGTTCGCTTTTACTGCCGGCACGGACTCCGCGCTGCTCAGCACGCTGTGCAGCGGCGCCGCGTTCCGGCGTAGGGAGGCCGTGACTCAGGGATGGATGTTCGCCGCATCCTTCGTGGCGGGCGCGATCGGGGCGGCGTTATTCAGCGGCTCGTCGCTGCTGCCCTTCGCTGCGTCCGCGATGGCCGCCGGTTGCGCGATCGCCGCGCTAGTGCCGCTGCGTAGGGCCACGTCGGTCGGTGCGCCGACTGCGGCTAGCAGCGGCGCACCGACCGCAGCGTCGGCGAACCCCGCGCAGGACTGTGACACTGCCGCGCGGGTGTCCCGCGAAACTCGGTCCTGGCAGCTCTACTACGCGATGAATCGGGCGTTCCTGCTGGCCCCCTACGTCGGGTTCATCCCGCTGCTGCTGTTCGAGGAGCTTCGGCTGGGAGTAGCCTGGTTCGGGTTAGTGCTCGGTGTCTACACGCTGAGCGGCTTCGCGGCGGCCCGGTCCTGCCCGGCGTTGCTGACCCGGTTCGCGCCCGGCCGGCTGGCGCTGCTACCCGCGGTGCTCACCACGGCCGGTCTGGCGTTGCTGGCGATCTCGACCAGCGTCACGCTCGCCCTGGTGGCCATCGTCGCTCTCGGTCTCGGCGGCGGCCTCATCCGGCCGACCGCGATGAGTAACATGGAACCCTTCATGCGCCCGCTCAGCCCCCCCGCCCGCAGGCAACTAACGACCCGGATGGAGCGGATCCAGGCTGTGCTGTCCGCACTTATTCTCGTCGGTGGAGGGCTGTTGCTGCTGTCGCTGTCAGTGAATCAGCTTTTTGCCGCGCTGGCCATGGCCAATCTTGCCCTGCAGATCATCGTGCTCGCCGCGACCTGGCGGAGAAGTGCAGGGACCACCATTTCCACATGACATGACGCGCATCATCGAACGGGACCCGGCCGTCGACGGCTAGAGGGCTGTGGCCGACGAAGTCGGCATGATCGAGCCAAGAGGCTTATCGGAAACTCATCTTGAAGAAGTGAAGTGAGCGAATCGCACTGAAGGCAGT